>NZ_CP011770.1:2866268-3205037 GCF_001028705.1 Croceicoccus naphthovorans | reverse complement strand
TGATTTTACTGGCGGGCACCACGAATAATCTGGTCGAACAGTCGTATGATCGCATTCGAAGCGATCTGGAGATCGACACCAACCGCCAGTGGAAGCTTTTTTCAACCCAGCAAAAGGGATTTCAGACCGGCGAATTGGAACGCGTTCAAAGCGAATTGACCAAGTGGCAGCGCGGCAACCCACGCGCCCGCACCGTGTTGATCGTGTGCATGAAGCAGCACCAGCACCTCGATAATTTGGCAAAGCTCATGTCCAAGCTGGACCTCAAGGGCGTTCCGACACTGATCGTTGATGACGAAGGCGATCAGGCGGGCATCAATACGAAAGCGAAAAAGAACGAACAAAGCACGACATATGCGCGAATTCTCGCGCTGCGCGATCGCTTTCCCGAGCACAGCTATGTCCTTTACACGGCAACGCCGCAGGCTCCGTTGCTCATCAGCCGCATTGACACGCTTTCCCCGGATTTCGGCATGGTGCTCACCCCCGGCGAACAATATGTCGGTGGGCAGGATTTCTTCAGTCCTGCGGGACAGGAAAAATACATTGAGACGATCCTCGCCTCCGAAGTTCCTGATCCGCTCAATCCGCCGGTAAAACCTCCGAAAAGCTTACTCTCGGCAATGCGGGAGTTTTTTGTCGGAGTCGCGATTGGTTTGCTCGAAGGGCAGGATCGGAAGGGCAAAAACCGCTCCATGATGATCCATCCGGCTGTTCCGAAAAGTGACCACCTCATGTTCATGCGGTGGGTCAAGCAGACGAAAGAGGACTGGCGCACGATTCTCGATGATGCGGGGCATCCACGCCGCGAGGAGTTGCTGCAAGAATTTCAGGAAAGCACACTCGGTCTAATGAAGACCTATTCCTGCGAATTTACGTTCGACGAGATCACAGAATGTCTCTTGGAGGCAATCGAATCCACGGCAATTCAGGAGCTGAATACTCGAGAAAAATCGCGCATCCCGAGCATTGATTGGAAAGGTGAATATAGCTGGATTCTAATTGGTGGCATTGGCCTTGATCGCGGCTTTACCGTGGAAGGCCTGACAGTGAGCTACATGCCGCGCTCAACGGGTGTGGGTAACGCAGATAATATCCAGCAACGTGCGCGATTTTTCGGATACAAGCGCGGTTATCTGGGGTTGTGCCGCATTTATCTCACGACCGAAAATATCGATGCCTTCACCGATTACGTCAGACACGAGGAGTCGATCCGCTCATCGATCAGGCGGCACCTCGAAGAAGGCAAGACGCTCAAGGATTGGCGACGAACCTATTTCCTCGACCAGAAGCTCCAGCCAACCCGCTCGTCTGTCGTCCTGTTGGAGATGTATCAATCCAGGGGTAAGGGCGGCTGGATTGCGCCAGCCCACCCCCACGAAGACAGTGAAATTTTAGCGGAAAATCGAGAAACGGCGAACGCGATCCTTCGCGACCTTGATCTCTACGAATACGCCGAACCGGGCTGGAACGAAAAGCAGGCGGTGCCTGCATTTAGCGATTCCATCCGTTTGGCTGATTTCCTGCCTTACTTCGGGCGGCTGCGATACAAATGGCCTGACGACAATATGGAGCATTCCTCGTTGATGCTCATGCTGGATCGGCTGGTTGCTGAAGAACCCGAGACAACCTGTAGTTTTTATGCGTTCTCGGGGCCGTGGTCAGGCGCCGATGCTATTCGTTCGCTAAATGATGAGCAGCCTGCAAAAATCAAAAATCTCTTTCAGGGTTCGAACGCTCGCACAAATTATCCCGGTGCGCGGGCGCTTATTTCACAGCGCGACGTGACGTTCCAGCTTCACCGCTACAATTTGCAAACAAGTGACGGGAAGCGGACGCTGCGCGATGTACCGGTGTTCGCTGTGCATTTCCCTGATAAGCTGATCGAGCGGGTTTGGATCGAGCGGTAGTCGATGCTGTTCGAGACCTACACCGCACTCATCCGAAAATTTCCGTCAGGCTGTGCCAGCCTCTATGGCGAAGAATTGCAGAGGAAGTCAGGTGTCTGGCTCGCGGTCGATGAGCGATCATTCCCGTCATTGTTATTTTCTTGCCTGCCGTCCGATACGCGAAACGATATCGCATTGCGGTTCATCGGCGTGCAATTTGCGCGTGAATGTGAGATTGGCGTTGACGGTGGTGGTCATGCGAACGGGACGTTTAGCATTGTCCGATTGGAGGAAAATGATCCCGACCTCGTTCGGGTTTTTCTTCGGCTGCTGGAGGAAACCTTCTGCGGCGACGCACTGACCCCGCTTACGAACCGTGAAATCAGTGAGCGCATTCTCGAACTGGCGAACCTGTTCAGCCAACTCGAACACTCAGCAAAAGACCTTCTTGGACTATGGGGCGAGTTGCTGATTATTTCACGAGCTGCTGCGCCTGCGGCGGCAGCCGAGCGCTGGTGTCTGGATCGAAATGCGAAATATGATTTCGTGTGCGATGACTTCGCTCTGGAAGTCAAAACGACGCTTAAGCCGTCGCGGGTGCATAGGTTCGCACTCGATCAGTTGCGTCCTCATGGGGAACTCCCAGTTTATGTGGCGTCCGTTCAGGCGATACAGGCGCATGGCGGCACAACCGTTTCAGAGTTGATGGATCGTATTCTGGAAGTGATTACGGATGCCGAACTCAGACGATCTTTTCTCGCCCTTTGCTTGTTGAAAGGCGGAGAGGACATCTACAAAAGTGGCTTGAGGCTACAACTCCTCTCAGTCGAGACCGGCGTCGCTTACTTCGCGGCAGGAAATATTCCGGTTCCGATCGTGGATACAGCATCGCCAATTTCTAACGTCAAGTTCGACGTGTGCCTAGACCAATTGCAGTGTGTGGACCGTCAAAACTGTAATTCTCTCGCTCAATTGACGCGGCGGGCTGTCAATGAATGATACACCAGCTTGGCGAAGCTGAGAGCGCGTTGCAGCCTGTTTCAGGGTCGATCTGTCACGGTCAAACGTTACGATGACAACTAATGGCGACAGTCGCGAAGGATATGGTGGGTGCGAGAAATTGAGGATTTCTCTGATGATCGGCTGAAGGTCTGGTGCATCCACTGTGGTACTGTGATTGCCGACGTCGCGAGCAATCGCGACCATGTTCCGACTAAGTCGCTCCTGACGAAGACGCTTCGAGAAAGGGGCGCTGCCTATGACAGCGGCGCGGGCAACGAAATCGATTATCTGCCACAGGTTATGGTTTGTCGGGGCTGCAATTCCAGCTTCTCACCCGACGAGAACTACCTTCTCTGCGTGCTTCACGCGGTCATGGCTGGCAGCCTCTATCCCGATCCGACAAAGAATCCCGAAGCGGCAACCATTCTACGGAGTAACCGGCACGTAGTCCGATCCCTCAAGAGAGGGCCGGACGGACAGCTTTTTCTGTTCGAAAACCTGCAGCCGTTCACCCTCTATCCCGACCCCGACAAAGTACGGCGCGTGATTGTCAAGAACGCTCGGGGCCACGCCTATCACGAGATCGGCGAGCCGCTGCTGGAAGCACCTGATCACGTCGCATTCGTGCCGCTGGCGCAACTGAGTGCCGGACAGCGCGACGCATTCGAGACTGTTGGTACCGCCGCAGAATTTGCTGTTTGGCCAGAAGTCGGCAGTCGCATGACCGTCCAACTGCTCGACCGGGAAGCCATGGTCGGCGGCTGGATTACAGTTGAACCCGGTCGCTACCGCTATTCTATAGACTGGTCTGAAGCCGTAACGGTGAAAACCGTTATATGGGAGTATCTTGCTACCGAGACACGTTGGGAGCGATAGACATTGCCCTATGGCTTCGGCAGTAAAGAGCGGGGATCGAATGGCAGATCGCAAAGCTATACCAACTGCAACACGACTGCGCCTCTTTGCCGACGCATCGGGACACTGTCAGAAGCCGGATTGTCTCGACGTCCTGTTTCCGACGGAAATGGGTGGCGACAAGCACATCGCCGAAATGGCGCATGTCATTCCGCATGGTGATACCGGGCCACGACATGAGGACCGACCCGCCGATGCCTTCGATGCCGATGCGTTCGAGAATCTAATCTTACTGTGCCCAACCTGCCACACGAAGATCGACAAGAACCCTGAAGCCTATCCACGCCATCTTTTGCTCGATTGGAAGGAACGTCATTTTGCGAATCTGGCGCTCAAACAAGGCATCAAGGCCTATGACGATCGGGATCAGGCACGAGCGGCAGTCGCTGGCATTTTGGCTGAAAACCGGGCCATTTGGGAGAGATTTGCGCCGGGGCATGGGTCTGACTTCGAATATGATCCCGAGTCCGGCATCGCAGCAGCCTGGGATCAGCGGATGAGAAGCGTGATCCTGCCCAATCACTACCGCGCTCTGGCAATCATCGAGGCCAATCTACGGCTCGCCACCGAAAACGAGCGGCGCACCTTCGCCGAATATCAGGAGCATGTGCGGGGCTTGTCGGAGCGCCACGTTTGCGGCGTTTCCGGCCGCGCCATTCGGTTCCCGGAAGCGATGGAAGGCCTTTTCGCGTGAACTGGCAGATCAGATATGCGCTTGCCTCTTTCGCAAGGGAGGGGCGCTCGACCGCCGAGCACGTCGGCGGGGACGTTATCAAGATTATGACCCCGGATCGGCCCGAAGTGCTGGCCGCGATAACAACCGCCGAGACGATTGATCAGGCGACGGCGGCTCACTACCGGGAGCACGTCGCGGGGCTCGATTTTCTATGCGGCTATCGTGCTCAATGTGTCTGGGAGGGAGGAGCCATCCAGTATCTCGAAGAGAACGACGTGGGCTGGGGGAACTTCGGCACGCTAGCTTCAGCCACGCTAAAGGGCGATGCTAACTCAGCACCGCACAAGGTCTATAAATTCTCGGACAGGCTTTTGCGACAGTATGGTCGAACCGCGAAAATCGATCGCGAGTTCGATCGCATCCACCGCGTCACACTTCACAGCGGGGCAACCTTTCGGATCGGCATGATTGCAGAGTATGAGCCGACGGCCGACGAGGTCCGCAGTCTCTGGGCGCGGTTTGGCCCTGTCGACATTGTGTGGAACATCAATCCTAACGGCACGCCGCAGCCCGCAGCCGCCGCAGCTGGGCGTGAGTTAGGATGCGAGGTGATGAAATGGGACGAGTTGAAGGATCGCCTGAGCAAGGCCTGATGACGGCCAGCGAAATCGCGGCTTACCTCTTGGGCAAGTGCGCCTTGCTGGAGCATTTCGACGCATACATGTTCGGATCGACCCTGCACGGTGTTGGGCAAGACATTGATATCCTCATTGTCGGTCCGGGCGGCGATCTGCTGGCGCAGCTTAAGAAGGAAATCGATTGTGCGGGGGAAAGCTTGCCGCTTCACATCCTCTACATGCAGCCATCAGAAGAGCGTCACACCAAGTTTGTAGCGAGGGAGAAGTGCATTCCGCTAGTGCAACTTGTTTAGTCTACGTCGTAACTGAGTAGGAAGGAAACCTTTGCGAGCAGCGGTTTCAGGGGCCGTGAGGCTGCCCCTCATGGCCAAGATGGTGCAAATCTGTCGTTGTCGATGATTTTCAAAAGTCACACGATGATCAGCCAGTTCTCATTTTCATCCTGTCGGGTGCGCCAATTTTCCCTCAAATATCAGTGTCTTATCGGCCATCGGCAATCGTGGTCATTCGAAGCGTCGGCTGGCCACGGAAGCACCTGGCGCTCAACTCCCCCCGATTCTCCTTGGTTTTGCGTGGTTTCTGTAGCTTCTTGCGGAAGCGCCTCTCCTACTGGACGGCGCCCTTCCGCATCGTTGCCGAATCGCGCGTATCAGGAACGCAGATCGGACCCGCGAGCCGACCATGATCGACGCATGGTCGCTAATAAGCAGATCCCGTGGGCGAGCTGCGCTTCAATGAAAGTTTCGAGACTTCAATCTGAGCGTGCCTTCATGGCGATCCGCTCCGCGTGAGCCAGCCATGGGCGGTGGCCGATCGCGTGGGTCATCCGTTGCGCCAAATCGGGCGCCATCGTCGCGCCCACCGGGCTTCGGAAAGGCATCCCCCATTTCGCTGAGACCGGACAGCAAGGGCGTCAGATCGAACAGCTTCGCGCAAATGAGGTGGATCACATCGCCCTCGCGCTGGACGCGGCCCTGTATGCCAAGCATCGCCGAGGTCAGGACAATCCGCCGCTGCTTCTCGTACAGGTCCGGCCAGACCACGAGATTGGCGATGCCGGTCTCGTCTTCAATCGTGATGAAGGTGACATTCTTCGCCGAACCGGGCCGCTGGCGGACCAGCACTAGCCCGGCGGCGCGAACCGATCGGCCATCCCGGAGGCTGTTGGCCTCCGCGCAGGAGAGGAACCGCTGCTGAGCCAGGTCGGTGCGTAAGAACGCCACCGGATGCTGGCGCAGCGTCAAGCCGGTATGGCGATAATCCTCGACCACCTCGCGGCCCGCGGTCATCGCCTTCAGCCGCACGGCCTCCTCGACGATCTCAGCGGGCGGGCGCCCATCATCGCTCGCGCTCGCCGCGAACAGCGGCAACGGCTCATCGCGCAGCGCCTTGATCGCCCAGAGCGCCTCGCGCCGCGCCTGTCCGAACGCCGGACGGAACGCATCGGCTTCGGCCAGCTTCACCAGCGCGGCCGCCGGCACGCCCGCGCGGCGCCAGACCTCATCGATGTCGCCGAACGGCTGCCCGGCACGGGCCGCGACGATGGCGGCGGCATGGGCATTGGCGAGGCCGGAGACCCGGTTGAACCCGAGCCGAACCGCGAAACGATGGTCGCTTGTCGGCTCGAGCGTGCAATCCCAGCGCGAGGCATTGACGCAGACCGGGCGCACCTCGACCCCGTGCTGCTGTGCATCGCGCACGATCTGCGCCGGTGCATAGAAGCCCATCGGCTGACTGTTGAGCAGCGCGGCGCAGAAGACATCGGGGTGCCAGCATTTGAGCCAGGCGCTGGCATAGGCGATCAGCGCGAAGCTGGCGGCATGGGATTCGGGGAACCCATAGCTGCCGAACCCTTCGAGCTGGCCGATGATCTTTTCGGCGAACTCCTCGGTATAGCCGCGCTCGATCATGCCGCTCATCAGCCGTTCGCGGAAATGGGCCACGCCGCCGGTATGCTTGAACGTCGCCATCGCGCGGCGCAGCTGGTCGGCCTCGGCCGCGCTGAACCCGGCGCAGACCATCGCGACCTGCATCGCCTGTTCCTGGAACAGCGGCACGCCGAGCGTCTTGCCCAGCACCTTCTCCAGTTCGGGCGTCGGGAAGTCGACCTTCTCCTGGCCCTCGCGTCGCCGCAGATAGGGATGGACCATGTCGCCCTGGATCGGTCCGGGCCGCACGATCGCCACCTGGATGACGAGGTCATAATAGGTCCGAGGCTTGATGCGGGGCAGCATCGCCATTTGCGCCCGGCTCTCGATCTGGAAAGTGCCGAGTGTGTCGGCCTTGCGGATCATCGCATAGGTGCGCGGATCTTCGGCCGGGATCGACGCCAGATCGAGATCGATGCCCTTATGCGCGCGCAGCAGGTCGAACCCGCGCCGCATGGCCGAGAGCATCCCCAGCGCCAGCACATCGACCTTCATCATCTTGAGCGCATCGACATCATCCTTGTCCCATTCGATCACCTGGCGGTCTTCCATCGCGGCGGGCTCGATCGGGACCAGTTCATCGAGCCGGTCCTCGGTCAGCACGAATCCGCCCGGATGCTGGCTCAGATGGCGCGGGGTGCCGATGAGCTGGCGGGCAAGATCGAGGGTCAGCCGGAGGCGGCGATCGTCGAGGTTGAGGTTCAGCTCCTCGGCGTGCTTCGGTTCCGCGCCCTCGGTCGACCAGCCCCAGATCTGCGAGGACAGCAGCGCGATCATGTCCTCGGGCAGACCCATCGCCTTGCCGACATCGCGCAGCGCGCCCTTGGCGCGGTAGCGGATCACGGTCGAACAGAGGGCGGCGCGGGTTCTGCCATAGGTCTCATAGACCCACTGGATCACTTCCTCGCGGCGCTGGTGCTCGAAATCCACATCGATGTCGGGCGGCTCGCGCCGCTCCTCGCTGACGAACCGCTCGAACAGCAGGTTGTTGCGCGAGGGATCGATCGAGGTGATGCCGAGCACATAGCAGACCGCGCTATTAGCCGCGCTGCCGCGCCCCTGGCAGAGAATGCCCTGCGACCGTGCAAAGCGGACGATCGAATCGACCGTCAGAAAGTAAGGCGCATAATCGAGGCTCTCGATCAGGCCCAGCTCGTGCCGTAGCGTCGCCGCGACATCTTCAGGCAGGCCTTCAGGGAAGCGCTCCCTCGCGCCCGCCCAGGTCCGCTTCTCCAATGTCGCCTGCGCGGTCAGGCCGTCGTCGACCACTTCGTGCGGATATTGATAGGCCAGTTCATCAAGGCTGAACCGGCAGCGGTTCGCCAGTTCGAGCGAGCGTGCGACCGCTTCGGGCCAGAGGCGAAACAGCCGGGCCATCTCCTCCGGGGGCTTCAGATAGCGGTCGGCGTGGCGGTTCCTGGCGAACCCGACATCGTCGATCGTCCGGCCCTCGCGGATGCAGGTCATCACATCCTGAAGCATCCGGCGGTCGGGCGCATGGAACAGCACGTCATTGGTCGCGACCGTCGGCACGCCCGCCTGCGCCGCCATGTTGACCAGATCGTGCAGCCGCAGGAAATCACGCGGGCGGCGGCGCAGGGTCAGCGCCATGTAGCAGCGGCCCGGAAAGAGCGATGCGATGCGGCGCAGGCGCAGGGCGGTCGCATCGTCGGCCGCATCGGGCACGAGCATGGCGATCAGGCCTTCGCCCCAGTCGGCGAGATCGTCCCAATGCAATTCGCACTTCGCCTTGCCGGCGCGGGCCTTGCCGACCGACAGCATCCGGCAGAGCCCGGAATAGGCAGGCCGATCGGTCGGGTAGACGAGCATGTCCGTGCCATCGGTGAGGATCAGACGGCAGCCGACGATGAGCCGCACCCCCGTTTCCTTCGCCGCGACATGGGCGCGCACGATCCCGGCGAGGCTATTGCGGTCGGTGATCGCCAGCGCCTCGATCCCCAGCACCGCCGCGGTGGCGAACAGTTCCTCGGCGCTGCTCGCTCCCCGAAGGAAAGAGAAATGCGAGGCGCATTGGAGTTCGGCATAGCCGCTCATGCGAAGATGCCATGCAGATACCAGCGATGGTCGCCAGTGTTCGGATCTTCGCCATCGCCCCTGCGGAACAGCCAGAAGCGTTCGCCCGCTTCATCCTCGACCTGGAAATAATCCCGGACGACTGACAGCTCGCCATCGCGCACCCACCATTCCCCGAAGATGCGTTCGGGACCGTCGGCGCGCTTCACGCGGCGGCGCACGCCGCCCCAGGTAAAGCTGGCGGGCGGATGATCGGGCAGCAGCGCCATGGCTTCCACCGGCGCGGGCGGATCGAGCAGGCGCGACGGACGCGGCCAGTCGTTCGGCCAGGAGACGCCGATCGGCGCGGCAAGCGGTTCAATCCGCGCGACGCTGCGCTCGGGCACCTCGCTCTGGGTCGGCGCGCAGCGATAGAGCCGGCCATGCGCCATGCGATTGGCGAGCGTATCGACCAGATCGGAGAGATCGGGCGCCGCCGGCTCGATCAGGCTGGTCACCGTGCTGCGATAGTCGAGCGGCTCGGCCACGCTGGCGGTGAGCGTCATCAGCTCGATCCCGAACCCTGGCGCTATGGTCTCGATCTTGTCGCAAAGCAGCCGGGTCATCCGCTTCACATCGCGCAGCGGCTTGGCAGTGCCCGCACGGATCGCCTCGATGCGATTGTCGACACGGGTAAACAGCAGGTCGAGCCGCCGCGCGCCGAGACCCTCCCGTTCCAGCTCCTCGCAGAGCTGGACCACCAGCTTGCCAGTATAGCGCGCCAGCGTCTCGGGCGCGCCGATCGGTTCGGCAAAGGCGCGGCGCACGCGGATCAGTTCGGGCGCTTCGACCAGTTCGAACGGTTCCCCGGTCCGGCCGTAGGCCTGATCGAGACGGCGGCCGACCTCGGGGCCGAACCGCAGGGTCAGCGGCGCGCGCGGCATCGCCGCAAGCTCGCCGACCGTGTCGACGCCGAGACGGCGCAGCGAATCGACCGTGGCCGCGTCGAGCCGCAAGGCCGCGATCGGCAGCGGCGCCAGCTGCGCGTCGAGATCGCCCGGTTCGACGATGATTAAGGGTGATCGGCTGAAGCGCGCCAGACCATGCGCGGCGCCATAGGTCGGCGCGATCGCGATGCGCGCGGCAATCCCGGTGTCGGCAAGGCGCTTCGCGAGATCGGCGACGAAACCCTCTTCACCGCCCAGCAGATGCGAGGCGCCGGCCATGTCGAGCCGGAGCCCGTCGGGCGGGTCCGCCGCGACGATCGGCGAATAACGCCGGAGCGCCCAGATCGCGAGCCGTTCGAGCGCCGCCTCGTCGCCCGCCGGATCGGCATCGCGCACGTCGAGGCCCGCCACCAGCGCCTGCGCCTTGGCGACCGCCATGCCGGGCATAATCCCTTCCGCCCGCGCGGCGGCATTGAAGGCAAGGATCAGGCGCTTGCGGCCCTCGCGGCCGACCAGCGCCAGCGGGGTCTCAGGCGACGGCGCCGATGCGCCGAGTGTCCGTATCAGCCGGTCCGTTGGCCAGCTCGGCAGGAAGAGCGAGACGGCCCGCGTCATCGCAGGCCTCCAGCTCGAAGTCCGCGCAGTCGCCCGCGCGCGCCCGGATCAGCTCGACCAGCCAGCGCGCCCGGCTGACGCCGGGCACCGGCAACGGCGCGGACGGGAGCGCGGTAACGCGCCAGCGAGTGACGCTCGCGGTCGGCTGCCCGAAGTCGGCCGCTTCGGTCATGCGCCGCCAGCGCCGGATGGCGAGCGCGAACGTGCCGGATTCTTCCGCACAGAGCTGCAAGCGGCGCGAGACCACCATCGGCAGGCGGGTAAGCTCGCCCACCACGGCCGACAAGCCGCCATGGCGCAGCCCTTCCTCCATGCAGGCCAGCACCGCCTTTTCCTCGCCGACCTCGGCGAAGATCACGCGGTCGGGATGGAGGCCCGCCTGCGCCAACGACGGGGCGAAGAGATCGCGCCGGGTCATGCACCACAGCACCTGTCCCGATGTGCGCGCGGCAATGCCGGCCGCAAACAGTGCCGCGGCCGCGCCGTGGACGGCGCCGTTGCCGCCGCCGGCCACTTCGTGCAGCGCGCCCAGCGCCAGACCGCCGCCCGGCACCTTGCGGTCCACCGCCTCGATCCCGAACGGCAGCACGCCGCGCGCGCGCTTCCCGCCCGATTCGATGCGGGCGATCTGATCGCGGAGCGCGGAAATCTGTGCGTTGGCGGGCATGGGCGGCGAGTCGAAAACATCTGCGTTGTTCCAAATGTTCTCTAATTGTTCCTCCTTGCCGCGAGAGTCAATCTGATCGCCGTGTCCTGCGACCCTTCGCGCCGCGCACGATCATTCGATTTCAGCACAACGGGAAAGAAACGTCTTCTCGCTATCGCCGGAAACGAGAGGGGGAAGAATGTCCGACGAACTCGCTGACGCCCAGGCCTGGTATGATCGCGCACAGCACCACATCGCTGAGTATCGGTCGCTCGCCTATGGGGAGAATGACCGGACATGGCAGCTTCGCCGGGACAGGGCCGATGATGGCCGTCACATCTACTCGCTGCATTTCAATCGCGGACTGTTCCCGCTGTTGAAGCCGATCGCCTGCGAGGCTGCGAACGCCATGTTCCAGTCGCTCGACAACATCATCGCCACGGCCGCCCGGCAGGCTGGGGTGCCACGTTCCCCTCAGATCGCCTGGCCATGGGCGCTTCAGCCCGATACCGACTCCAACTTGGCAGGCGCCGTGAAACCCGTGATCGACAGCCGCCTGAACGACATGCGCAAACGCGGAATGCCCGAAGCATGGCTGGATCTGGTCGCCGCAACCTTCGCCGAGCACGCGATGGGCCTTGTCCACATTGATGTGGTCAAGGAAGTCTCTCTCAGCGGCAAGCATTGGGAACTGGTGCCAACGAAGGCGAACGCGGTCGCGATCGGTTGGCATCTGCCGGGAAGCGCCGCCCAGAGCTTCGCGGATATCCCGGCGGATCACTTCGAGACAGAAGATGTTTTCGTCTTTCACGAGGGCGACCCCATTGAGGTGAGTCAGTTTCAGATCGTCGCGGGAACGAAGCTCATCGCGCCGGGAAAGGCGCACCAGCCGGAACCGGTTTCTGCCTTCGGGTACACGTCGCGCTTTGTTGAAACGGCTCTCGCCAATGCAAGAGTGCTTCTGGCGACGTGACCTTCACCTATCGTTCACGCCGATGCTCGCTCATCCGGCGTGATCAGAAAACTGGCCATCCACTGCCGTTCTTCCGGCGACGGATCGAATGCCACGCCTTCCCCCATCGGCTTCCAGTAGCGGCAATTCTCGATTTCATCGTGAAACACCAACTCGGCCGTCAGGAACAGCATCCACACATTTCCGCGCATCGAACTCACAATGAAGCTGAGGGCTTCATCATCCGGCGTGTAGCGCAGTAACGGTTCGAACGCGGCATGGGCTGGCCCGATATGAACGAACTGATTGCTCAACATTCCATAATACATGCCGAGCGGCTCCAGCACCTCTTTCGCCCATCCGACGCATTTTGTGGATTGTAGCGTGCCGCCGTGGAACTCTTCCAGAGCCGTGGGCCGGATCGCGATCGCGATCACTGTGGCGATCGTCTCGATCAATGACCGGGCAAGCATCCCATATTGGCGCCGATAGCCATGCCGAGCGACCTCAATGCTCGCTAGATAGGTGCTCATCGCACTCGACAGCAGTCGGGACACCGTCGCCTTGTATCCATTGTCGTCCAAGCGCGGCAGATGCCGAACGCACAGGCCGGCTGCCAGTCCGAATACCGCGCTGCACGCCGCGATATCGTCCTTGGCCACCAGATCGAACGATCGCCGGATCTTGGGGCCGTCACGCCGCAATTGATTCTGGATCATGTCCTTGGTGGTGAACACGAAACGCTCGCTATCGGTGTCGATGTGGAGCGTCGCCACCTTGTCGCGCGGCGGGAATTTCGGTCTTGCGCCTCGGGTGTTGCGCCTGGATCGCCTGCTCATAGAAATACTGCGCTTCCGTCCGACTTGTCGCCCTTGGCGACGATAGTCAGCGCATGATCGGGTAATGGGCGCTGCAACGCCGCGACTTCATCCCAGGGTGCGTTGAGCCAGCTATCCCATTCCTCCTTTTTGGTTAGGATCACCGGCATCGCTTTGGGGTGATAGCGCCCTACCTCAGCGTTCGCCTCTGTGGTCAGGAAACCGAACAGATCGCAGCTTATCTCGCCTTCGGCCTTTTTCCGTACCGAGGTCCAGTGGGTCCAGATCCCTGCGAAGAATGCCAGCGGCCGATCCTCGCTCAGCGCGAACCAGACCGGCTTGCGGTCGCCGCCGGGTGACTGGTCTGGTTCGCTGAAGGAGGTGAACGGCACCAGACAGCGTGATTGAGAGCCGAGCCAGCGGCGCCAGTGCGGACTTTTCGTATTGCGGATGTTGGTCACACCCTTGTCGACCGATTTGCCTTCGAGCGCGAAGGCCGGCGATGGCATTCCCCATCGCGCCATCACCATTTCCCGACCACATTCCTGGTTGCGGACAATGGGCGCCGGGTAATCAGGATAGATCCCGGCCATCGCCGGCAGGTTGCAGGTGTGGTCGGCCATCACCTCGGCGAGTTCGCGAATCGCCGCCTGACCTTTGACCAGAGAGTAGAGGTTGCACATCCCGGCATCATGCCGCCGTTTCTGTGCGGGGCAATCGATAGTCTTGGTGTGGATTTGGCCGGGAGGGCTTGGGGGGAAAGACTTCCCCTGACCGCAAGCCCGCGACGCGGTCTTTCGCTACCCCTTCGAGCGGGGGCATGCCGCCCCCGCAACGCCCCCGCGAGAGTGAGAGGAAAGCCGGATTTTCGTGACGGGTTGAGCGTCGCGAGAGAGGCTCGGGACCGACCCGTCGCGGAGATACGCGATGGCGCGCAAGTTCAAATCCCGGCCAGCAGTTCCTGACCGGCTGACCCTCTATCAGGACATCACCAACCAGATCATCGCCGAGCTGGAAGCCGGCCGCGTGCCCTGGGTGCAGCCCTGGGCCTCGGCCAAGGCCCCGCTCCAGATGCCGCACAACGCGTCGAGCAGCCGCTGCTATTCCGGGATCAACATTCTCATTCTTTGGCACGCGGTGGTCTCGCGGGGATTTTCGAGCAACGCCTTCCTGACCTTTCGCCAGGCGCTCGAACTCGGCGGCAATGTCTGCAAAGGCGCGACCGGCACCACTGTCGTCTATGCCCATCGCTTCACCCCGGGCGATGAACGGCGCCAGGCCGCCGAGGAAGGCCGCACGCCAGGCACGATACCGTTCCTGAAGCGCTTCACGGTGTTCAATCTGGACCAGTGCGAGGGGCTGCCTGACGCCTATACCGCCGCGATCCCACGACCCGATCCCGATCAGATCCTTCCCGAGGCGGAAACCCTGATCAAAGCGACGGGCGCGGATTTCCGTATCGGCGGAGATCAGGCATATTATGACGTGGCGAACGACCGGGTCTGCGTCCCGCCACCCTCGCGCTATTTCGATCCGATAAACTGGAATCGAACCGCTTTTCATGAACTCGGTCACTGGACGGGCAGCAAAGAGCGCCTCGACCGGGACCAGAGCGGCCGCTTCGGCTCGGAGACATATGGACGCGAGGAACTGGTCGCCGAGATGGCCGGCGCCTTCGTCTGCGCTGCGCTCGGCATCGAACCCACTGTCCGCCATTCCGACTATATCGGGGCGTGGCTCGACATCATGCGCGCGGATGATCGCGCGATCGTTCGTGCCGCGAGCGCCGCATCGAAGGCGGCCGACTATCTACTGGCCTTCCGCGATGCTCCCGGCATTGAGGCCCGAAGCGCTCCGACCGAACGGAGGGCGGCATGACCCTTCTGACCCCCGAGCTGCGCGCGCAGCTCATCGCCAATGCCGCCGACCCAAGTGGTGACCATCTGCCGGTCGCGAAATTCTTCAATCCCGTGGGCGCGGGCGTGTGGCTTGCGACGATGCTCGAACCCGATGGCGATACCCTGCACGGCATCGCCGATCTCGATATGGATTGCGTCGACTATGGCGTGTTCAGCCTGGCCGAACTGCAAGGCCTCGACGTCGGGCTTCAGCTCGGCGTCGAGCGCGACATCCTGTTCGAGACGACGGCGCCGATCTCGGTGTGGATCGATATCGCCGACATAGCCGGCGGTATCCGCGCAGCCGAGCGCATCATCGCTCGGCTAGAGCGGGAGGGCTGATCCATGCGCTTTCGCAAATGGCCCAGGCCCACGCAATAGGAAGAAACGTCGCGCAAACGCGCGGCGTTTCTCACCAAACAGCGCCGCGAGCGCGAGGCGCTGCCGCTGTTCGCCGACATGGTCGCGGCTGGGCAACACAGCGTCGACGAGGAAATGGCCCGCCGCGCCGAATGGTGGCCGCGCCAGCAGCAGGACCGCCGGGATGAGCGCGCCGCCGTATGGCGCAAGGCGCGCGCTCGCCTGTTCGCCATTCCGGCCGAACGCCGCCGCACGATCCGTGCGCTCTGGCGGGAATGTCCCTATCCGGCCGATCCCTATAGTTTCGCGGACTTCCTGCACCAGATCGAGGTGGGCAAGCTCGACATCACCCGGCCGGGCTGGCGTTTCCATGCCCGTGTCCAGCCCCGGGCCACGATAACCCCCAACACCTTCGAGGAAGCGTTCCGCCAGATCGGACGCCGCAAGGTCAATGCGGGCGGAGTGCCCAGCGACGCCGACACGCTGCTCTTTTGCGGCAATCTCGGCAAGGGCATCCTGTTCGTCGACCGGATTGTCGATCCGGGTGGGAAGCCAGGTATCACCTTCGATGTGCGCGGGGTCTGCTCCAGCGACGATCTCGCGCTGATCGAGCGGCTTGCTCGGGTCGCTGAGGAAACTGCGGTCACGGTGCGCCTGGTCGAGCGCGGGATCGCCCCGACCGAGGGTCGCGGTTGGCGCGCACCCCACCGGCTGCTGATCCTGTCCTGCTCGGCGACCAAGCGCCGGGACACAGGCTGGATCCATGCGATCGACCGCTACGATGGCCCGCTGTGGCAGACCGTGCGCGCGGTCAATCCCGACCGGATGCGGGTCAAGGTCGCGGTGCTCTCGGCCCGCTACGGCTTTCTCGATTCCCGCTCGCCTATCGAGGATTATGACGCCCGGCTAACCCCGGATCTCGCCCAGCGCATGATCGCGGGCGGAATGAATCGGCGCTGGCCGCGTCCGCCATCGGCGCGCAAGCCCGACACCTATGGCGAGTCGCCCGGTTGTCAGATCGCCTCGCTTTCCAACCACGGCACGCGGCCATTCACCGACGTCGCGCTCGCGGGCGGGCATCTCTACATCGCGTTGATGCGGGCCTTCCTCGACGGCTTCCGCAATCTGCGCTGCATCGCTCCGGACGCCCGTATCACCGAGATCAATGGCCCGATCGGCATCATGCGCCAGCAGATCCGGGGCTGGCTCGAGGAGAGCTGGCCGTGAACGGGCGGCCGCCCGGCGCGGGACATAATAACGGGCCACCGCTCGACGACGATCCCCCGGCGACCATTCGGACCTGCCGCTGGTGCCGCCACTGGTCGCCGCCTTCGGAGCGGGAGGAGCGTGACTATGAATATTTCAGGCTCGGCCTCTCGCGCCGCCGCGTGAAGCGGCCGAGCGGCGCCTGCAACCGGGTGCTCATGGCGCCGGGAAAGCCGCTCGCCTTCTCGGCCACGGTCGCGGAGTTTTCCTGCCTGAACTTCGCGGCGAAGCCATTGCTGCCCGTGGAGATACCCAGGCGCGGCGGCTTCGTCCGCATTTACGAGGGCGACAAGATTGTCTGGCGCGGCAATGCGGAGGATCTGCCCGAGGAATATCGCTGACGTTTTTCGACGACGGTTCCAGTCGCCGGATTCACCGGCCCCCCCTCCGTAGTTCCGTAAATCCGTCGATACGCATCTCAGCGGATCATGAAATCCGCATGGGCTGTGCTGGACCATATGCCACCTCCCGCATGGGCCGAACCATAGAGTGAGAGGAAGGCTCTGGTTTTCGTGACGGGTTGGAGGCTGGGAGAGAGTCTTCCGGCCGCCCGTCATGGAGACGTGTCATGGCGAAAGCCCCATCGAAGATCACCCTCAACCAGTCCCGGAACATTCCGTTCGACAGGCTGGTCCTCTCGCAATCGAACGTCCGCCGCGTGAAGCATGGCGTGACGATCGAGCATCTGGCCAATGATATCGAACGCCGCGGCCTGCTGACCGGCCTCAACGTCCGACCTGTGCTCGACGAGGCTGGTGAAGACACCGGCATGTTCGAAATCCCCGCCGGTGGCCGCCGCTACAGCGCGCTGGCGATCCTCGTGAAGCGCAAGCGGCTCGCCAAGGACGCCCCGGTTCCGTGCGTGGTCAAGGCCGCGAATGATCCGGTCCTGGCCGAAGAGGATTCGCTCGCCGAAAACAGCGAACGCGAGCCGCTCCACCCGCTCGACGAGTTCCGGGCGATGAAGACCCTGTTCGACAAGGGCGAGCAGGAGGAAGCGATCGCCGCCCATTTCCGCGTCACCCCCGCCGTCGTGCGCCAGCGCCTCAAGCTCGCATCGGTCTCGCCCACGCTGCATGAATGCTATGCCGAAGGCGACATGACCCTCGATCAGCTCATGGCGTTCACGGTCAGCGACGATCACCAGCGCCAGGAGGATTTGTGGGGGCAACTCGCGCACAGCAGCAACAAGTCGCCCTGGTTCATCAAGTCCAAGCTGCTGGAGGACAAGGTCGAGGTGACGGACAAGCGCGTCCGCTTCATCGGGCTGGACGCCTATATCGCTGCGGGCGGCGCCGGTCCGATCCGCGACCTGTTCGAACCCGACGATGGCGGCTGGCTCTCCGATCCCGCGCTGCTCGATCGTTTGGTCGATGAGAAGCTGCGCTCGGAAGCCGACACGGTCATGACCGAAGGCTGGAAGTGGGTCGAGGCGCTGGTCGATCTTCCCTATGGCTATGACGAGGACTGCCGCGCCATCGCCAGCCAGGTGCAGCCGCTGACCGAGGTGCAGGAAGCGCGGATCGTCGCCCTGCGGGCCGAGGCCGATGCGCTTGAGGCCGAGTGGGACGGCAAGCCCGATGTTCCGGAGGACGTGGAACTGCGTATCTCCGCCATCGACGCCGAGCTTGGCGTTCTCGCCCAGGGCAACCGGGTGTTCGATCCTGCCGAGATCGCCAATGCCGGCGTGTTCATCGGTCTGGAGGAAGACGGCACGCTCTATATCGACCGTGGCTATGTCCGCGCCGAGGATGAGCTGGAGGCTGACGATGCCGGCGAAGGTGGCGATGAAGCGTCCCATGCCGGATCGGATGACGCGTCCGATGAGATCGGCGGCGAAACGGCCGATCGCGAGTCCAGCACGGCCCCCTCCAGGCCCGCTCCGAACGATGACGATGATGACGGTGAGGTCATCAAGCCGCTCCCGGACCGTCTCGTCGCCGAGCTGACCGCCGCCCGCACGCTGGCGCTTCAGGATGCCTTCGCGCAGTCGCCTTCGGTAGCCTTCGCCGCCGTGCTGCACGCGATGGTGCTGTCGGTCTTCTACATGGGCCGCACCGAAAGCTGCATGGAGCTGGCGGTCCACCGCGTCTCCATGCCGTTCCAGGGCGCGGACCTGCGGAACAGTCCGTCGGCGGCATCCATCCAGGAACGGCACACCCGCTGGAAGGAGCGTCTCCCCCAATCCGACAAGGATGTGTGGGACGCGCTCCAGCAACTCGACGGCGGCGAACAGGCCAGTCTGTTCGCCCATTGCGCGGCCTATTCGGTGAACGCGCTTTGGGAGCCGGTCCCGAAGCATGGCGGCGGCCGTGTCTCGGCGCATGGCGTCGCCCGCCGTATCGACCATGCCAATGTGCTGGCGCGTGCCGTGGGTCTCGACATGATCGGCGCAGGCTGGCGTCCGACCTTCGAAAACTACCTCAACCGGGTCGCGAAGCCGCGTATCCTCGAGGCGGTCGCCGAGGCGAAGGGGCCGCAGACCGCCGGGCTGATCGACCATCTGAAGAAGGGTGACATGGCCCGCGAGGCCGAACGCCTGCTGGCCGATGCGGACTGGCTCCCCGAGCCGCTGCGGACGCCGGTCATCGAGGAGCCGCTGCCGCTGACGGATGAGGCGGACGCGCTGCCGACCTTCCTCGACGGGGATGACACCTTGGCCGAGCAGGAAGCCGCCAACGACCAGGAGGGCGACGACGAATACGCTATCGCCGCCTGAATGCTGGTGCGGGACGGGTCGACCAGTCGCTGCCCCGTCCCGCACCGACGTCTCACCTCAATCCCATTCACAGCCCGGCCACGCGCCGGGCTTTTTTCATTTTCGGAGATCGACAATGAGCAATACGCCTTTTGTTCCCACGTTCGACATGACCGCCTTCCTGGCGCGCCAGGCGGAATATGATAAACGAGCGAGCGAGATTTTTCCCGCCAATAAGGCTGCCGTCCTGTCTGTTCTGGCAGGATCTGGCATCACCCTTGTCACCGTGCGGTTCGATGGCAGCGGGGACAGCGGTCAAATCGAAGAGATTGACGCGCGTTCCGGTGAAAGCAGTGCCGACCTACCCGACACATCTGTCGAGATCGCCCGCTGTGAATTTCACGATGAGGAGGTCCGCCATGTAACGGTCCCGCTCCCGGATGCGATCGAGGCGATGTGCTACGACCTCCTCGAAAGCAAGCATGGCGGCTGGGAGAACAATGAAGGCGGTTATGGCGAGTTCACCTTCGACGTCGCCGCCGGGACCATCGTTTTCGATTTCAATTATCGGATCGAACGGTCTGAAAACCATTACTACGAGCTGTAGGGAGGCGGAGATGGGCCATTGCTATCATCACGCGCTCTCGTCCGTGCGGAAATGGGGCGGCTCGGCCGAGGATTATCTGCCGCTGCATCAGTGGTTCGACGAGTCCAAGGCGATCACGGCTGATTTCCGCCATCGCGCGCTGCGACATCATGCCGAGGGTATTTTCATGCTCGAACGCTTTTTCGGTGCGACGATCACCGTCTCAAGCGGGCGGGTCGTTCCGGTGCGACTGATCGGCGAACAGCATATCCTTGAAGATCTCGGCTTCATTCCGAGCTTCGCGGACTGGGTTCGCTGCATCCGGCCGCAGCCCTGGATGGGCCGAGCGCAGCCGATCCACAAGCTGGTGGACCCTTTCGCGATCGAAAGCCCGCCAGCGCCCTGATCCTCCCCTCACCACCTTTTCCCGAAAGCCCGGCCGCGTGCCGGGCTTTCGCGTTTCAGGAGACCCGAAATGGCTGATTATTTCTGTTCCACGGTGGTCCAGCCCACCATCCCGCTGAGCGCGATGACCCCGCTTGAGCGACTGATCCTCTCAAGCATCTTCAGCAGCGACACCGAAGGAGACGGCATCTATTTCTATGCCGAACAGGGCGCCAACGATATGCCCGCCTATCCCGTCGACGAGGTCCGCGCAGCGCTCGCCTTGTCCGGAGACGTTGAAAGCGCGGCGGCCAACGCGGTCCGCGTGGAGCTTGCCGAACTCGGCGAAGAAGGCGCCTATCTTCAACTCGACCTCTCGGTGTCCGGTTGGGAGGTGTTTTTCCAGAGCATCGTCCGGCGGACGCCCGCGCTCCCCTATGTATCGATCGTTTCGGCCTGGACCTGCACGAAAATGCGGCCAGACGGTTTCGGCGGCATGGCCGTGCTGATCACGGCCGACGACATCATGGCGCGCAGCACCGAGTCCATGCTCGATGAAATGCTCGGTATCGCCGAATATGGGCCGCTCGGCGTGGAGCCGGGTCTCGGCTCGCATGTCCTGCTCCGCCTCTGCGAGGAGCATGTCCGCGCGACCGTGGAAGTGGTCTTCGAGACGGAAGCGCCGGATGGTCTCCAGATCGCCGATGTGAGCAATGCCGATATCCGTCAGGCATCCCTCGATGTGAAGGCGGCCAGCGATCTCTCCCATGAAGAGGGAGAAGCCGCCTTCAAGGCCGCAACGCGAGCGATCTCGCTCGCCGCCAAGCGCAACCTCGCTGCCCGCTGAACGGTGCAGTCCGGCGGGTTGCTGCCGGCGAACATCGCCTGGGCGCTCTGCGCTCGGGTTTCCCCTCATAGAATGGAGATTGACCCGTGAAGATTTCCGACATCGAAAACGCCAGTCCGGAGGCGCTTGCGCCCTTGTTGCTCGCTACTCTTCAGCGCCTCGGCCAATTGGGCCGAAACGGCGCCGTCGCGCTTGCGCGTCTTGCCGAAAAGGATGACGCAGACGTGGAAGAAGCCGTGGAATGGCTGGCTGATATAGCCGCCGGGTCGCTGCGGGAGTGATCGGTCTGCCGTCGGCTCCGTCTCCGGGCCGGCGGCCAGAGTGAGAGGGTGGCGGGGAAGCGGGTGAGCCGGCCGGCTTGAGAGAGAGCGGTCGGCGGCTCGCTCCCTCGCTGCTCTCCCGGAGACCTCACATGACCGAAAGAACTGGCAACGCCTCTGTCGCGGGCGCGACGACCATCATTCTCGATGGCGACGCGGTTCACGCCGTGGCGCCACTCGGGGCCGTCCTGCGCTACTTCGATGGCGCCCCGCAGCCGCCGGCCCGCCACACGCGCAAGCTACGGGACTGGCAGACGCGCAACAGCACCGGCCGCCTCGTGGAGAAGTCACCGTCGGCGGCTCTTGGCGGCAGGACCTGCTCGGCAAGCTTCGTGCTCCATGAGGGCACCTTCATGTCCGGTATCGCGCCGGTCCTTGTCGTGCGTCGTCACTATATGGTCACGACGGACCTTCGCTTCGAAGTCGTCGAATTGCCGCAGCCGGGCATGGTGCGGGTTCTCACCCGTTGGAACGGCAAGGACGAGCTACGGCATCTTGCCGCCAATATGGCGGATGCCGAAAGCTGGGCGGCCCGGAACCGCTACTCCAACCTCGTCCTTCAGCTTGTCGAGGATGAGCCCGTCGTCTCGACCATCAGGAGGGCGGCATGAACCCGGCGCCTTCTGTCCCGGTCACCTACGGCCGCACCGCTGACGGCGATCTCGCCGCGCTTGTCGACGACACCGCCTATGCCGCCATTCCCGGCCCGCGCGGACTCCGGATTGCGAACGCCTGGCGGCTCAGCAAGCCTATGAGCCAATGGCGGCGCGATGATTTCCATGGCGCAATCGCCGTTGTCGCGGATGCAGTAGGTTTTCATGACCATATCGCCGAACTGGTCCAGCACCGGGAGGAATTGCTGCGGTTCGAACGCAAGCGTGGCGATGGCAAGCTGTCGACGCCGTGGGGCCAATCTCAATCGAGTGAGATCTATGCCGATGGGGTGGTCTTCCATTCCACGGCGAGCCATGGCGGCTTCAAGCTCGATCGCGCGCGCAACGCGAGAATGCCCGCGGCCTTGCGGGTTGCCGGGGGCTGGTACGAGGAAGATGCAGAATGGGCGAAGGTCGCGACTGGCTTTCCCGATCTCTTCACGGCCTATGAACGGCGTCACGCTGAGAAGACCCTGCGCGACTATTATCCAAATTGTTGGGAGGCGATCCACGACCGTTTCCTGGCGCCCGGTGAATCCGTCGAAAATGACCGGCGACTCTTTGGCGAGAAGCACCGGCACGATTGGGTGGTCGTATCGGCGATCCGATCCAGGGAAAAACCTGGCATGACGGATTGCATCGCCCGGCTCGGCGGGCGACGCGATCAGGGTCATGAACGGCGCTTCCGCGTTCCATCCGATGAATATGTCGCTGAGCGCTTCGGGTTTGTAATCGACGAGGCCCGGCACCTGGAAGTCTGATTTATCTGGGCGGCTCCGTCATGGGGTCGCCCATTTTTTCGTCCGCCGTCCAGAGTTGGACCATATGGCAGGTTCTACAGAAGCGACGTCACCGCGCCGAGCGCGGTCCCTCCTTCGGCCAAACGGCGATCCAGCGTGCAAAGCCTTGCACCCCGCTCCGCCGCGATCGCCAGATGCAGCGCGTCACCGGCACGCAGATTCAGCGAAAACTGATCGGAGAACAAAGCTGCGGTCCGAAAATTGGCAGAAGCCACCGGCACGATCGTCAGGCTTTCGCTGCAAAGCCGTTGAAACTGGCTCAGCACCTCGGCGCGTTGAGCCGAATCGAGCTGGCCTGTCCGCACCTTGATCGACAAGGCGGATGACATCTCCGTCACGACCCAGTCGCTGATGATCAGTTCCTCCGGGTCTTGCCCGGCCAGCCATTCCTGAATCTCCGCCGTGCGGGCCTCGTTCGTCAGCGCCGCGATCAGCAAAGACGTATCGAGATACAGCATCAGTAACGATCACCATCGCGCATGGCGCGCGTGAACCTGTCCGCGCTTTCGCTTTGGACCGGCAGGGAATCGGTCAGTTGGCGCAGCCGGGTGGCATCGATCGCCTTGCGCGGCCGTTTGGCGGCCTCAAGGCGGGCCACAGGCTTCCCACGGCGCAGGATATCGATCGTGTCGCCAGCAGCAGCGCGATCGACCAGTTCGCTCAAATGAGCTTTGGCGTCCGCCAGATTGATTCCATCCATGACTCGCTCCTGACCATGTAGTTGGTCACTTATAGGTTTTTTCGGCGAGAACGGCAACGCCGCAGTCTGGGGGCTGGTGGATGCGGCAAGCATCCACACCGGACCACCGGAGAGGAAGAGGATGGCCGGGACGGGGTGAGCCTGGCGGTTTGAGAGAGAGGGTCCGCCGGCTTCGACCCTTCCGCCTCTCCCGGAGCATCCTCGATGACCTTCAACCGTTCCACGGCGCTCGCCGCCGTGCCGTCCGGCGCTGCGCGTCAATTCGCCGACACCGCCGAGAAGCTGCTTGCCGCCGCGCAGCTCATCCTGCCCCACCTCGAAAACGGCCGTCCCGTCGATGCGCCCGCGTTGCGCTGCGCGATGGAAACAGCGTTCGGCGGGTCCGACGCCGAAGGGCTGTGGGATTGGAAGATGGCCTATGACGCCTGCGAGGCCGCGCAGATCCTGTTTCTGCGTAAATACGCCAATACGCTGTTCCGCAAATACGCCGATCCGCACGCCCGGCTTGCGCTGATCGAGAAGATCGCGGGGCTGATGCCGACCCACACCCGGCGCTCGGAAACCTCGCAGGCGCTCCAGCAATTCTCGACACCCGCGGGCCTCGCCTATGTCGCCGGCGTCGCCGCTGGCTTCCAGCCCGGCGAGCGGATGCTCGAACCCTCGGCGGGCACCGGCCTGCTCGCGATCCAGGCCGAGATCTCAGGCGCGCGCCTGATGCTGAACGAGCTGGCCGAAACCCGCGCCGCGCTGCTTGACCTGCTATTCCCGCAGGTCAGCGTCACCGCGCACGACGCCGCCCATATTCACGACTATCTCGATCCGGCCGCCGTGCCGGACGTGGTGGTGATGAACCCGCCCTTCTCGGCGATCGCCCATGTCGAGGCGCGCATGAAGGATGCGGCGCTACGTCATATCGGCTCGGCGCTGGCGCGCTTGCGGCCCGGCGGTCGTCTCGTGGTGATTACCGGCGCTTCCTGCGCGCCTGACAATCCCGCCTTCACCGATGCGTTTGTCGCGCTCCAGGAACGCGGCCGCGTCCTGTTCTCGGCGGCGATCGATGGACGGGTCTATCGCAAGCATGGCACCACGATCGACACGGGGCTGACCGTGATCGACCGCACACCCGCCGACGATCCGCGCCACTTTCCTGACGCTCCCGGCGTTGCGCCCGATACCGCGACCCTGCTCGGCTGGGTGCTGGCTCAGGTCCCGCCGCGCTCGCCCGCGCCCGATACGCCGCCGCCCAGCGCGCCGCTCGCCGTGCAGGCGATGGCTGCTCGCCCGGTACGCCCCGCCGCAACCGCCCGGCCTATCGCGCCGACGCCTGTGATCGAGGGCGTCGAGCTGGCCTATACGCCGTGCGTTGAAGCTGTGCCGGATCATGGCAATCTGACCGATGCAATCTACGAGCCCTATGCGCTCCAGTCGATCCGCATCCCCGGCGCCAGGCCGCATCCGACCCCGCTTGTCCAGTCGGCGTCGATGGCCTCGGTGCCGCCGCCAGCGCCGAGCTACCGGCCCTCGCTCCCGGCGCATCTGGTCGGTGACGGCGTTCTTTCCGATGCCCAGCTCGAATCCATCATCCTCGCGGGCGAAGCGCATGGCGAGCATCTCGCGGGCGCGTGGACCGTCGACAAGACCTGGGACGTCGTCACCGCGGCGCCGGACGATGTGGAGACCGCCGTCCGCTTCCGGCGGGGCTGGATGCTGGGCGACGGCACCGGCGCGGGCAAGGGCCGCCAGGTCGCGGGCATCATCCTCGATAACTGGTTGAAGGGGCGTCGCCGCGCGGTCTGGGTCAGCCGGTCGGAGACTTTGCACCAGGACGCGATGCGCGACTGGGAGGCGCTCGGCCAGGAGCGCCTGCTGTTGACGCCGTTCTCACGCTACCGGCAGGGCACGCCGATCACGCTCGATGAGGGCATTCTGTTCGTCACCTATGCGACGCTGCGCTCGCAGGAACGGGCTGAGAAGGCGAGCCGTGTCCAGCAGATCGTCGACTGGCTCGGCTCCGATTTCGACGGCGTAATCGTGTTTGACGAATCCCACGCAATGGCCAATGCCGCCGGCGGCAAGAGCGAACGCGGCGACCAGGCGCCGTCGCAGCAGGGCCGGGCGGGGCTCCGGCTCCAGCACGCGCTGCCCGACGCGCGTATCGTCTATGTCTCCGCGACCGGCGCAACCACCGTGCAGAACCTCGCTTACGCCCAGCGGCTCGGCCTGTGGGGCGGCGACGATTTTCCGTTCGCGACGCGCGGCGAGTTCGTCGGCGCGGTCGAGAATGGCGGGGTCGCGGCGATGGAGGTGCTCGCCCGCGATCTCAAGGCGCTCGGGCTCTATTCGGCACGTTCGCTGAGCTTCGACGGCGTCGAATATGACATGCTCGAGCATCAGCTGACCGAGCCCCAGATCGCGATCTACGACGCCTATGCCGGGGCGTTTCAGATCATTCACAACAATCTCGACGCGGCGATGCGCGCCGCCGGCAGCAACCTCAACAGCCAGGCGAAGTCGGCCGCGCGCAGTGCGTTCGAGTCCGCCAAACAGCGCTTCTTCAACCATCTCATCACCGCGATGCAGACCCCGGCGATGATCGCCAGCATCGAGCGAGACCTCGAAGCCGGGCACGCCGCCGTGATCCAGATCGTCTCGACCGGTGAAGCCCTGCAGGAACGCCGCCTCGCCGACATCCCGACCGAGGAATGGGACGACGTTCGCGTGGACGTGACCCCGCGCGAGTATGTGCTGTCGTACCTCGAGCACAGCTTTCCGGTGCAGCTCTATGAGCCGTTCACCGACAGCGAAGGCAATCTCTCCTCCCGGCCCGTCACCGACAAGGACGGCAATCCGGTGATTTCGCGCGAGGCGATCGAACGCCGCGATCGGATGATCGAGCGGCTCGCCTCGCTGGCGCCAGTCCCGGCCGCGCTCGACCAGGTGCTCCACCACTTCGGCACCGACACGGTCGCAGAGGTGACGGGCCGGTCGCGGCGCATCGTCAAGCGGCGCGGGTCGGACGGGATCGACCGATTCGTGGTCGAGAACCGGCCGGGCTCGGCGAACATCGCCGAAACCGACGCCTTCCAGAGCGACGCCAAGCGCATCCTGATCTTCAGTGACGCGGGCGGCACCGGGCGCAGCTATCACGCCGATCTCGGCGCGAAGAACCAGCGCCTGCGGGTCCATTATCTGCTCGAGGCGGGCTGGAAGGCCGATAATGCGATCCAGGGCTTTGGCCGGTCGAACCGCACGAATCAGAAGCAGCCGCCGCTGTTCAGGCCGGTGACGACCGATGTGAAGGCGCAGAAGCGCTTCATCTCGACCATCGCGCGTCGGCTCGATTCCCTGGGGGCGATCACGCGCGGCCAGCGCCAGACCGGCGGCCAGGGGCTGTTCCGGCCCGAGGACAATCTGGAATCCTGGTATGCGCGCGATGCACTGCGCCAGCTCTACCGGCTGATCTTCAGCGGCAAGGTCGAGGGCTGCTCGCTCGGCGAGTTCGAGGCCGCGACCGGCCTGACGCTCGGCGACGAGGGCGGTCTTCGGGACGAACTGCCCCCGATCACCACCTTCCTCAACCGGATGCTCGCGCTCACCATCGATCTCCAGAACATCCTGTTCACGCGGTTCGAGGATCTGCTGACCGCCCGCATCGAGGGGGCGATCGCGAGCGGAACCTATGAGCTGGGACTGGAGACGCTCCAGGCCGAAAGCTTCAAGATCGTCGATCGCGCCACCATCTATACGCATCCGGGCACGAGAGCGGAGACGCGATTGCTGACCATCGAACGCAAGGACCGCAACAGACCGGTGACGCTCGACGAAGCCTTCGGCCATCTGCGCGATCGCCGCGCCAGATTGCTGGTCAACGCCCAGTCAGGGCGTGCTGCGGTGCAGGTACCGACGCGCGGTCTGCAACTTGATGACGGGAGCATAGAGGCGCGCATCCGGCTCGTCCGGCCGATGGAATCGACGCCGATGCCGCTTGCCACCATGGCGGAAACCCAATGGCGCGAAGCCGATCGAGGCGAGTTCGAGCGGGCATGGGAGGCGGAACTTGCCGATGTGCCGGTGTTTGCGACCAGCACCATGCACATTGTCGCCGGGCTTTTGCTGCCGATCTGGAAGCGACTGCCGCAGGAATCCACGCGCGTCTATCGGCTCCAGACCGACGATGGCGAGCGGATCGTCGGGCGCCGTGTGTCGCCTGCCTGGGCGGCGACCGCGAGCGCGAACGACAATGGCCCGGTGCTCGCGCCCGACGCCGCGTTCACGGCCCTGATGGATGGTCAGGCCATCCTCGATCTCGCGGAACGGCTCCAGCTTCGCCGGGTGCGTGTCATGGGCGTGAATCGGATCGAACTGGACGGCTTCACCGACACGATGCGCGACCGGCTGAAGGCGATGGGGCTGATCTCGGAGATCATCTCCTGGAAGCTGCGGCTGTTCGTCCCGACCGGAAGCGATGGCCCGACCGTGCTCGCCCGACTGCTGGATCGGTATCCGCTTCAGCGGGTCGGCGAGCGCCATGCGGCGTGACGGAGGGATGTGAGATGAAGAACTCCGCCACCGAGATATCGCAGCGCCTCGCCGATAATGCCGAGAGTGTCTGTCGCCGCTATCTGTCGAAAGGACATCGCGAAGGCCGGTACTGGCTGGTGGGCGATGCCCGCAATACGCCCGGACGCAGCCTCTATGTCCGTTTGGTCGCCTCTCCCGATGGAGGGGCGGCCGGTAAATGGACTGATGCCGCAACCGGCGACCATGGCGATCTGCTCGATATCATCACCATTGCGGGAGGCCATGCGCGGCTACGCGATACGCTGGAGGAAGCCCGGCGTTTTCTCAGCCTGCCGCAGCCATCGCCCCGGCAAGAGGGCGCCGGGTCCCGGCGGGAGCGCAAAACGCCGTCCGGCACGCCGGAGGCAGCTCAGCGTCTGGCGGCTGCTTCCCAACCCGTTGGCGGCACCCTTGTCACGGACTATCTTGCAGGGCGGAGCATCGGACCGCTGCAAGCGGGCGATCCGCTGCGCTTCCGTCCGCGCTGCTACTATCGGCCATCCCGGAAGGATCCTCCCGGCACCCGTCGGGCCTGGCCGGCGATGATCGCTCTTGTCACCAATCTGGCCGGCGCGATCACAGGCGTGCATCGCACCTGGCTCGATCCCACGACGATCGATAAAGCGCCGGTCGCCTATCCACGCCGCGCGATGGGCCATCTGCTCGGCCACGGCGTTCGCTTCGGGCGCGCTGGCGCGGTGATGGTCGCCGGCGAAGGCATCGAGACAATGCTATCGCTCCGCACGATCATGCCTGCATTGCCAGCGATCGCGGGGCTGTCGGGCGTCCACCTTGCAGCCATCCGGTTCCCGCCGGATCTTCGGCGCCTCTATATCGCCCGCGACGCGGATTCCACCGGAGCCGCCGCCGAAACCCTGTTGACCCGCAGGGCTGCGGAGGTCGGGATCGAGGCTATCCCGCTGGCGCCGATGCTCGACGATTTCAACTCGGACCTGCATGGCCTGGGGGCGGATCGGCTGCGAGCGCATCTGGCCCCTCAACTGCGGGACGAAGATGCCGAGCGTCACCTTCTCCTGTCCGGCTGAAGGCCGGGAAGCGGGAGTTCAGCTTTGTCGTCACCGGCGAAGCTGTGTCGCGTCATAGGCGCCATTTTCGCTGAAAAGGCCGCGCCCACGCCTTCATAGAGGGCGACAGGAGCAGCGGGCGTCCGGCGAGCACAACGGACAGACGGGGGCTATTTTCCGCCGCGCCCGCGAGCGGCCGCTTTGCATCGCGAGGCAAAATAGCCCCTTTGTCCGTCCTCCGCTTTGCTCCGGCCGCCATCACGCGCCCGAAAGGGGCGCGCGCACGCTTGGCGCTTGGCGGTGCGCGCGCCGTCCGGCCCGCTGCCTTTCGTCGCCATGAAGGCCGCGAGGGTCGCGGCTCCCAGACGAAAAGGCGACATCCCGTGAACGACAGCAACGACATCCCCGCTGACGAGCCCGAACACGCCCAATCCCAGACAGCCTATCTGCTCGAGGAAATGCAGCTCTATGGCTATCGTCCCTTCGAAGATGAACCAGATCAACGTCCGCTGCCCGAATCCCGCCTCGTCGATGTTGCAGTGGCCGATATGTTCGATGGTATGGTCTCGGCGCTGATCGACACCCGGATCGAACCCGACCTCGAAGACATCCTCTGGGGGCTGGTCAACGTCTTCCACAACGGCATCCAGCGGGTCGAACGCGAACTGGACGATAACGAAGTGGCGCAAAAGCGGATGCAGCGCGAACAGGACGGCTCGGAGGTCAATTCGGTCGAGCTGGAGCGCGCGATCGCCGAGGGCGTGACCATGATCGAGCGGCGCGACACGTTCGAATATCTGCGCGATGCCGCCGCCGACCAGTACCGCACCTTCACCAAGAAGCCCTGGCTTCCCCGGTCCGGCTCGAAGGTCAATCGCAAGGCGCTGACCTCGGCGGTCATTGCCAGCAAGGACTTCATCAACGACCGCAAATGGTCCGACAAGCAGGTGCTTATGCCGAAAGGCGTCCGTATCGCGGTCTCATCCGGTCCGGCGTTCAACGATACGCGGCTGATCTGGTCGACGCTCGACAAGATCCGGGCCAGGTTCCCCGACATGGTTCTGATCCATGGCGCTACCGAAAGCGGCGGCGAGCATATCTCGGTCCTCTGGGCCGACCAACGCGGCGTGCCGAGCGTCCCCATCAAGCCCGACTGGAAACTCGGCAAGGCCGCGCCGTTCAAGCGTAATGACGAGATGCTGGCCGCCATGCCCAAGGGGCTGGTGGTGTTTCCGGGCACCGGCATCCAGTCGAACATCCGTGACAAGGCCAAAACGCTCGGCATCAAGGTCTGGGATTTCCGTCATCTGGGCGGCGCGTAAGCGCCGCCCATCGGCCACGTTCGACAGCAATCCGTGTCAACCAATCATTGACACGGACTTTCGTGTCGCCTATCTGTTGACACGTGGAAATTGATAGCATCAGGCACAAGGCGCTGCGACGACTGGTCGAAAAAGGCAGCGCCAGGGGCGTGATCGAGGCGGAACGCGTCATTGATATGATCGCCTTCCTGGTTTCGTCATCCAGCCTGGATGAACTCTCTGTTCCACCAAACTTCGGTTTCCATCCCCTGACAGGGGACCGCAAAGGCAGCTACGCCATGACGGTGACGAAGAATTGGCGGCTGACATTTACGATGGTGGACGACTCCACGATCGCGGATCTTGATTTGGAGGATTATCACTGATGGCTATCAAAGTTCATCCTTCGATCCATGTTCATCCCGGCCCCTGGCTCAAGCGCCAGATGGTCGAGCCGCATGGTATCAATGTGAAGGAGCTGGCGCAGCACTTCGGTGTCTCGCGGCAGAATCTGAGTAATGTCCTGAACGGGCACACCGGCCTGACTGCCGATATGGCGATCCGCTTCGAGAAGGCATTTGGCCTGAAAGCCGATACGCTCATGCGGATGCAGGGCGCCTATGATCTCGCCCAGGCACGGGGCCATGAGGACGAGATCAAGGTGTCAGCATTATCGAAGGCGGCTTGAAACGCGATGTTCGAAGCTCCCAATGCCGCGCGGCTCAAGATATCCATCAACGGGATTGAACCCGAAATCTGGCGCCGCATCATCGTGCCGGGCGCGTGGAACCTCGAACAGCTTCACCTGGCGATCCAGGCCGCGTTCAATTGGTGGAACTATCATCTCCACGAGTTTGAGATAGGCGGACTGCGCTATGGCGATGCCGCTCTTGCCGAGGATGGCTCGGTCGAGGGGGATGCGCGAGTCTTCGACGAACGCGCGGTGCGGATAAGGGATTTCCAGGGCGCCGGGATTGTCTTCAGCTATCTGTACGACTTCGGCGACAATTGGCGGCATCAGGTCGAAATCGAGGAAATGGTCTTTCTCGATACGCCCCCAACCCACGCAACCTGCATCGATGGCGCACGCGCTCGGCCGCCCGAGGATGTCGGCGGCATTTCAGGATATGAGCAATTTCTAGAGGTGCTGGCAGACCCGAAAGACCCCGAATACAGAGAAACCAAGCGGTGGTGCGGCGGATATTTCGACCCTGAGTGGTTCGATATTGCGATTGCCGACAAAGATGTTCGCGGCGCTTTGAAGCCGAATGTGAAGCGGCGTCTTCACCAGCCCAAGCCCAAGGCAACGCGACCTTCATCCACAGGTCGCTGACCGATCCCTTGAGCGCGGCCAAATTGCCAGACAAGGCCGATCGCGCCGCTTGGGCCGCCTCTGTTCCATTCAGAAATGGATATGGTCTGTCATAGCTTCTCGGCCATTCCCGTTCGCTCCAGGGCAGCTTACCCCGTTCGATCGATGCGCTCGGCGCCTTATCGCAGGCGGCGCGCGCGCCGGCTGGCTCGTTAGTCCCACCTTGCTCCGGAAGCTGCCGGAAGCGTCGGCTTTCCCGTGGCGCGCCGGAACGACTACCAGCCATTGAACGGATTTGATCGCAAGTCGGTGGTTTGACGGTGAACCAGGTCAGCGCGAAGTCGCTCGCCGGATATCCGGGGCCTTTGGCCAGTGCCGAAAGCAGGTGTGTTTGTTTCCTGTAGGGCTGCAAGCCGGTTCGCTCCCGTTCGCGAGCCAGCCTTGTCGCTGTTCTATTCGCATCGATCTCCGTCCTGCCTCGACCGAGGGGGCGGTCCCTTCCGACTGGCGAATCCCTAAGTCCGTTCCGTTTCCGCCAGCAACCCCGGCGGCGCCGGACCGAGTTGCCGCTGCGCGGCTGCCCGCACCACTCCCGCGCCTATGGGGTCAGGCCGCCGCCTGAAGGCGGCGATGCGGACGGCACCGGACGGCCTTTGATCGGGCTTCGTCGGAGGGACGGTCCCTCGGACTTGAAGCAACGGAGCAATATCATGCAGAACATCGTCATTCTCGCCGGCAATCTCGGCGCAGACCCGGAAAGCCGCACCACCCAGGGCGGCACCAACATCACCACCATTCGCCTCGCCACCTCGCGTCCCCGCTACAAAGACGGAAAGATCGTCCGCGATGAACAGGGTCGCCGGGTCCAGGACACCGAGTGGCATCGCATCACCTGCTTCAACGGCCTCGGCAAGACGGTACAGGAGCATTGCACGTCGGGGATGAAGCTTCTGGTCCGGGGCCGCATCCATTACACCCAGTGGACCGACCAGCAGGGCAACGACCGCTATGGCTGCGAGATCATCGCCGAAACGGTTGACTTCCTGAGCCGCGGCAAGCCCGCGCAGAAGGATGAAGGTTACACCGGGAACTACAACGACCTCGATGACGACATTCCGTTCTGATCGGGACGGAGCGGCCCGGCGGAGCAATCCGCCGGGCCTCTTTATTTGCCGACGCCCGGAACCAGCCGCCCCGGATCGCCCCCGCGGAAAACCGACCTTGCGTGTCGGTCTGCGTCCAGATGCATGACACGTCCGCCATACCCTGACCATCGCTGCCTGGACCGAAGCGAGACCGGGAAGGATGAGGCAGTGTCCACCCAGCCGGACCCGGTTTGAACGAACCTCCGGCGGTTCCGATTCCTCGCAGGTGCCACCGCCGCTCTCATTGGCTCTGATCCTTGGTCAGACCCATGGCTTCGCCATCAACCCATAAAGGGTCCGCTACGCGCAGCGTGCGGCCTTCGGGCTGCGCCCGTGCGGTGATTGCAGCCATGCGCCCGACACTTCGGGAGCCTGTCGAGCGGGGATGGTCCCCGCGACGAAAGACAGGAGCCCGCAATGTCCAAGTCGCTCAACACCGTATCCGCCTATGCCTGGAGCCTCGCGCGCAGCCTCATGGTCAATATCATCGTATTCCGAACCGAAGGCGGCCTGTTCAGCGCGATGCCGGCCAGCGAATGGGACGGCGATTCGGCAAGCATCGTTCTTGAGTTCGATCCCTTTGCCCGGTGAGACGGACGCGGGGCCGCTCGTCGGCCCCGCGTTCCTTGAATGCGTAGTGGCGGATTTCCGCAGATACGCCGTTACGTAGATACGATTCCCTAGTATATTAGGTGGCCATGGGTTAGGCAGAGCGGCGACGTCCCCCGCATGAGCTTGCGGGAGATCGTCGCCACCAACTTGCGTCACATGCGTCATGCCAAAGGCTTGTCGCAGGAGGAACTTGCGGATCGTGCAGGGATCAACCGCAACTATGTTGGAATGCTGGAGCGCGAAGAACACGCGGCGACCGTCGATATGCTCGAACGGATCGCGACGATCCTCGACATTGACCCGATGGAATTCTTCCGCAAGTCGAGCTGATCTTCATCCGTTATTGTCGGGACGACCGGTGCGCAGGGTGTTCCACGACCCGCGTCTCCTTTGCGGAAGGTTCTGGCAGTGGGCGCGATTTGCGGGCCGCGCGCGAGGCGCTTATCCCATCGGTCGCATAACCGGGCTCCGTGTTCGGGACAATCGCAACGCCTCCTGGGCGCCAGGTGTCGCGCAATGACCATTCCTGCATTTGACGACGCGCCTCCGCAGACAAGACGGGTGAACCCCTATGACGAACGGCATTTCGTTACCTATCTGCGCCTGCTCGAAGCGGATGCCGAGGGCGCGCACTGGCATGAGATTGTCCGCGTCATATTTGGCCTTGATCCGGCAACAGATCCCGAGCGCGCCTGGGGCATCTACGAAACTCACCTCGCTCGCGCCAGGTGGATGACCGAAGTCGGATATCGTCATTTGCTCGAAGGGCGCCCCCGGTAGAGCCGTCGCGACCGCCGACCGGGGTTCGCTGCGCCGTGCGCGCAGGTTCGCCCGCAAGGCGTTGAATTCATGCGCTCGGGCGGTTCTTCTGGCGTGGGTGAGCGCAGGCAAGCTCGCTCTCCTGACCCCGAATGCGGGATACAGGGAGAGGTGCGATGCCAACTGCCAGCGATTGGCGGTCGCAAGCGATCGCCGGGGCAACCGCCAATTTCGATTACGCGGACTTTGCGCAGGAGTTCCTGCGGCACAACAAGAATTACCGCCGTGACTATGATCGGATGACATCGACGAGCGCGGACGGTGCACATCGGGAGGAGACCCTCAGCGCGGACTTCGTCCGGCGCTGGGGGTTGGTGTTTCCCCATCGACCCTTATGTGTCGGCCGCAGCCGCGCCCGCGCTATGGCGACCCGACGTCGCGCCAGGCACAGTCGTGCTGGCGCCTCCGCCCCAGGGTTGTGCCGCCGCGCCTGCGTTTGATCCGGCCGATCTCGGCCCGATCCTCGCCGATCACACGGACCAGAGCGGTCGCCATCTCGTTATCGACGATCCCGGTGGACGCCTGCGCCTGTGGCTGTCTGATCCCGCTATGCGCGCAGGCACGGTCATCGCTCTCACTCCCGACCGGGACTATCCATTGCGCCGGGCCGTCGCCGACCGCTTCCGGCGCCGACTTCAGGGCGCGCCGCGCGGCAAACAATCCGCCGCTTTCCGGCCAACGGAATTTCAGCGCCTGCGCCTGAGTTTCCTGCTGCACCTGTTGGGTCTCCTCGCGGCTGGTCTGAGCACCCGCGAGCTGGCCGACGCCGCGGTTTATCCCGGCCTGGAACTGCATGGTTCCAACTGGCGCGCGGCCAATGAACGCCGGCAGGTTCAACGACTGCGCGACGAGGCCATTCGGCTCAGCGAGACCGGATATCTCGATCTGCTCCGGAGCCGGTGACGCTCTACGCCGGTGCGACATTTCCCGCAGGCTGATTTTGCCCTCTCTCCCGGCATAGGCGGCATACGCCAGCCTTGTCTCCAGTACCACGCGCCTTGCCCTCGTGGCCCGCGCTTCGACGGAGACCGATCATGCAGCCTGACGCCCCAGACACTGCGCCGCGCTTTCTGCGAACCCCCGATGCTGCGAAGCGTCTCGGGCTGTCGCCGCGCACCCTGGAAAAGCATCGCTGCTTCGGAACCGGCCCCATCTACCACAAGCTCGGCGGACGCATCGTCTACACGGTTGCCGACATCGACGATTGGGCGGCGGCCGGGATGCGGCGCTCGACATCCGATCCGGGACCTGGCCTGGCCACGACAAGGCGGCACGCCAGCGGGACGCGCGGGCGATAATCCATGTCGCTAAGCAAAGCTCCCGCCCGGCAGCTCGACCTGTTCCGCCCGGCCGGCGGTGATGTCGCACCGCGCGATGCCCAGGATCTGATGAGCTGGCCCTTCTTCTCGCTCGCCAAGAGCAAGCGGGTCGCACCGATCGAGTTTCGCATGGGCGAGGTCACGATTCAGGTCGAGGCGACGCCCGAACATGGCATGGCCACCATATGGGATGCTGATATTCTCATCTGGGCCGCGAGCCAGATCGTCGAGGCGCACGACGCCGGCCTGCCGACCTCTCGCCTGATCGCCGCCACGCCCTATGACATCCTGACCTTTACACGGCGCGGAACCGGCAAAGCCAGCTATGAGCGGCTGCGCGCCGGGCTCGACCGGCTTCAGTCGACCACGATTGCCACCAGCATCCGTCAAACCACCCAGCGGCGGCGCCATCGCTTCTCCTGGATCAACGAATGGCGCGAGCGTCTCGACGGGAAGGGCCGCGCGCTCGGCATCGAGATGATCGTTCCCGACTGGTTCTATGCCGGGGTGCTGGATCACGCGCTCGTCCTTACCATCGACCGCGCCTATTTCAGCCTGACCGGCGGGCTGGAGCGCTGGCTCTATCGCATCTGCCGCAAGCATGGCGGACGGCAGGAACATGGGTGGAGCTTCGACGTCGCTCACCTCCACCTGAAGTCGGGCGTCCTCTCGCCGCTCAAGCGGTTCAGCTTCGAACTGCGCGATATCGTCCGCCGCCAACCCCTGCCCGGATACCGGCTGACCCTCACCTTCGAACTCGGCCGTCACCGGCTGAACATCACTCCGCTCCCCATCGATCCGCTCGACGCCGCCATGCGGCGGATGGGCTACCCGCCTGTGGATAAGTTGCCATGAGACACGGACTATCAGGAACCGCGACTATCGGACGATCGGGAACCCGATCCTCGGACTATCAGGAACCAAAACCACCTATAACGCAATGGAATCATTACACGATTCCGCCCCTTAACATTGCTAACTCTGAATCCTTCGGATTCATGCTAACGGGCTGCGCCCCTGTGGACGAAGCGCGATGATCGTCGCGTTCCTCAATCAGAAGGGCGGCGTCGGCAAGACGACCCTCGCGCTCCACCTGGCTGGCCAGTGGGCCATCACCGGCAAGCGCGTGCTCCTGATCGATGCCGATCCGCAGGGTTCGGCGCTGGACTGGGCCCAGGAGCGCGCGTCGCAAGGCTTGCCGCGACTGTTCAGCGTCGTCGGTCTCGCACGCGACACGCTGCACCACGAGGCGCCGGAGCTGGCGCGCAGCGTCGACCATGTGGTGATCGACGGGCCGCCCCGTGTCGCGGGATTGCTCCGCTCGGCTCTGCTCGCCGCCGATCTCGTCCTCCTGCCGGTGCAGCCATCGCCGCTTGACGGATGGGCTTCGGCCGAGATGCTGACGCTGCTCGATCAGGCCCGCATCTTCAAACCCGCGATCGCGGCGCGGTTCATTCTCAACCGCTATCCTGCGCGCACGCTGATCGGACGCGCCACTGCCGACAATCTTGCTGACCATGATCCGCCTCTGCTGCCGGCCCATGTCGGCCAGCGGGTGATCTTCGCAGATGCGCTGCGAACCGGGCGGCTCGCATCCGAAATGGACTCGGGCAGCATCGCCGCGCGCGAAATCTCCGAATTAGCGCAGCAGGTCGAGAGCTTGCTGCCATGAGCGGTCCGGGCAAATCGTCTCGGCATTTCATTGCCCGGCCGCGCGGTGTTGAATCCTGGGTGTCCGACGGCGATCGGGAACGAACCACGCCGCCAACACGCAGCGCAAACACCGCGCGGCTCACCATCGACGTGACGCCGGAATTGCGGAAGCGGATCAAGCTGGCGGCGCTCCAGCGCGGGCTGACGCTGGCCGATCTGTTGCGCGCCATGCTGGTCGAAGCCTTCCCGGACGAGGATCAGGAGCGCGCCCCATGATCGCCGCCCGCGATGATCGCACCCGCGTCGACCTGCTGTGGATCGAGAAGAAGATCGAGCGCTGGATACGCTTCGGACGCCCTGTCGAGGATCAGATGCTCGACCGGCGCCGTCGCCGCCTCGGTTTCGCTCCTGGCAGCATATTCGCCTTCGTGCGCTGGGCGTCCAACGACTTCGGCACGGTCGTTTCCCGCATCGACATACTGCGCGCGGTCCTTCCGGGGGAACCCTATCAGACCGTGCCCGGCGTCGATCCCGGCGGCGACATTCTGCTGCGGGTTTCCGGCTGGCCGAAGGTCCAGCGCGTGTTCGAAGCGATCGACGCGGTGGACGCCCTCGACATCGATCCCGCCGACGTCGCGCCGGACCATTGGCGCCACGTCCACAATCGTCTCGCCGCCCGCGAAACGCCGCGTCCCTACACGCTGGAGCGCCACCGCGCCTGGCTCGCCCGCAAAGGCTCCCTGCAATGACCTATCCGTGGAAAACGCTCGCGGCGGCCGTCGTCGCGGTCAATCTCATCGCGATCTCCATGTGGATCGATCCACCGCCGCGACTGATCTGGAACGCCAGTCCCAGCGTCCCTATCGGGTTCTACCGCGTGCGGACGGGCGACTCCGTCCCGCGCGGCGCGCTTGCCGTGGTGAAGCCGCCGCCGGACATCGCGCGGTTCCTCGCCGAGGGCGGTTATCTGCCGCTCGGCCTGCCGCTCCTCAAGCGTGTCGCGGCGCTGCCCGGACAGACGGTTTGCCGGACTGGCGACACCATCAGCATCGATGGCCGGACCGTCGCCGTCGCCAAGGCGACCGACCGGCTTGGCCGCGCGCTGCCGGTCTGGACGGGCTGCCGAACGCTCGCAGCCGACCAGCTTTTCTTCCTCAACGCCGACCGCGAGGACAGCCTCGACGGCCGCTATTTCGGACTGCTTCCCGCAGCAACCGTGATCGGTCGGGCGACGCCGATGTGAGCGTTCGCCGTGCCGCGAAATCTCTTCCACCCCGCCAAGCAAAGGAGACTGGCAATGCAACCCAATATCTTCAAACCCACCGATGATGGCTATACGGGCCGCATCCGGTTGTTCGGCATCGATGAGGTTATCGCCCTCGTTCCCGCCGAACCGAGCGATGCAGAAAAAGCGCCGGATTTCCGCGTCCTGCTCGACGACGAACATGGCCCCAGAGTCGGCGCTGCGTGGAAGGATGTCGGCGAACGCGCGGGCGACTATGTCTCGCTGGAGATCGAAAGCCCGTTGTTCGCGGGCCAGACTCTGCGCGCGCATCTCTTCCGCACCGACGACGAGGGTTCGGCTTTCCGCCTGTCGGTAAGCCGTCCGCGTGTCCGCGAAGATCGGAGCTGATCCGGTGCGCCCGCGCTGCTGCACATCGCGCCGCCGGGCGCTGTCGCTGGCGTTGCTCGCAAGTCTTGCGAGTGCGCCGGCGACGGCCATCGCGCGCGGCGAAACCGCCACGGCGCAGTCGTCGTCCGCGGTGACGCCGATCGCCGCTCATGTGGCCGAGGCATCGCGTCGTTTCGGTATCCCGGAGCGCTGGATATGGGCGGTCATGCGTGTCGAGAGCGCGGGCGATGTGACCGCGCTCTCGCACGCTGGAGCCATGGGGCTGATGCAGATCATGCCCGGCACCTGGGCGGAACTTCGCGCGCGTTATCGTCTCGGCCGCAATCCCTACGACCCCCGCGACAACATCATCGCGGGCGCCGCCTATCTTCGTGAATTGCACGATCGTTACGGCAATCCGACTGCAATGCTGGCAGCCTATAACGCTGGCCCGGGACGCTATGATGAGCATCTGGCGACCGGCCGCCCGCTACCGCGAGAGACGCGCGCCTATCTCGCCATGCTCGCGCCGATGGTCGGCGGAGCGCCCGCTCGCGCGCTCGCCAGCGCGCCCGCCGATGCGCTGGCCTGGACCCACGCGCCGCTCTTTTCCCGTCCGGTCAGCGTCACGTCCGGCACAGTTTCGACGCCATCCGTAGCGCCACGGGGCGATGCCGGAGAGATACCAGATCCAGCCCCTTCCGAAGTCGAGGATAGCCTGTTCGTCCCTCTTTCCGGTCACCAGCCGTCATGAGGCGCCCGCTCGCAGGCAGGCGTAGTCTGGGGCGCAACGGCGTTCGCTATCGCATACGAGGCCGGGAAGGCAGGGAAATAAGGGGAGCATTGACCGCGTAATTGGGCCAGCGTCGGGCGATCTCGCCATGGTGCACGGGAAGGCGCAAGGTCGGGGTGTTGTTACACCCCGCAAGAGAGGACGCCCCCCGATGCAATACCATGCCGCACTCGACACTTCCGCCACCACAACTGCGATCTGCGTCGTCAAAGCCAAGGACGGCGAGATCGCGCTGGAGACCAGTGTGACCACCGACCCCGAAGCGATCTGGCAGGCGCTTGAGCCGTATGCGAACCGGCTGCTGCTCGTCGGCCACGAGGCGACCAGTTGGTCGGCCTGGCTGCACCGCGAGCTGGAGAAGCACGGCATCCCGATGGTGCTGCTGGAGACCCATCACGCAGCCCGCATGCTGGACGCCCAGCGCAACAAGACCGACAAGAACGATGCACGCGGGCTTGCTCAACTGGTGCGATCGGGCTGGTTCAAACAGGTTCATGCGAAGAGCGAACGCGCCAACCGGATGAAGCTGCTGCTGGCACACCGACGGACTCTCAAGCGCAAGCTGCTCGACATCGAGAACGAGGTTCGCCAGTCCTTGAAGATGTTCGGTCTGATGGTCGGACCGCGTGTGCAGCGCAGCACCTTCTGCAATCGCGTTCGCGAGCTCGTCGCAGGCGATCCGCTGCTCCAAGTGCTCAGCGAGAGCATGCTGACCTGCTGGCAGGTATTGTGGGACCAGTACCGCGAGCTGCACAAGATGCTCGTTCAGCTGGTCGGCCAGGAGGAGCTGTGCCGCCGCTGGTGCGAGATCCCCGGCGTCGGGCCGGTCACCGCGATGACGTTCATGGCGGCGGTCGACGACCCGCACCGCTTCGCCAAGTCGAAGACGCTGGGCGCGCACTTCGGGCTGACGCCCAAGCGCGAGCAGTCGGGCACCTCGGTCGACCGCGACGGACATATCTCGCGGCGCGGCGACGGCGAGGTTCGAACCGCGCTCTACGAGGCGGCGAGCGGCATGCTCACGCGCTCGAAGCAGCACAGCACGCTTAAAGCTTGGGGCATGAAGATCGCGACTAAGCGCGGTCACAAGCGTGCGGTCGTTGCGGTCGCGCGCAAGCTCGCAGTGATCATGCACCGCATGTGGATCGACGGATCGCGGTTCCGGTTCTCGGCGGCGAACGACCAGCCCGAGAGCAGCGGCAACGCAGTTGCGGTGCAGGCATGACGCACGCGCGCTGCACCACGAGAACGGTTTAACAACGAGGCGATAGCACGAGTTCCGCCGTGATGGCGGTTGGTTGAGGTGGATCGAAGCGGATGCGAAGAGCACGATATCTTGCCGGCGACAGCGCTCCCAGAGAGCGGTCAATCGCGCGTGATTGGATGTGTGGCCTCGCGATCCCGACGCGGACATGTGCGCCTGCATGGCATGCAGGGCGGAGCACGAACGATTGCGGGGACCACCCCACACCAGAGCGCCAATACTGGCGTGCTCTATCGACTACTAGCACACTTGAATGTATGACTTGGAAAGGAGAGCGAAGATGCAGAAACGGGCCAAGAATAAGGGCCCAATTACGATCGCAAGATAAAAGGACCGCCAGCAGGCGTGGTCCATATGGTTGGTTGGGCCGGGCTTTTCCGTATGGCATCCGATGCGGCCTGCCAGCTTCCTTTCCTGAGAACTTCGGGAAATCGGAAATCCTGCGTCTGGCAGCCCGATTATCTGCACATTGGGCCTCGCGATGAGTGGCCCCGACGACGATTTTCAGATCAGGCCGGGACGGCCGCGTGACGGCGGAGCGAAAGGCCGGCAGGCTTCATTCGTCGGCCAGGTCATGCGCGCGGCCAACAAGGGCGGTCGCGGCGGACGTGCCTATACTCCTCGACGCAAGGGCGGCGGGGTTTCCCGGTTCGGACGCGGCACCGTATCGGCCCCGCGTCGTGTGCGGCGGGCATCGGATCGGCGTGTCGTCGTGAAGATGCGGATCGTGCAGCATCGGGGCCTCAAGTTCCGGGCAGCGCCCATCGCCCGGCACGCCAACTATCTTGAACGCGAAGGTGTCACCCGCGACGGCGCTCCGGGCCGGCTGTTCGATGCGGTCGGGGACCAGGCCGACGCGGGCGCCTTCGCCGAGCGTTGCAAGGACGACCGCCACCACTTCCGTGTCATCATTTCACCGGAGGATGCGATCGAGATGCAGGACCTGCGCGCCTTCACCCGTGAACTGATGGCCGACACCCAGCGCGATCTCGGCACCTCGCTGGACTGGGTGGCGATCGACCACTGGAATACCGACGATCCGCATATTCATGTACTCGTGCGCGGCCGCGCCAATGATGGGGGCGACCTCGTCATCAGCCGCGACTATATCCGCGAGGGTTTCCGCAATCGGGCCGAGGACCGCGCGACGCTCGAACTCGGCCCGCGCACCCAACGCGAAATCCAGGCCGCGCTTGTTCGCGAGGTCGATGCGGATCGCTGGACCAGCCTTGATCGCACGTTGCGGGATATCGCCGATCGTCATGGCGGCATCGTCGATCTGCGTCCTGAGCCGAACGGTGCGGCCCGCGAAAACCGGAACCTCCTTGTGGGCCGCGCCCAGAAACTCGAGGCGCTGGGCCTGGTCGATCCGATTGGCCCCGTCGCCTGGACCGTTCGACCGGGACTGCAAGAAAGGCTACGCGACCTCGGCATTCGCGGCGACATCGTCAAGACGATGCACAAGGCGATGATGAATGACACGCCCAACCCCGATGTATCCCGCTTCGCAATCCATCATTCACCGCCGGTCGATCCCGTTGTCGGCCGTCTCGTTGCGCGCGGGCTTTATGATGAACTGCACGGAAGTGCCTATGCAGTGGTCGACGGTATCGACGGCCGCACCCACCACCTTCGCTTCGACGACCTCAACATGACCGGGGACGCCAAACCGGGTGCGATCGTCGAATTGCGCTCATGGGAAGACGCCAGGGGCCGGCAGCGCCATTCGCTTGCGACGCGTTCGGATCTGTCGCTGGGCCAGCAGATCACCGCCGAGGGCGTGACTTGGCTCGACCGCAATCTGGTCGCGCGCGAACAGCCGACGCTTGGTGGCGGGTTCGGTGCCGAGGTTGCCTCAGCCCTGGATGCCCGCTGCGACCGTCTCGAAAAGGAAGGTCTCGCGCAGCGGCGCGGTCAACGTGTGGTCTTCGCTCGTGCCCTTGCCGAAACCTTAAAGGAGCGCGAGCTGCTGCGGGCGCAGACCGATATTGCAGACCGGACTGGCCTCGCGCCGCAGTCGTCAGCACCGGGCGAGCATGTCGCGGGGATCTATCGCGAGCGCGTGACACTCGCATCCGGTCGGTACGCGATGATCGATAATGGCCTGGGCTTCCAGCTCGTGCCCTGGCGCCCGGCGCTTGAACAGCATCTGGGGCAGCATGTCTCCGGAACGATGACGCCAGGCGGCGCGGTCGACTGGACCTTCGGGCGGCAGCGCGGGCTGGGGCTGTAGGTCTATTCGTGTGAAGGCGCAGGAGTGCTGGCAATCATACCAGGCATTGAAATCGGCATCATTCGATGATAAATTCGTGCCTACAGAGAAAAGGTCACGAAATGCGAACAACTATCGTTCTTGATGACGAACAGCTTGCGAAGGCACAGGCATTCACTGGTCTCAAAGAGAAATCTCAGCTCGTGCGCGAGGCGTTCAAGGCCCTCATCGAACGCGAAAGTGCTCGGCGTCTCGTCTTGCTTGGCGGAAGCGAACCCGACCTTGAAATCCCAGCCCGCCGCCGGTCCACCGCTGAATGATTCTCGTCGATAGCACTGTCTGGGTTGATCACCTCAGGCAAGGCGATCCGCTGCTTGTGAGCCGCCTCGAAGCCGGGCTTGTCTTCAGCCACCCGTTCATCATCGGCGAGATCGCGCTGGGCAGTTTGCGACAGCGCGACAAGGTGCTTTCGTCGCTACGGGATTTGCCACGAACGAAGCAGGCCACCGACGAAGAGGTTCAGGCGTTCATTGAGCATCAGCCTCTCTACAGCCTCGGCATCGGCTACGTTGACGCCCATCTACTCGCAGCCACACGGCTGACAACGGGAATGCGTCTATGGACACGCGATAGGCGCTTGAATGACATAGCAACGCGCCTTGGAGTTGCTGAAGCCGTTCAGCACTAACGTTCGACTGGGCGACGGGGACACGTTCGAGCGCCTGGCAGAAACGGCGTGCCCCTGCTCGCTTACGCCATTTCTTGTATTTGCGCGCTATAGCCGCCATCTCTACGCAGAAGTTCTATAACCCCTTGTATTTGCGTTGTTCCGAACCCGACCTTTAGGCAATTTGCCGGGAAGGAAGGGTTATGTCGGCCACCAAGATACTGTGGGGCCAAATCCTCGCAGTCTTCACCATTGTTCTCACATCGGTCTGGTGCGCAACCCAGTGGACGGCTGCGGCGCTCGCGCATCAACCTCAGCTCGGACAGCCCTGGTTCGTGCTCGGCGACTGGCCGATCTATCCGCCACCCGCCTTCTTCTGGTGGTGGTTCTCGTTCGACGCCTATGCGCCCGACATTTTCCTGCGCGGCGCCTACATCGCTGTGTCGGGCGGGTTCATCTCGATTGCGGTCGCGATCGGCATGTCGGTCTGGCGTGCGCGCGAACTCAAGAACGCCGAAACCTATGGGTCGGCGCGCTGGGCGACCGAGCAGGAGGCGCGCACCGCCGGGTTGCTCGGCGACGATGGCGTCATCCTCGGCAAGCTCGGCGCGGACTATCTCCGCCACGATGGTCCTGAGCATGTGCTGTGTTTCGCGCCGACGCGATCCGGCAAAGGCGTCGGCCTCGTCGTTCCCAGCCTCCTGACCTGGCCGGGATCGGCCATTGTTCACGACATCAAGGGCGAGAACTGGGGGCTGACGGCTGGTTTCCGCAGCAAGTTCGGCAAGGTGCTGTTGTTCGATCCGACCAATGCGTCGAGCGCCGCCTATAATCCGCTGCTCGAAGTACGCCGCGGCGAATGGGAGGTGCGCGACGTCCAGAACATCGCCGACATTTTGGTCGACCCCGAAGGATCGCTCGAAAAGCGCAACCACTGGGAGAAAACCAGCCATGCGCTACTGGTCGGCGCTATTCTCCACGTCCTATACGCCGAGCCCGACAAAACATTGGCCGGCATCGCCAACTTCCTCTCCGATCCGAGCCGCCCGATCGAGACGACGCTGCGCGCGATGATGTTGACCTCGCATCTGGGTGAAGCCGGCGTCCATCCCGTCGTTGCCTCGGCCGCGCGCGAGCTTCTCAACAAGAGCGAAAACGAGCGTTCGGGCGTCCTCTCCACCGCCATGAGCTTTCTCGGTCTGTACCGAGATCCAGTCGTGGCGACCGTCACCCGGCAATGTGACTGGCGCATCGCCGATCTTGTCGGCGGGCCGCATCCGATTTCGCTCTATCTCGTCGTACCGCCGTCCGACATCAACCGGACCAAGCCGCTTGTTCGCCTCATCCTCAACCAGGTCGGGCGCAGGCTGACCGAGGAGCTGACCTCAACCGCCAAGCGCCAGCGCCTTCTGCTGATGCTCGACGAGTTTCCGGCGTTGGGACGATTGGATTTTTTCGAATCCGCGCTCGCCTTCATGGCTGGATACGGCATGAAGTCCTTCCTGATCGCCCAGTCGCTCAACCAGATCGAGAAGGCTTACGGCACCAACCACTCCATCCTCGACAACTGCCATGTCCGGGTCTCGTTTGCCACCAACGACGAGAGAACCGCAAAACGAGTATCGGACGCGCTGGGCACCGGGACCGAGATGCGGGCGATGAAGAACTATGCGGGCCATCGGCTCTCACCATGGCTTGGCCATCTGATGGTGTCGCGTTCTGAGACCGCCCGTCAGCTTCTCACCCCTGGTGAGATCATGCAGCTCCCGCCCGACGACGAGATCGTCATGGTAGCGGGCACACCCCCGGTGCGGGCGAAGAAAGCGCGCTATTTCACCGATCCGCGCCTCACGCGTCGGTTATTGCCGGCGCCGAAGCCCGATCAGTCCCGGAAACCGCCGCGTCCCGATGACTGGACCGGGATCGAATCGCCGCCGTCACCCGACAATAGGCCTCCCGGTCAATCCGGGGGCGCAGAAACCAGCCCTGTGGAGGCCAGCGAAAGCGACGATGCCAGCGCCAATATCCGGCGCGAGCCGGGTCTTCCCGATCATGAAGAGATCGTCCGCGAGAAGCCGGCCCCGGTCCGGGAATTCGAGTTCGACGAACCGGACAATGCCACTGACGACGCGTCCGCGCAGGGCCGAATGCACCGAGTCGCCCGCATCACGAGCCTCGATCCCGGTGACGGCATCGAACTTTGACAACGAGGCAGAGACCATGCGTGTCAAACGAACCTACCGGCTGCCGCCCGATCTCGCGGACCAGATCGAGGATTATGCCGCCCGCAAGCGGGTGCCGCAGACTCAAATCATCGAGGCGGCGCTACTGTCTTTCTTGTCGCCGGATGGCCCCGAGCGTCTGGAAGCTGCCCTGGCGCGCCGTCTCGATCGCCTGTCGCGTCAATTGGATCGGCTCGAGCAGAACATCACGATATCGAACGAAGCCATCGCGCTTTTCGTCCGCTTCTGGCTCACTACGACGCCGCCCTTGCCGGACACGGCGCTGGGCGCCGCGAAGTCTAGCGGCAATGAGCGCTATAAGGGGTTCATCGAAGCCCTGGGCCGCCGGGTGGAAACCGGGTCTAGCCTTGCGCGCGAGATTTCGCGCGACGTTGATTCGCAAGCGCGTGGTCCCGCAACCGGGTTCGAAGATTGATCGCGGCCTACGCCCGCCTTTCTATTACTTCGACCAGCTACGCTGAACGCAAATAGTTGTTGCGATAGCGGTTTTTCTGTCTCTTCTAGCTGTCCCCATCCCCCCGCGCACATCGCGCGGTGGACGAAATCAGGGGACACTCACTTGGCTACCACCAGTCTCAAATCGGAGAGTTTGTCTCGCGGCGCCCGGATGCTCCGCACGGCGCTGGGCGCTTCGATCGCGGGCTGGTTGGCGGACCCGAAGACAGTCGAGGTGATGCTGAACCCCGATGGCCGGCTGTGGCTCGACCAGCTGGGCGAAGGCCTGTCCGATACAGGAGACCGGCTCGTGCCCGCGGACGGCGAGCGGATCATCCGGCTGGTCGCGCATCATGTCGGCGCCGAAGTTCATGCAGGCAGCCCGCGCGTCTCGGCGGAGCTGCCGGAAAGCGGGGAACGGTTCGAGGGGCTGTTGCCGCCCGTCGTCGCAGGCCCCGCCTTTGCGATCCGCAAGCCCGCCGTCGCCGTCTTCACCCTCGACGATTATGTTGCTGACGGCATTCTGACGCGCTTGCAGGCGTCGGCGCTTCAAATCGCGGTCGCCGACAAGGCCAATATCCTGGTCGCCGGAGGCACCGGAACTGGCAAGACCACGCTGACCAATGCACTCCTCGCCGAGATCGCCAAGACCGACGATCGGGTCGTTCTGATCGAGGATACGCGCGAACTCCAGTGCAGCGCCCCCAATCTAGTGGCGATGCGGACCAAGGACGGCGTCGCCAGCCTTTCGGATCTCGTGCGCTCCTCTTTGCGCCTGCGGCCCGATCGGATTCCGATTGGCGAGGTGCGCGGCGCCGAGGCCCTCGATCTCCTCAAGGCCTGGGGCACGGGTCATCCGGGCGGCGTCGGCACGATCCATGCCGGTACAGCGATCGGCGCCCTGCGCCGAATGGAGCAGCTCATCCAGGAAGCGGTGGTGACTGTGCCACGCGCTCTGATCGCCGAGACGATCGATTTCGTCGCGGTCCTTGTGCGCGATGGCCATGGCCGCCGCCTCTCCGAACTGGCCCGCGTCGACGGGCTCAATGCCGCCGGTGAATATGCGCTGCGCCAGCTACCGGGCCCGCTCGAGCCCATCCGCACCGCGCCAGAATTCCCGACCCCCACAGCAGGAGAACTCGCATGACCAACGCACTTTCCCGTCTTCGCAGCGCCGCGAACACGGCGATGATCGGCCTCGTGGCCGCGCTCGCAATGTCGAGCGCGGCCAAAGCGTCGGGCTCCTCGATGCCCTGGGAAGCGCCGCTTCAGTCGATTCTTCAGTCGATTGAGGGGCCGGTGGCGAAGATCGTCGCGGTCATCATCATTATAGTGACCGGCCTGACCCTGGCGTTCGGCGACACCAATGGCGGGTTCCGACGCCTGATCCAGATCGTGTTTGGTCTTTCGATCGCCTTTGCCGCCAGTTCCTTCTTCCTCTCCTTCTTCAGCTTCGGCGGCGGGGCCGTCATCTGATGCAGGGCGGCGGCGATGAAATCGCGGGTTTTTACGCCCCCGTCCACCGGGCGCTGACCGAGCCCATCTTGCTCGGCGGCGCCCCGCGCACGCTCGCCATCGCCAATGGCACGCTGGCGGCCGCGATCGGTCTAGGTCTCCAGCTCTGGATCGCAGGCGGCGTGTTCTGGCTGGTCGGCCATCTCGCAGCCGTCTGGGCCGCGCGCCGCGATGTGCAGTTCGCCGACGTCGCCCGCCGTCACCTCCGATACCCCGCCTATTTGCGCGTCTGACGAGGAGCGCCGCCATGATGAACCTCGCCGAATATCGCAGCCGCGCCACTTGGCTCAGCGACTTCCTGCCCTGGGCCGCGCTGATTGCAGAGGGCGTAGTCCTCAACAAGGACGGCTCCTTCCAGCGCACCGCGCGCTTCCGTGGTCCCGATCTCGATTCCGCGACACCCTCCGAACTGGTAGGCGTTACCCATCGGCTCAACAATGCGCTCCGCCGTCTGGGATCGGGATGGTCGATCTTCGTCGAAGCCCAGCGAGTGCCGTCCGACGACTATCCCATTTCGGACTTTCCCGATCCCGTGTCGGCCCTAGTCGACGAGGAACGCCGGGCACAATTCGTCGATGCCGGCGCGCATTTCGAGAGCCGCTACTATCTCACGCTACTCTGGATGCCGCCCGCCGAGGATGCAGCCCGCACCGAAAGCTGGCTCTACGAGGGCAAGACGAAGGACGGGGTCGATCCCTGGGGACTGGTCAAGAGCTTCACCGATCGCGCGGGGCAGCTCCTCAATCTGATCGAAGGGTTCGTGCCCGAAGCGGCTTGGCTCGATGATAGCCAGACGTTGACCTATCTCCACTCCACGATCTCGACCCGGCGTCAGCGCGTCCGCGTACCCGAGACGCCGATATATCTCGATGCGCTGCTGGCGGACGAACCGCTGACCGGCGGACTCGAACCGCGGCTGGGCGACCACCATCTGCGCGTGCTCACGGTCATCGGCTTTCCGACGATGACCTGGCCCGGCATTCTCGACGAACTGAATCGGCTCGCCTTTCCCTATCGCTGGTCCACGCGCGCGATCATGCTCGACAAGAGCGACGCGACGAAGCTGCTGAGCAAAATCCGGCGGCAATGGTTCGCAAAGCGCAAATCCATCGCCGCCATCGTCAAGGAGGTTATGACCAACGAAGCGTCGGTGCTCATGGATAGCGACGCCTCGAACAAGGCGGCCGATGCCGACGCCGCCTTGCAGGAACTGGGCGCCGATGATGTCGGCGAGGCATATGTGACCGCGACCGTCACCGTCTGGGACGAAGATCCGGGCATCGCGGCCGAGAAACTTCGCCTCGTCGAGAAGATCATCCAGAGCCGGGACTTCACCTGCATCCCGGAAGGCATGAATGCGATCGAGGCCTGGCTCGGATCGCTCCCTGGCCATGTTTATGCCAATGTCCGGCAGCCCCCGCTCTCGACTTTGAACCTCGCCCATATGATCCCACTCTCGGCGATCTGGGCAGGACAGGTGCGCGACGAGCATTTCAAGGCACCGCCGCTCCTGTTTGCCAAGACAGAGGGCAGCACGCCGTTTCGCCTGTCGCTGCATGTCGGCGATGTCGGACATACGCTGGTCGTCGGTCCGACTGGCGCGGGCAAATCCGTGCTGCTCGCGACCATGGCGCTCCAGTTCCGCCGCTATCCCGGCAGCCAGATCTTCGCCTTCGATTTCGGCGGCTCGATCCGGGCCGCGGCGCTCGGCATGGATGGCGACTGGCAGAATCTCGGTGGAAGCCTGTTTGCAACCGACGTTGAGGTGGAAGATGCCGGCGGCGTCCTGTTGCAACCGCTTGCCCGGATCGATGATGCCGCCGAACGCGCATGGGCGGCCGAATGGCTCGCCGGCATCCTCGAATCCGAAGGCGCGACCGTCGACCCGCGGGCCAAGGACCATATCTGGTCGGCACTGACTTCGCTCGCTAGCGCGCCGCCGGGCGAACGTACGCTCACCGGCCTTGCAGTTCTATTGCAGTCCCAGGATTTAAAGCAGGCGCTCGCGCCCTGGTGTGTTGGCGGCGCATGGGGCCGATTGCTGGACGCCGAACAGGAGCGACTCGGCACGGCATCAGTCCAGGCGTTCGAGACCGAAGGGCTGATGGACAGCGGAGCGGCGGCGGCCGTGCTCGTCTATCTTTTCCACCGCATCGCCGGGCGGCTAGATGGCTCGCCCACGCTCATCATCATCGACGAGGGTTGGCTGGCGCTGAACTCGCCCGCCTTCGCGCGCCAGCTTTCGACCTGGCTGGTGACGTTGCGCAAGAAGAACGCCAGCGTCATCTTCGCCACCCAGTCGCTCTCGCAGATCGAGAGCAGCAGTGTGGCGCCGGCGATTATCGAAAGCTGCAAGACTCGTATTCTGCTGCCGAACGAACGCGCGCTCGAACCGCAGATCGCCCGCATCTATCGCGCTTTCGGCCTCAACGACCGGCAGATAGAGATCCTCGCGCGAGCAACGCCCAAGCGGGACTATTATTGCCAGAGTCCGCGCGGCAACCGCCTGTTCGAGCTGGGCCTAGGCGATGTCGCGCTCGCCTTCACGGCGGCCTCGTCCAAGACCGACCAGATCACCATCGGCGAACTGATGGAGGTCCACGGGCAGGACGGCTTCGCCGCGGCCTGGCTCCGGCATCGCGGTCTCGAATGGGCCGCCGATCTTCTGCCTGCTTTCACTGAGGAGAACCCGCTATGACCCGTCATTCCCTTCGTCGCAGCCTCATCGCCGGCATCGCCGTGCTGGGGCTCACCACCGTTTCAGTGCCAGCTAATGCCCAGCTCGGGTTCGGCGGGATCGTCTATGATCCCACCAACTACGCGCAAAACGTGCTGACGGCGGCGCGGTCGCTTCAGCAAATCAACAACCAGATCCAACAAATCCAGCAGCAGGCGACCTCCCTCGTTAACGAGGCCCGCAATCTTGCCTCGCTGCCGTTCAGTAGCTTGAATGAACTCCAGACGCAGATCCAGCAAACCCGTCAGTTGATGAGCGAGGCGCAGCGCATCGCTTATGATGTGCAGACGATCGAGGACGCCTTCACCGCCCGCTATCGGGGCGTCGATATGAGCGCGTCGGATGCGACGCTGATCGCCAATGCCCGCGAGCGTTGGCGGGATAGCGTCGGCAGCTTCGAGGACGCTTTGCGCGTTCAGGCCGGCGTCGTCGGCAATATCGAAGGTTCGCAGACTGCGATGGCCAACATCGTCGGCGCCAGCCAGTCCGCGACCGGCGCACTCCAGGTAGCGCAGGCGGGCAACCAGCTTCTCGCCCTGCAAACGCAGCAGATCGCCGACCTCACCGCGCTGATTGCCGCACAGAGCCGTGCCCAGGCGCTCGAATCCGCGCGCAACGCCGCCACCGAGGAACAAGGCCGCGAGCATTTCCGCCGCTTTATGCGCCGCAGCGGCCAGTAACTCAGCGATGGCCCGAGGGGACCGCAGATGAGCCGCAGCGCGAAGATCGCAGGCGTAGCCCTGGCCGGCGGCATCTTGATGGCGACCGTCATTGCCATCGCGGTCGATGAGCGCAAGCCGTCGGCTCCGCTGCCATCGCCCGCCGAACTCGCTCCGCGCGATCCCTTGCGCGACGAGCTGGCGCGTTGCCGCACGCTCACAGTGCCGGACAGCGGATGCAATGCCGCGTGGGAAGAGCATCGCCGTCAGTTTCTCGGGCGCGGGGATGATCGGCCATGAATGATACGGGCGTCATCAATACGTTCCTCGACACCTTCAACAACTACATCGACAGCGGTTTCGGCCTACTGGGCGGTGAAGTCGCTTTCCTCTCCACCACGCTGATCGTCATCGACATTACGCTGGCAGGCTTGTTCTGGGCCTGGGGCGCCGACGAAGACGTGATGCACCGGCTGGTGAAGAAAGTGCTCTATGTTGGCTTCTTCGCCTTCGTCATCGGCAATTTCTCCGCGCTCGCGGGCATCGTGTTCGACAGTTTCGCAGGCCTTGGCCTGAAAGCGAGCGGGTCGGCCATCAGCCTTGCGGACTTCATGAAGCCGGGCAGTGTCGCGGCCGCCGGGTTCAATGCGGGCGAGCCCCTGCTGGATGCAGCCGGCGAATTGACCGGACCAGTCGGCCTGTTCACCAACTTCGTCCAGATCGCGATCCTGCTGATCGCCTGGGTCATCATCCTGATCGCCTTCTTCATCATGAGCGTCCAGCTCTTCGTGACGCTGATCGAATTCAAGCTGACCACGCTTGCCGGCTTCGTCCTGCTGCCCTTCGCCCTGTTCAACAAGACGGCTTTCCTCGCCGAAAAAGTGCTCGGCAATGTCGTCGCCTCCGGCATCAAGGTGTTGGTGCTCGCCGTCATTGTCGGCATCGGCAGCGGCCTCTTCGCGCAGTTCGAAAGCGCTTTCGGCGAAATGCCGACCGCCGAGCAGGCGATGTCGGTGGCGCTCGCCGCTCTTGCACTCCTCGGTCTTTCGATCTTCGGTCCCGGCATCGCCACCGGCCTTGTCTCCGGCGCTCCGCAGCTCGGTGCAGGCGCTGCCGTCGGTACCGCGCTTGCCGCAGGTGGGATGGCGGTCGGCGGTGCGATGGGCGCGCGCATGGCCGCCGGCGGCGCTGCCTCCGCTATCGGTGGTGGTATGAAGGCTGGTGCGGCAGCGGCGCGTGGCGGCTCCTTTGCCGCCGGTGCGGCTGCCAGCAGCTACAGCGTGGGTTCACTCGGTAAGAGCGGCGCCAGCGCGGTTGCGGGCGGGGCCTCCGCTGTCGGCCAGGCCGCTGCCAGCGGTGCGGCCAAGGCGGCGATCTCTCCGCTGACGAAAGCCGCTGCCAAGGCTGGCGACGGCATGAAATCCAACTTCCGCTCCGGTGCCCGTGCGGGCTTCTCCGCTTCGGGAGGCAGCATCTCGGGAGGTTCCGGGGCTTCTGGCGGAGCGACCGGTGCATCGGCCGCGGCAGCATCCAAGTCCCCGGGCGGCGGATCGCCGCCTGCCTGGGCGCAGGCGATGAAGCGCCAGCAGGCTCTGCAACGCGGGGTCACATCCGTCACCCACGCCGTGCGCTCGGGCGATCGCGGCGGCGGCGGCACGTCACCCGACATCAGGCAAAAGGACTGACCGCTTATGTTCAAGCGACCCTCTATTCGATACGGCAAGGCTGCCGAGCCGGAAACGCCGTACCAGCGCGCCGCCCAGGCGTGGGACGACCGGATCGGCTCGGCGCGCGCCCAGGCTCGAAACTGGCGGCTGATCGCTTTCGGTTGCCTCACTCTGTCCGCAGGGCTCGCGGGCGGCCTTGTCTGGCAAGGCGCGCGCGGCACGATCACCCCCTGGATCGTCGAGGTCGACAAGCTTGGGCAAGCCCAGACGGTTGCGCCCGCAAATGCCGACTATTGGCCCAGCGACCCACAGATCGCGTTCCATCTCGCCCGCTTCATCGAACAGGTGCGCAGCCTTCCCGCCGATCCGGTGATTGTCCGCGAGAACTGGCTGCGCGCCTACGATTTCACCACGGATCGCGGCGCCATGGCGCTCAATGATTACGCGCGCACCAACGATCCGTTCGCCAATGTCGGCCGCATCCAGATCGCCACCGAAACATCGAGCGTAATCCGCGCATCGGCCGACAGCTTCCGTGTGGCATGGATCGAGCGCCGCTATCAGGACGGTAGTCTAGCCGCCACCGAACGCTGGTCCGCCATCCTCTCCATCACCGTGCAGCCGCCCCGCGATCCCGAGCGGCTGCGGAAGAATCCGCTCGGGATCTACGTCAACGCCATCAACTGGTCGAAGGAACTTGGCCAATGATCATATCCGCATCTTCTCGTCGCCAGTCGCCGTCCCGCGCTTACGCGCTTCCGGTTCTGCTGATTTCTGTATCTACGCTTTCGGCGTGCGCCACCAGCGCGGCGAAGCCGCCCGCAATCCGCTACGACGATGCGCCCGCCATTGCTGCTATACAAACGCCCGTGCCGCCCGCGCCGGTCGAGATCGTCACCGTGCCGGAACCCCTGCCGCTGCCGGGCCAGTTGAAACCGGTCAATGATAGTGCGTCGCCGCTCGAGCCAGCCGATCCCTCAGTGCGCGTCAATCAGGCCAATGCCGCCGCGCGGATGCAGCCCGTGCGCGATGGCTTCATCAATGCGATCCAGGTCTATCCTTGGTCGGACGGGGCGCTCTATCAGGTCTATGCCGCGCCCGGACAGGTGACGGACATTGCCCTGCAGGAAGGCGAGCAGCTTGTCGGACCGGGGCCGGTCGCGGCCGGTGACACGGTGCGCTGGATCATTGGTGATACGGTGAGCGGGTCCGGCGCTTCGGCGCGGATCCACATCCTCGTCAAGCCGACGCGACCCAACCTTTCCACCAATCTCGTCATTAATACATCCCGGCGCACCTATCACATCGAGCTGCGCGCCACGCGAGCGACATGGATGGCCTCGGTCTCCTGGACCTATCCGCAGGACCGGCTGATCGCGCTGCAATCCCAGAATAGTTTGGCGGCGGCGTCAGCGCCGATCGCGACCGGCGTCGACGTTTCCCGGCTCAATTTCCGTTATCGCATCGAGGGTGACGATGCGCCCTGGCGCCCGGTCCGGGCCTTCGACGACGGCGCGCAAGTATTCATCGAGTTTCCCGCCGGTATCGCGCAGGGCGAAATGCCGCCTCTGTTCGTGATCGGCCCGGAAGGCGGCGGCGAGCTGGTCAACTATCGCGTGGCCGATCGTCACATGGTCGTCGACCGCCTGTTCGCGGCAGCCGAACTCCGGCTTGGCGGCGACCGCCAGCAGATCGTCCGCATTCAGCGCGATGATGATGGGCGCCAACGCAGGAGCCGGCGATGACCGGCGCACGCGAACTAGGCGCACATGGCGATGGGCCGGGAAAGGATGAGGGCACTGCCGCAGCGGTCCCGCTGGTCGGTGTGGCGACCGACCATGAAAGCGAGACAGCGCGGGAGGTCCCGCAAGAGACAGAAGAGGGGCAGCACCCGCAAGGGCCGCTGCCGCTCGCCGACCCCGCGGGCTTCCGGCTGCGCGGCGATCCGCCCCGTGTCATGCGACTTTCCCGTAAAGCCATTGCGATCCTTGGCGCTGTGAGCGCACTGGCCGTGGGCGGAGCGCTGACCTTCGCGCTTCAGAGCCGCGATCGACAAGCTCCGGAGGAACTCTACAATACTGACAGCCGCTCGGTGACCGAGCAGGTCGCCACAGCGCCCCGCGATTACAGCCAACTGCCGTCAGGCGTGCCGCAGCTCGGCGCACCGCTTCCGGGCGATCTCGGCGGACCGATTGTCGCTGCACAGCAAAGCAATCCGAACGCCGGTCCCGGGGGCCAGCCACCGGGCGCGCAAGGAATGACGCCGGAAGAACTGGCCGCGCAGCGCGCGGCGCAGGAGCAGGAAACTGCGATTACGAGCCCCCTCTTTCTCGGCGGTCAAGCCGGGGCGACCGCGCAGGCTTCCGGCGAGGGCGCTGCGCGTCCGGGCCTCGATCTTGCCGGCCTAGAGGCGGCGACGCCCGACGCACCCGAAACGGCGGACGGTCCGAATAGACAACGGGCCAAGCGCGAGTTCGTGGAGCGCGTGCCAGAAAGCCGCACGCTCAATGACGCGCACCTCGTCGATCCGGTGTCTCCGCATATCGTGCAGGCTGGCAGCGTCATAGCGGCAGCTCTCATCACCGGCATCAGCTCCGATCTGCCGGGGCAGGTAACGGCGCAGGTGACACAGAGCGTCTATGACAGCCCGACCGGGAGAACCTTGCTCATACCCCAAGGTTCCCGGCTGATCGGTGACTATGATGCGGGAGTCGCGTTCGGACAGCGCCGCGTCCTACTAGTCTGGAACCGGCTGATCCTGCCCGATGGGCGCTCGATCATCCTCGACCGCCAGCCCGCCGGCGACCCTTCTGGCTTTGCCGGTCTCGAGGACAGCGTCAACGAGCATTGGGGCGGCATCCTGCGCGCAGCCGGTCTCTCGACGCTGCTCAGCATAGGCGCCGAGCTGGGCACGGATTCCGATGACGATATCGCCCGCGCCATTCGAGATGGCGGTCAGAACACGATCAATCAGGCGGGCCAGGACATTGTCCGCCGCCAGCTCAATATCCAGCCCACGCTCACTGTCCGGCCCGGCTATCCGGTCCGGGTTCTGGTCAGCAGAGATCTTGTGCTGGCGCCCTGGAGACAGACACGATGACCAAGCTCAAACTCGGAGACATCGCCGAAGACAAGCCCGTCCGCCTTACCGTCGAACTGCCGGCGTCCGTCCACCGCGACCTCGAAGCCTATGGCCGGGTGCTCGCGGAAACGACGGGCGCGGGGCAGCCGGTCGCCCCGCGCCGGCTGATTGCTCCGATGCTCGAACGGTTCATGGCGACCGATCGCGCGTTCCGCCGGCAGCGCGGGCGATCTTAATAGCCTGAGAGGGGTTTTATCGGCCCATGAAGGCATCGAAATTCTCCTCGCCCTCCGCCTCGATAATCGCGGTCTCTGCATTGGCGCATTCGCCGCCGCGCACCATGCCTTCCCGGCATTGCTCGGCGACCTGCCGGGCTTCTTTCAGATTGGCCTCGAAATATTGCGTCCCGCGCGCTTCGTCCGCCGGGATCGGCAGATGCGCTCCAAGTGCGCCGAGCGTGGCCGTCTCGGCCGGCGCGATGACCGGACGTAGCATAAAGCCCGACCCAAATCCGACCATCAGCGCGACGATCGCGATCACCGCTGTCTTTGTGTGCATCTGGTCACTCCTTCGAAATGGTGTTGGGGGAATGGGGAGCGTGCCCCGGGTTCTGACATTCAGGCATCGGGATAGCGTTCGCGGATGAGGCCGAGGAAACGGCGCAGCGCCGGGCTCGTATCGTCGCTGCGCCAGTAGCAGCCATAGTCGATCCGGGCCTGGCCGGTCGGCTCATGCAATTCGCGGAACACAATGCCCGGATGATTGACGCCGAGCGCCGACTCCGAAACCAGAGTCAGGAACCAGCCCGCCGAGACCATCGCCAGCACATTCTCGCGGCTCACGTCCTGGGCCTCGACATCGGGCTCATAGCCCGGCTCGGCTAGCCGTGCCTGCAACAGCCGCATAAGGTCTGGACCGGGGTCTTGCGTGCCGAGGACAAAGGTCTGGCGGCGCAGATCGGGCCAGTAGATCCGCTCGGCCTCGACCAGGGGATGCGTTTCGGGAAGCGCGATGAGCACGCGTTCCGACCATAACGACCGCCGTTTGACGCCAGGGTCGGCAAGCTCGCCGGTCACCACGGCGAGATCGATCACGCCGGCATGGAGCGCATGATGGAGAAAGCCGCGTTCCCGTTCGACCCCGTTCAAGCGCACATCGGGAAAACGGCGCTGAAACTCGACGATCGCGTATCGCAGGTCGCCCGCCGTCAACGAGCTGCAAAAGCCAATGGTGAGTTCACCTGCGTCGCCGCTGCGCATGGCGCGCGCGCGCGTTTGCAGATTGTCGATCTCGGTCAAAATGCGGCGGGCCGTGGCGATAATCGGTGTCCCTTCGGGCGTCACGGCCGCGCCGCGCGTTCGCCGCTCGAACAGCTTCACGCCGAGCCGGTGCTCCAGCAGCCAGACGTTGCGACTGAGCGTCGCCTGCTTGATCCGAAGCAGGGCCGCCGCCCTCGAAAAGCTCCTCATTTCCGCCGCAAGGACGGCGTAGCGTAGTTGTTTCGTTTCCAGCGACACGGCCAACCTCCTATCGGAGGAAGAGCGGACGTTGAGGACCGGCACCCGTTCGAGCCAGTTCTGCCGCTTCCTTTATGCTTCCTCCTGACTGGAAGACCGTCGTTGCGTGTCCCGAACGAAACGAAAATTGTCATTGAAATGCAATAATTCGTCCGGTCAGCTCATCACCACCACGCCGCCGGCGAGATGGCGCGCGTGTAGATTCAGCAATTGCTCGATCTGCGGCACGGCTTCTTCGATGCGGCTGGTATGAAAGATGGCATTGACCTCCAGTCCGCCCAATGCGGTGTTAGCCAGCACGATCTTGCCAGAACGGTAAAGGTTGATCTGATCAACCACCTGGGAGAGCGGTGCGCCTTCGAAGATCAGAAGGCCGCGCCGCCAGGCTGTCACCTTCTCCCCGTCGACCACACTTCGCCGTGTTGCTCCGTTCGAGGCGACGAAGACCTGTTCATTGGAGCGAAGCCAGATCGGCCGGTCGCCGCCGTTGCATTCCACGCTGCCGGAAACGCAGGCGACGCGCACGCCTCCGTCGAGCCGCTGCACATTGAACTGCGCCCCGCGCGTCGATGCGTTCACGGCTCCGGCCTCGACCCGGAAGGCCGCGGCAAGCGGCTCGGCCGTGACGAACGCTTCGCCGGTGACAAGGCTGATGCCCTGTGATCCTTCGGTGCCGCCGCCGATCAACGACAGCGCGGTGCGTGAGTTCATCTCGACCTTGACGCCGCTCACCGGGGTTAAGGCATAGCGCTCGCCGATTGCGGTACGATGATCGGCGGTGAGTTCGGCAAAGGAGGGCCAAAGCCCCAGCGGAGGCCTGGCAATGCCGACCGTCATGACCGCAAGAGCGGCAGTAGTGCCACCAGCCAGCACGGCGCGGCGGCTGACCATCGGCGGTTTCTTATTGTGTTTCGCGACGACCGCATAGCTGCGCACTCCGGCAACCTCCCGAAACGCAGCTTCATGCGCCGGACTCCTCGCACGCCAGGCGGCGAGGCGCGCCGCATCATCGTCGGTCGCAGCGCCCGAGGTCAGGCAGACCACCCAGTCCGCCGCCTCGACGAGCAGACCATTGGCGTCATCGTCACGCATATCTCGATTCGTCATCGGCCGTTGATATCCGGTTGGCGCGTCCATCGCTGGGCTAGCAGCCTCAAATCCTGTTCCTCCTATCGGGTAGACACGCGAGCGGCCCGCTCAGCGAAAGGGTTTTTTCGTCTGGTGCGGCGTGCGCAGTGCAAAATGGCGTTCCGCAGATCCATCTGGATCAGCCGGACGCTTACGCCATAATGCTCTGCCAGTTCGTCATGGGTCATGGTGCCGGTGAAGCTCTCGATGAAAACATGGCGCTGGCGCCGCGTCAGGTCGCCCAGCACGTGCCACACATGGGCAAGTTCGCTGCGAGCGATCGCGATCCGCTCCGGGCCGGGAGCCTCGTCGGCGATCGCAAGAATGTCCTCGATATCTTGGCTTCCAAGCACGCGGCGCTGCTTCGATGCCATCGTTGCGGCCATGTTGACAGCGGCGCGATAGATATAGGCGTCCGGGTCCTTGACCGGCGTATCGTCAGTCAGCTCGCTGAATTTGATCCAGGTTTCGTGCAGCGCCTCGCCGGCGAGATCCTGCGAACCGAGCTTGGCCGCGAGACGATCGCGAAGCTGAGTGTAGCGTGCCGCAAGCGATGTCTTCAGGCCGGCCCGCGTCGCGTTCATCGCCGCCGCCTCCTGCCCTGGACCGCCGCACCCTTGGCCAGACGATCCGTCTCGACCTCGAAGCGCATGGAGCGGGTGAAGCCCTCTGGTGGCGGGCTGCTGAGCCGCATACCCGTCAGGACGCCGCGCACGCGTGCATCCCATTCCGGCTCGGCGCTTGCGCGCAGTAGCCCGACCTCGGATATCCGTCCCGTGGGGTCGACGGTAACGGCGATCTCGATCCTGAAGCTTCGCCCCTCATAGGCGCCGTCCCGTTTCAATCGGTCGAAGATCTCCGCCTGCACGCGCCGGGCATAGTGATTAAAGGCGCTAGGGTCGGGTCTCCCGACCCTGCGCGGCGCCCGCACTTCTGCCATGTCAAGGTGAAGCTGGCCAAGGCCGGCAGCAGCGCCGCTTTTGGAACGATCGGTTGGCGGCGGTTGGCCTTCGATGAAGATGATCGCCGAGCTAGGTCCGGTGAAGCGAGCAGAGAGGCCCGTTCCTTCAAGCAGACGCCGGAGCGCGGCAGGCGCCGCATAGACGCCGCTAAGCGGTGTCGACTGCCGATCGCCAGCAAGGCTCTGGCGATAGATGATGCTGACCCCGCTCACTGTTGCAAATTCGGCGATTGCCTGCGCGACCGGCTGGGCGGGGATGTCGTAGCGATGCTCCTCCATCGCAGTCGTGCTCTGCGCGGCGAGCGGCGTGGCCGCTGCCAGCAAAGCGATGCTCGATACTGCGGCGACCAGAACCGGCAATCCGTATCGTCGCACAACCTTGACCCAATTTTGTGCAACCGCTCTCATCCGAGCCTGAAGGTGACGGGGAGGACGACACTCAGTTGACCGGGCCAACCCTGGGGAAACGCAGGAAGCGGCTGCGCGCGCATGACGGCCGCTACCGCTTCGCGGTCAATGTCCGAAGTGCCCGAACTTTCTCCGACCCAGGCTTGAAGCACCTTGCCGTCTTGGGACATGATGAAATGCAGCAAGACAACGCCCTCGCGGCCCGCATCCTGCGCGGCGGCTGGGTAGATGCGATAGCGCGCCAGGTGGCTTTCCAGCCTTCGCCGGTAGGCAAGGACGTCTGCGCTCGGCAAATCGGCCATTTCACTCGCGTCATCCTGCGCTTCGGCATTGGCGTGCGCGGCATTGGACTCAGGTCCGGCGGGGTGCGGCAGGGCTTCGACGTTGTCTGCCTCGCCGTGTGCCTCCGGCGGCGGCGCTTCAGGGCGGTTGTCGAACGCGTCGCCATCCTCCGCGTGGTCGTCCCGTGCAGGCCCGTCCTCGCGGTCCAGCGGAACCAGGTCGACAACAAGCACCGTCCCCTCGTCGCCGACGGAACGGTCGCGCGCGGGGACGCCCTGGTTCCACGCCCAGAGCAACGCAAAGCCCGCCGCAGCATGCAGCGAAAGCGAAAGAAATCCGCCTATCAGCCGTGTCGAGAGATCTCGACTCATATAGCCCGCGTCACCCATCTGTCACTTAACGGTCCAGCCCGTAGGGAGGGTTTGTCGCGACTTTGTGACAAGCTTCACGGGTCTGCTGGTGCGGTAGCAGGGCCATTGCAGGAAAATCGCTGGCAGCGAAAAAAGTCTTTCGTTCGATTTCGCGAGATTGGTCTTCCAGTCGAGGACCATGACCATGAAACCGAACCTGGCATTCAAACTGGACACGCATGATGCGCAAAGCAGGGCAGTCGCCTTGCCTTCCCCGAGCGCGGACATCGCCGAGCAACCGGCGATGTCCGCGCGCGACGCTGTGGGCCCGGCGATCCTGCGCCAACGCTTCAAACTGGGACCGCTGGACTTCGACTATCGCACCTTTCCGCGCCAGCGCGCCGTCTCGCTTTCGGCCTCCGAAACGACTGTTCACATCGTCCTGCCGATCACGGGAACGGTCGTCGCGGTAAGCAAGGCCGATACATTGGGGTTCGGCGCTGGCTCGGCCTTGTTGCTGGCGGCGAGCAATCGAAATACCGTCGTTTGCACGGCCGGTTCGAGCGCTCTCTTCCTGCATATTCCGCGCGCTGCTATTCAGGCGCAAGCGTCGCGAGCGTCCGGCAAACCGCGTCGTCTCGCGGCCATCGACCACATGTTCGGCTGGTCGATCGAGCACTTGGGTGTGATGTTGTCTCGCGCCACCGCGCCGGGAGCGACCGGTCATCCGAGCCAGGATGATGTTGATTTGGAACGGAGCACGCTCGAAGGTCTTGCGGCGGTGCTCTGGAGCGACCCGGCGGCTGAGACACTGTTTCCGATTGCTCGCTCGGTTGAGCGGGCCGTCGAGCAGATCCGTGCCAATCCTCGGCATAACTGGGCGATTCACGAACTGGCGCAGGCCGCAGGCGTGACCGCCGGCACCCTGCGCCGGAACTTCAGAACCTGCCTTGGCGTCACCGCGACCCAGCTCATTCAGCAAATCCGTCTCGAATGGGTTCGCTCTAGCCTCGGAAGCATGACCGAAAGCCGATCGGTTCAACAACTCGCCCTCGCCGCCGGCTTTGGGGCGTCGGGGATGATGAGCAAGGCCTATCGACGTCGCTTTGGAGAAACGCCGACGCAGACCCGCGCAAGAGCCTTTAGCACAGTGCGCGAATAACCCACCCTTTCGAACCGAAAGGGTTGCACTATCAAGAACGTCCTCGTCATATAACGGGGCGAACATTTTGCTGTGCGAAGTAAATATCGGGATTATTACAATCATAAATTCTATGCAACGTGGTTAGAATCACTTTCCTGTCGAATGCTAGATCATATAGATCTGTAACACAACTTACATAGTATCCGGACTCAATGAGACGAAACGCCGAATGGATGGTATTTGTCCTTGAGGACTCTCACTTCTTCTCCCTAAGAGCCTCCCGCAGTCGGCGCTGCATTGCAGCATGATGCAATGCGCGTCGGCATTGCGACAATATTGACCAATCGCCGTCCGGCCTCGCCGCGACGGCGCATTCGGCAGGGGGTGAAGGTTTTGAGGTTCGACAAGGCACAATGGCGACGTGGGCCAAGCGCCGTGGTGATCGCTGCGGCGCTGGGCTTTGCGGCGACGCCGACATTTGCCCAGGAAGCGGCCGAGCCGGCGGTGACGTTCGACATTCGCGCCTTTCAGGTGAAGGGCAATGACGTGCTGCCGCCCGATGCGGTCGAGCGAGCGATCTACCCCTATATGGGGCCGGACAAAACAGAGGCGGATGTCGAGGCGGCGCGTGCTGCGTTGCAGCAAGCGTTCGAAGACGCCGGCTATATCGCGGTCTCGGTGTTCATTCCCGAACAGTCGGTGGATGGGGGCATTCTCCAGCTCGCGGTGCAGCCGCAGACGATCGGCCAGGTGCTGGTCGAAGGCGCGCGCGATCCCGAGGCGGTTCGCGCCGAGGCGCCCTCACTGACGCCGGGGACGACGCCGAACCTGCCCGAGTTCCAGCGCGACGTGGTGGCGCTCAACCAGAACCCGAGCCGGCGTGTGACACCGGAACTGCGTGCGGGCGAGGCGCCCGGCACGCTCGATGTGGTGCTGACGGTCGAGGAAAGCTCGCCCTTCCATGCGTCGGCCGAGATCAACAACTTCAACTCAGCCGCAACGACCGACCTGCGCGTCGCAGGCACGCTGCGCTATGACAATATGTGGGGGCGCGGCGACAGCCTGTCGATCTCGGCGCAGACCGCGCCCGAACGCACCGACGACGGCACGGTGATCTCCGGCAATTATCTGATGCGCCTCGGCACGGGCACGCAGCTCCTGCTCTATGGCGTCCATTCGGACAGCGATATCGCGGTCGTCGGCGGCACCAATGTCATCGGCCGCGGCAATATGGCCGGTGTGCGCCTGATCCGTTCGCTCGGATCGAGCGACGGCTTCTATCATTCGCTGACGCTCGGCATGGACTGGAAGGATTTCGAGGAGGACGTGCTCCTCGGCTCCGACCGGGCTTCGGCGCCGATCGAATATTTCCCGATCATGGCGAGCTGGCGCGGCGACTGGACCACGGACCGCAGGCGCAGCGATATCACGCTTTCGACCGTGTTCGGCATCCGCGGACTTGGCGATGGCTGGCGGCGTTTCGACGACAAGCGCTACAATGCGCGGCCGAGCTTCTTCACCATCAAGCTCGACGCCAGCCACACTGAAGATGTGATGGCGGGCTTGCAGTTCCACTCGGCCGTGACCGGCCAGTGGTCGCCCGATCCGCTGATCTCGAACGAAGGCTTCTCGCTCGGCGGCATGTCGTCGGTGCGCGGCTATTACGAGACCGAGCATATCGCCGACTATGGCTTCGCTATCCAGACCGAGCTGCGCTCGCCGGATTTCGGCCCGCTCCTTGGCGGTCCGATCGACGAGCTGCGCCTGCATGCTTTCTGGGATTCCGGCCTTGGCGGCATCCACGATCCGCTGAGCGGTCAGGACGATGACTTCGGCCTGTCGAGCGTCGGCCTCGGCGGGCGCATCAAGCTCTTCCGCTACTTCAACGGCGCCGTCGATGTCGGCGTCCCGCTCGTGTCCGGCTCCGAGAGCGAGTCCGGCGAAATCTTCACCCGTTTCCGCATCTGGGGGGAATTCTAAAATGTCACTCTTCACGCGTTTCAAAAGGACCGTGGTTGCAGGCGCGATGGCGCTTACGGCGACGGTCGGGTTCGCTTCGCCGGCCATGGCCTGGTGGGATAGCGAGTTCGCCTATCGCACCCGCATCAATATCGACACGCAGGCTGCTGGCGTCACCGGCGAAGTCATGCGCGCCCCGGTGCTGGTGCGGCTGCATACCGGCAATTTCAATTTCGCCGATGTGAAGGCGGACGGGTCTGACCTGCGCTTCGTCGCGGGCGATGACCGCACGCCGCTTACCTTCCACATCGAGAAGTGGAGCCCGGCAGAAGAACAGGCGCTGGTCTGGGTCGATGTGCAGAACATCCAGCCCGGCCAGGCGGCGGCGATCTATGCCTATTACGGCAATGAGGCGGCCGAGGCCGGCCAGGACGTGGCCGGCACCTTCGGTCCCGATTACCGTGCGGTCTATCACTTCGACAACGAGGGAGCCCCTCGGGACGCCACCGCCAATGGCCTCAATGCCCAGGGCGGTGAAATTCGGAACGCGGGCGGCCTGATCGGCAACAGCCTGCTGCTGGACGGCACGGCGCCGGTCACGCTGCCTGCGTCCGCCTTTGGCAGCGGTCCGCTGTCGGTCAGTTTCTGGGTCAAGCCTGAGAGTGATGGCACGCTCTTTGCGCTTCCGGGCGCGGCGAGCCTGATCCTCGAAGGCGGCCAGCTCTTCATCGAGCAGGACGGCGAGCGTTCGCCCGGTTCGCCGCTGGAGACGGGAAGCTATGCCCATGTCGCGCTGGTCAATGACGGCCAGGCGACGCGCCTGTTCATCGGCGGACAGCCCGCCGGGGAAATTCCCGGCGCGCTCGGTGCTGCGAGCGGCCCGGCCCAGCTCGGCCTCGGCTTTGCCGGTGAGATCGACGAGCTGCGCGTCGCGGGCGCCGCGCTGCCGGTGGCGGCGTTCCAGCTTGCCGCGGCCTCCGAAGGCCAGGGCGCGCGCCTGCTGATGGCGGATACCGCCGAGCAGGTCTCGACCGGCGGCGGCCATGGCTATTGGGGCCTGTTGTTCGGCTCGCTGATGTTCGACGCCTGGGTGGTGATCATCATCTGCGCCTTCATGCTGGCGATCGCCATTGCGATCATGATCAGCAAGGGCCTGCTGATCAGCCGGGTACGCCAGGCGAACGAGGCGTTCCTCGATGCTTATGGGCAGATCTCGCGCCGCGCGGGCGATCATAACGGGTTGCCGGCTTTCGATGCCGGTCCCAGCGCGCAGGGTTCGACGCTGGCGCGCCTCTATCGGATCGGCAATCGCGAGCTGACCGAACGCCTGCAGGAAGGCCGCGCGTCGCAGTCGCGCTTTGCCCTGCGCGCCAACTCCGTGGCCGCGATCCGCTCGGCGCTCGATGCAGGGCGGGTGCGCGAGGGGCAGAAGCTCCATTCACGCCTGGTGCTGCTGACCATCGCCATTTCGGGCGGTCCCTTCATCGGCCTTCTGGGCACGGTGATGGGCGTGATGATCACCTTCGCTTCCGTTGCGATGGCGGGCGAGGTCAATATCAGCGCGATCGCGCCGGGCATGGCGGCGGCGCTGCTGGCGACGGTGGCGGGCCTTGCGGTCGCGATCCCGGCCCTGTTCGGCTACAACTACCTGCTCTCCCGCATCGAAGAGATCACGGCCGACCACGAGATTTTCGTGGACGAGCTGGAGAAGCGCATCGCCGAGACCTGGCAGGACGCTCCCGCTGCACAGGCCGCCTGAGCCCCACACGGATAAGGAGTTCAAGCCATGGCCATGCAGGTCGGGGGCGGCAAGAAGCCCTATAACGAGATCAACATCACCCCGTTCGTCGACGTGGTGCTGGTGCTTCTCATCATCTTCATCCTGATGACCACGGCGGCCGTCCAGGGTATCCGGGTCGATCTTCCTACCGCCTCTTCGGCTCAGGTGCTCGAAGCGCAGAAGTCGCGGGTGATCGCGGTCAGCAATGACGGGACGGTCTCGATCGACGCCATCCCGGTCTCGCTCTCCGAACTGGAGAGCGAGCTGCGGCGCAGCATCGCCACCACGCCTGACCTCGCGGTCATCCTGCGCGGCGACCGGGCGGTGCAATACGACCGCATCATGCAGGTGCTCGACATCTGCTCGAAGGTCGGGGTGCCCAGCCTCGGCATGGCCTCCACGCGCCCGCCGGGCGGAGCCTGAGGGGAGAGGTGATGATCCATGCGACTTCGCATCTTGCGCTTTCTCGACCGGGCAAGAGACAGGCGGCCAGTGGTGCGCATTACGCGCTCCAGCTCTCACAGGCGGCGCAGCCCCTGGCGGTCAATGCTGCTCCTCGCGCTTACCGTTCTCCTGATCGCCGTGCTGCTGGCGTGGTGGCAATCGTCGCGGGAAGTGCCGTCCGGGTGGATAGCCGAGATCTCGGCCAGACCAGCTCCACCGACACCCGAAGCGGAGGCGCTGCCGGCGCGGCTCGCTACCTCCTGGATGGCGATGCCGGGCACCGGATCTCGAACCCACGGCAAGGGAGGCGATCATGGCCACTAGCGCGCTGATCGCTCCCGGTGGACCCAATGGGCCTGATCGGGGCCGCAGGCAGTCTCCGCTTACTTTCGGCCGTATTCTGGTCGTGGTGGGGATCGGGCTCGCCCTGGCTCTGGTCTGGAGCCTCTGGCCGAGCGAGACGATCACCGAGCGGCCCAATGAGAGGAAGACGACGACGGTGGTGCTGCCACCTCCGCCGCCCCCTCCACCGCCGCCCGAACCGCAGCAGGTCGAGCAGCCGCCCGAGCCGACCGTGGCCCCCCCGATCGAGCAACCGATGGATACGCCGCCGCCCGAGGCGAGCAGCGATCCGGCACCTGGCGATAGTGCGCTCACGGCACGCGAAGGCGCAGGGCCGTCGAACTACGGCCTTGCCGCAGGCGATGGCGGCGGCACGCGGATTGGCGGACGGCCCGGCGGCGGCGGCGATGCCTTCGCAGCCTACGCGACTGTGGCGCTCAACGGCATTCGCCAGGCGGCCCAGTCCGACCGCGACCTGTCACGTGGCCGCTATAGCGTCCAACTCGCGGTCACTGTCGGTCCCGACGGGCGCATCACCAATGTCCGGGTCATCGGCGGCGGCGATGACCGCCGCAACCGGCGGCTGCGCGAAGTGCTGACCGGCTTGCAACTCTCTCAACGTCCGCCCGCCGGCCTGCCGGTGATGCGGATCGAACTCAACGCCCGCTCGGGAGCCTGATGCATGTCCGCTCAGCACCCAGCGATCACACTCTCGAAGGGGATAATCATGAACCGCCTTTCCAAATCGTCCAGCCGGCTCAAGGCCATGCTGATGGCCTGCGCGTCCGGCGCCGTGCTGATCGCCTCGCCCGCACTGGCGCAAGACGGTGGCACCACCGTTGATCCGCAGCTCTTGGTGGAGCAACTCGTGGCCGAGGGTGTCGTTACTCGCGAGCAGGCCGATCGCATGATCCGCAACGCCACCGTGCCCGCGCCGCAGACCCAGGCTCAGGCTCCGACGCAGCCGCCGGTCCCGCCGGGCGGTGTCGCGGCCGATGGCACGCAAACCATTCCTTATGTGCCGCAAGTGGTGCGCGACGAGATCAAGGAAGAGCTGCGCGCCGAACTCGGCAGCCAGGCGGCGGCCGAAGGCTGGTCGCGCCCCGGCGAAACGCCGGAATGGACGCGCCGTATCTCGCTCTATGGTGATGTCCGCGCCCGCTATGAGGGCATCTTCATGGATGACGGCAATGCCGACATCTTCGAGGATTTCGGCGCGATCAATCGCGGCGATCCGCAGAACATCAACGATTCCGATCCCGCCTACATCCCGCCGCCCTTCCTCAACACGCTTGAGGATCGCAATCGCTTCCAGCTCCGCGCGCGGCTCGGCATCAAGGCGCAGATCGCTGATTGGGTTTCGGCCGATGTGCGTATCGCGACCGGCAATGACCGCACCCCTGTCTCCACCAATCAGACGATGGGAACCTTCGGCGGCGGGGGTTATGAAATCTGGCTCGACCGCGCTTCGATCCAACTGACCCCGACCGAAAGCATGGCGATCGACATCGGCCGGTTCAGCAATCCTTTCTGGACCTCCGAACTATTGTTCGACCAGGACATGAACTTCGACGGCATCGCCGTCTCGGGACGCGGCAATGTCGGCGACAGCTTCGCGCTGTTCGGCACGGCGGGTGCCTTCCCGGTGTTCAATACCGATCTCAATTTCGGCTCGCGCAACGCGCCCGAAGGCACCGGCGGTCCCTATGAGAGCCAGGACAAATATCTGTTCGCGGCCCAGGCGGGCTTCGAATTCCGTCCCACGGATGAGATCAATGTCCGCCTCGCGGGCGGCTATTTCCACTACGACAATGTGGAAGGTCAGGTCTCAAACCCCTGTTACTGGTATGAGCTGACCTGCTCGACCGACGCGTCGCGTCCGGCCTTCCAGCAGTTCGGCAACACCATGTTCCCGATCCGCGACGTTATCTATGACGGCGCGCCCGACCCGACGCTGCTGCCCGAAAACCAGTATTTCGGGCTGGCGTCGAAGTTCGAGATCCTCAACATCCACGGGGCGCTCGAATATCGGCCATCGAACCGCTTCGCCGTCCGGCTCGAAGGCGACTTCGTCAAGAATCTGGGCTGGGATCGCAATGTCCTGACGGCGCGTGCGGTCAACAATCTCGGCCCGCAGATCACCATCCCCGATCCCGACAACACCAATGGCACCATCACGGTGGACGGCCCCTATGTAGGCGGTGACACCGGCTGGCACGTCCGACTTGCGATCGGATCGGCGCTCGATGCCGGCCAGGGCAATGTCACGGGGGCACGCGAGGGCGACTGGAACGCCTGGCTGAGCTACCGCCATCTGGAATCCGACGCGGTGCTCGACGCCTTTGCGGACAGCGATTTCCACATTGGCGGAACCAACGCCAAAGGCTGGCAGATCGGCGGCAACTACGCGATCGCGCCCAATGTCCTGTTCGGCGCGCGCTGGATGTCGGCTGAGGAAATCGCCGATGCGCCGTTCTCGGTCGATCGCGGCTTCATCGATCTGTTGACGCGGTTCTGAGGCCGATGTCGACCGCGACGCTCCTTATCCTCTCGGCTCGTCTGCGCGGACATGCCCGCGCGGACGGGTGTCGTGGCTCGGCTCCGTCCGCCCCCCTCAGCGGACGGAGCCGGGTCGCCATGGGAGCGTGGGCGTCGCAATATTTGCAGAATATCTTTACCCTTCGGTTCCGGCCTGGCCGAACCGGAACCGGTCCGCTCCGTGATGCCCTTCCCGGACGGACCTCAAGGCAGGCCGGTTCGTGCGCGGAACGCGACCCTCGCGCCCGAGCCGGCCTGCCCGGCTGCGAGACCGTACGGCCCGCCGCGACGATGCAAGGCTCCTTGCCGCGAGCAGAGGAGCACCGGCCTGCCGCCGATGTATCCGGCCCTTCCTTCAAGCCTCCACTGGCCTGCGCGGGTGCGCGCTTCCCCTTTGCACGCACCCGCGACCTTTTGGCCCGGCCGAACGACCCATTCTCTATCGGACAGATGATCGTCACGCTTTGCCAGACGGCAAAGCGGCGGGCCGGTGCGGGGCTTGTAAAACTCCCGCAAGCTGCCCGCTCCGGCCTGCTGGCGCTGGTAACGCTGTCCCTGGGCGGCAGCGGCGCCTGGGCGCAGGAGACCCCGCCCGAACGATCCGCGCCTGACGAGACTTCCGATGCCGCCACGGCAGAGATCCATGGCCCGGTAAGGATCGGCGGCGACACGGCGCCGCAACCTTGCGTCCAGGTGGATGTCGGCGGCTATCGCGCCGGCCATCTCGACTGCGCGAGCCAGCGGCTCGAGGCGGCCGCACGCATTGCGCAGGCACAAGCCCGTTCGGCGATCGAGACGCCCGTGATCGATGCGACCTCGCCCGATGTGCAGACCGGCGTCGCCAATCAGGCCGCGACCCGGCTGCGCATGGGCAATGCGCTCGGCAATTCGGTTCATCCGCAGCGGCCGAACCGTCCGGCGCCGATGCCGCGCGGAGGGTTCCGGCCATGAAATCCAGGCGGAGCCCTCTCGCCGAATTCCTTCGCGAGCAAACCGAATGCCGCGCGCGCTCGACGGCATCGCCGCGGCTCGGCCGCTTCGCTTGTCCCTTTCCCGACGCCGCGATTCCGGTCGCCGTCGCCCCGTTTGAACAGAATGCGGCCGCAATTTTCGCGGCCCCGAAGACGATGGAGTATCATTCATGACCGCCAAGGCCCCTTCGCTCCGCACGAAACTTCTGATCGGGGCGTCGATCGGTTCTCTCCTGCTTTCCGGCGTGGCCGCGGCCCAGGACCGCTCCGGCGGGCGGATCGCGAACGGGCGCGGCGGGGTCGACCCTGCCGCGGCCGCCGCCCGCGCCGCGCAGCAGCAGGCCGCGCGCGCGGCGGAGACCAACAGCGCGAGCCGCAGAGCGATCGAGGCGTTCCGCCGCGCGGCCGAGACGCGCCAGCAGATGTTTGACGCGCAGGCTGCCGCCCGCGCCGCGGCCCAGGCTGCGCAAAGCAACGTGCCCAACGGTCTCGGCGAAGGCGGATTGCAGGTGGCGAACGGCGTCGAGCTGGACCCCAGCCTTTGGATCGGCGCCGAAGGCCCGGTTCAGAGCCAGGGCGAGGACGGCCGCACCAACGTCTCCATCGACCAGACTGAGCAGAAGGCGATCCTCACCTGGGACAGCTTCAATGTTGGCCGCGAAACCGACCTTGCCTTCAACCAGGGCGGCGCGGATTGGGTGGCGCTGAACCGCGTCACCGGCGCAAACGCCGATCCATCGCAGATCCTCGGCTCGATCAAGGCCGAGGGCACGGTCCTCATCCTCAATCAGAACGGCGTGATCTTCGGCGGCGCCAGCCAGGTGAACGTCCGCAACCTCGTCGCATCCACGGCCGAGATCGACAATGACGCGTTCCTCGAACGCGGAATCTATTCAAACCTCGCCGGGCAGGATTATGCCCACGCCTTCACCGATGCGGGCGGCGCGGTGACGGTCGAAGCCGGTGCGCAGATCAATACCAATGCGCCGGAATCGGTGACCGCCGGCGGCGGCTATGTGCTGCTCATGGGCACGGAGGTGACCAACGAGGGCACGATCACTACGCCCATGGGCCAGGCCCTGCTCGCCGCGGGCGACGATTTCATCGTCCGCCAGGGCTATGGCACCGAGAGCAACTCTTCCTCGACCACGCGCGGCAATGAGGTGCGCGGATTCATCGACGAGGAATCGACAAGCGGCACGGTCGTCAATGCCGGTCTGATTGAAGCGCAGCAGGGCGATATCACCCTGACGGGCCGCACCATCCGGCAGGATGGCGTTGCGATCGCGACCACCAGCGTCAATCAACGCGGGACGATCCACCTGCTCAATTCCGCATCGGATGAGCAAGGTTCGGTGACGCTGGGAGAAGACAGCCTCACCACGGTCATGCCCGAACTGGAAAGCGAGGACACCGCGCTCAACAGCCGGCGCGATGCGCTGATCGAGCAATCGGACGACGCCAATGCGCGCCGCCATCTGGATTCCGTCACCGGCGGGTTCGACAATCTTTCCCTGCTCGACGACCGCCTCGATCTCTCGCGCATCGAGATCGTCACGGGCGGCAATGTCCTGTTCGAAGGCGGCTCGCAGACGCGCGCGCAAGGCGGGCAGATCGCGGTGCAGGCGGTCGGTGTGGACAGCCCGGCGGAAGGCGCGATCAACGGCCGCATCACCGTGGAAGACGGCGCGCTGGTCGACGTCTCGGGCGTCCAGGGCGTCGCGCTCGATATGGAATCGAACTCCATCGTGGTGAACATCCAGGGCAATGAGATGCGCGACAGCCCGGTCAATCGCGAGAATGACGAGCTGCGCAGCCAGGATGTCTGGATCGATGTGCGCGATCTCGTCCTGCTGCCGGACGGCACCGGCGGCTACGAAGGCGATCGCTGGTACACGGGCGGCGGCTTTCTCGAAGTCGGCGGCCATGTCGGCAATATGGAGCATGACATCGGCGAATGGACCGCCGTCGGCGGCACCATCGCGTTCGCCGCAAGAGAAGTGGTTGCCCAGGAAGGCGCGGTGTTCGATGTCTCGGGGGGCAGCCTCGATTATCAGGCCGGATGGGTGCGCTCCTCGCGCGTGCTCGGCTCGGACGGCAAGCTCTACGATATCGGCCGGCTTCCGGCCGGCGTCGAGGTCGTCGGCTATGGCAATGCCTTCACCCGAGAGCATGAACGCTGGGGAGCCGCCTATACCGAGGTCTATTCGCATCCGCTTTTCTCGAGCCGCAGCTATGCGCGCTGGGAGGATGGCTATTCCGTAGGTCGCGACGCGGGTCGGCTGATCCTTTCCGCGCCGACCGTGCTGATGGAAGGCGAAGTGGTCGCCGAGGTCATCGATGGCGAATGGCAGACCAAGGCGCGTGCCGACGGCATCACCGATGGCTATGATGTCGGCGCGCATACGGTTGCCAAAGCCGGATCGCTGATCGTCGGCGGCAATGCGGCGCTGGGTTCGCTCGGCTATACTTATGACAGCGATATTCAGGTCGGTGATTTTGCCGATCTCGGCGGCGGCCTTGGCGAAGGCGCGCTGGTAAGCGAGGATCGCACCGGCACGATCTGGCTCGACGCCGGCTATCTGAACGATCTGGCGCTGGGCGGGCTGGAGCTTAACACCAACACCACGATCGGCATCGATAGCGCGCTTACGCTTGCGGATGGCGGCGAGCTGGTGCTGCGCGGCGCCGACATCGGCATCAATGCCGACGTCACGGCCCGTTCGGGCAGCGTGCTGGCCACCAATGCCGTGAAGCTGGCGCGCTATGTCGAAACCACGCCGCGCGCGGCGCTGATCGACGGCAACTCGCATATCGCGGTTGGCGAGGGCGTCACGCTCGATATGCGCGGCCTGTGGGTCAATGCGCCGGGGGATGGCGGTGACGCCGGCTTGCTCGCCCATATCGACGGCGGCTCGGTCACGCTGGAATCCACCCATCTGGTTTCGGTCGGCGAGGATGCGTTGATCGACGTGTCGTCCGGCGCGGCGCTGCTGGCGGACCGCAGCTTTGTCGGCGGAACAGGCGGCGATGTGACGCTGCGGACCAATATGCGGGTGGGCGCGACGAATGAGCATGGTGACGCAAACATCACGCTTGATGGCGACATTCTCGGCTATGGCGCGGCGGGCGCCGGCACGCTGACGATCGATTCCGGCGGCGCCGTCTCCATTGGCGGTGAGGTGCTGGAAGAGAACGGTACGCTGGGCGCCGGTGAGATCGCGAAGGTCTACCTGACACTGGGCGAGGATGTCGATCTCGCCGCCGGTGATATTCTTGCCTTCGACTACAGCTTTACGCGCACGCATGTGCAACCGGGCGAAAAGTTTGGCGATGCGCTGGTCAACTTCCGTCCGACAAGCGAGGATGAGTATCTCACCACGGCCGCCGACTGGACGTTACCCAGCCCGGCCGCCAACTATATTCGGATCGTCTATTTCGATCCGAGCGGTGCCCAACAGGTGCAGCAGGTTACCGCTGGCGAGACAAATCCTCCTACAATTCCTGCGGGTTCACGCATTCAGCAGATGCTCGTGCCCATCAACGCCTTACCGGAATACACTCTTCCGGCCGATGTCTTCACGTCGGGCCTGCCGATGTTCAACCCGTCCAGGTTCACATACAATGCCGGCGAGGCGCTCACTGCCGATCTGACCATTCCTGCGGGCACTTTCCTGCCTGCGGGTGCGACCTTCGGGCGCGATGTCGCGGTGAAGGAAACGCGCCAGATCTCGACCGATCTGTTCGACAACGGTTTCGCTCAATATGCGATCAACGGCCAGCAGGGACTGGTCGTGACCGAAGGCGCGCAGATCGAGGTCGAGCGGCCCGTCTGGCGCGCAGCGGACGGGATGATCGACCTGCCTACCGGCAGCGATCCGATGGCAGCGCTCGAATTGTGGGCCCCGCCGCTTTACATGGCCGATGTCGAGACCGGCACGCTCACGCAGCGCGGCGGCGCGAGCCTGTCGCTGCGCGCGCTTCATCCTGATACGGATGGCTTCTCCGGCCCTATCGCCATTGAACGCGATGCGGAAATCCGTGTCGATCCGGGCCAGACCATCGATGTTCGCAACGGCCTCAGATCGATGGATATCGACGGCCGCCTGATTGCGCCGGGCGGGACGATCAATCTCGTCAACGATGCCAGCACCTCGGTCGGCGCCAGCAATGCGGTGATGCTGCGTGTCGGCGAAAATGCCGTGCTCGATGTGTCCGGCGACAGCTTCGTCACCACCGACGTGCAGGGGCGCCGCTTCGGCCTGGTGCGCGATGGCGGCACGATCAATCTGGGATCGGATCAGCGCAATCGGCATCCGAGCACCCATCTCTATGAAGTCAGCCCCCTCGCCATCAATATTGAGGAAGGGGCCTATCTCGATCTTTCGGGCGGCGAGGAGACGCTGCTCGACATCTATCCGGGCAAGTCGGGCGTGGCGGTTGCCGGCGATGGCGGCACGCTGGCGATCAGCAGCAACAACCAGATCGTCCTCGATGGCACAGTGGATGCCCGCGCGGGTGGACAGAACGCGTTTGGCGGCACGCTCGACATCATGTTGGAAGGCACCTTCGCCAGCGGCGAGACGGACGCCCATCCACTGCGCACGGTGACGATCGGCGCTGTGCGTTCCACTGCCGAGGATGCGAGCGGGCATGGCCGCATGGTGCTGGGCGTCGATCAGATCGAGGCCGGAGGATATGACAGCCTGTCGATCTGGTCGCGCGATGAAATCCGCTTTGAAGGCGATGTCGATCTGGCGCTGGGGCGGTCGATCAATCTCTCGCACGGTATTTTCTCTCTGTCGCAGGATACGCTCGATGCGAGCGTCAATATTGCCGCGCCTTATATCCGCTTCGGCGGGCGCGGTCCGCTGCCTGTGCCGCCGGGCAGCGAGAGCGGCAGCAATTCGGGTTACTTCCCCGGCCTGAACGATACCAACCACGTCGGCTCGGCGCTGCTCGACCCGAACAGCCGCTTCGTGGCCGAAGCGGACCTGATCGATATCGTGGATGGGGCGACGATCTTCGGCGGCAAGTCCACACGGAGCACCGGCATCAGCGGCTCCACGGACGTGGAATTGCCGGGCTTTGCCTCGGTCGATCTTATCAGCAGCGGGGACATGCGCTTCACCGATGGCGGCCTCGTGGCCCAGCGTGAGCTGACCCTGACGGCCGAGCGGCTCTATCCGACGACCCATGCCGCTGGCCGCATTCAGGTCGGTGTCGGGCCGGAAGGCACACGCGGCGAGGCGGAGGAAGATGCGGTGGTCCGCTTCCCCCGCTACGGATCGGGAGAGCTGGCGACGCCGCATTCGGCGTTTGGCAAGCTGTTCATTCTCGCGCCGAAGATCGAGCAAGGCGGCGCGCTGTTCGCGCCGCTTGGCCAGATATCGTTCGGTGTGCTGGGCAACAGCCGGATGGGGAGCAACTTCCCCTCCTATCTGTTCCGCTATCCGGTGTCCGAAGTGACGCTACTGTCGGGTAGCCTCACGTCGCTTTCGGCCGAAGGCCTCGTCCTGCCATATGGCGGCACGGCCGATGGCATCCAGTATCGATATAACGGCGATGAGGTCGAATTCGACTACATCGGCGCCCAACGGACGGAACAGCAGGATCGGACCGATGGCGGGGTGATCTTCGGCGTCAGCGACTTCATCGCGGAAGAAGGCGCGGTAATCGATGTGACGGGCGGCGGCACCCTGCAAGGGGCGGGATTCCGGTCTGGCCGGGGCGGATCGGTCGATCTGCGTTATACGCCGCTCGGCAACAGCAACCCCTATTACGGCAGCGCCGAAGGCCGCGAGGTCTATGCGATCCTGCCCGGCTATGAGAGCGGCTATGCGCCGGTGGACCCGACCTTCGGCGATGTGCCGCTGGGCCGCCAGATCACCATCGGCGACGACGTTCCGGGCCTGCCTGCCGGCACTTATACGCTGCTGCCGGCCGAATATGCGCTGATGCCGGGCGCTTTCCGCGTCGAACTGGGTGCGGAGGTGGGCTTCGATGCGGGCCGCGCCTCCACCACGGCGGGCATCACCCGCACTACGGCGCGGATGGGGACGGCGAACAGCGACGTTTACGACGCGCTGCCCCGCGACGTCATGGTGATGTCGGGCGAGACGCTGCGCGAGCATTCCGATTACAACATGACCACCATGACGGAATGGGCGGAGGCCGAGATGGCCCGCTACGGCAATCCGCGCATCCTCAATGCGCTGCTGCCCGCCGATGTCCGGCCGATCAATTTCAACTTCGGCTTCTCCCAAACGGCGGTCGACGTCGAGAACACGAGCTTCAGCTTCGACGCGACGCTGCTCAACGATGCGGGCGAAGGCGGCCGCGGCGGGATGGTGAACTTCTACGGTGCGCCGATCGAAGTGCTGGGCGCCGAAGGGGAAGCCTCCAGCGAATATGTCACCTTGCGCGACAGCGATCTGAACGCGCTCGGCGCGGATGTGCTGGGTCTCGCCATCAACGGCGTAAGCGATCTCGGTCTGGGCGTTAGCGGCAATATCGTCCTTCGCTCCGGCTCAGAGCTGAAAGCGGGTACGGTTCTGCTCGGCGGCACGTCCGGCGCGAACCAGGTTGTCATCGAGGACGATGCGAGCATCGACACACGCGGGCTCGGCGAAGCGGGCTGGACGCTGGAGGACGGCTTCCAGCTTGGCTTTCGCGGTTCCGGGAACAGTCTCGTCGCGGTCAGCAATGATACGCTGTCATTCGGCCAGGCGCTGGGGGACGGCAGTATCTCCATCGCCGATGGGGCCTCGCTCCAGTCGGACGGCTCGGTCGTACTGGTCGGCCCTGGCGGCGTGGAACTGGGCGATATCCGCCTGACCGCCGGCGATTTGCTGCTGGTGGTGGAAGACATCAATATCGGCGAAGAGGCGGCGCTGGCCGCCGCGGACGAGGCAGGAGTCTTGTCGCCCGGATGGCAGCTCAGCCAGACCATCCTGGACGGACTGCTGCGCCCTTCGGAAGGCGAAGGCTTTGGCAATCTGCGCCTTCAGGCGTCGAACTCGATCAACTTCATCGGCGATGTCACGCTCGACACCTTCGATCCGGCGACGGGTGAATCCTCTGCGTCGATCAGCCTTATCAGCCCCGCCATTTATGGACTGGGTGATGAAGGGGACACAGCGACCATTCGCACCGACCGTCTCACGCTGGCAGGGCTGATCTACGGTGAATATGTCAACACCCAGGTCACCAACTGGTTCGTGGCCGAGCCCGGCCCGGTCATCCCCGAAGGCGCAGGTACCGGCGGGGGCGCTTTCCGTGTCGATGCGCGCGAGGTGCTGTTCGGTGATGGCGAAGGTGCATTTCTGAACCCCGCGACCAATCTCGAACGGCCGCAATTGATGCTCGGCTTTGAGGATGTGGAATTCGCCGCTTCGGAACGGATCACGTCGAACTACATAGGTTCGCTCAGCGTCTATCGCGAACAGACCGGCGAGGATGCGTTCGCTGGTGGCAATCTGACGCTGACCACCGCCCTGCTCACCGGCGAGGCCGGGTCGAACATGGCCTATAATGCCGGTGGCGACCTGCTGGTCCGCCGGCCCGACGACGCGGGCGATGTCGACATGGCGGCCCAGGACTTCGGCGCTCAGATCCGCCTGTCCGGCGAGACGGTGGATATTGCCGGCACCATCGCCGCGCCCAGCGGTCTGCTGGAAGTGCGCTCCGAAGGCGACCTGACGCTGGCCGGTGGCGCGGTGATCGACCTTTCGGGCCGGCCGGTCGAGTTCTTCGAGGAAGTCCGCCACGGCTTCGGTGGCGATCTGGTGCTGACGAGCCTCGGCGGTTCGATCCTCCAGTCGGCGGACAGCACGATCGACGTATCCGCCGATTACAGCGACAGCGGCTCGATCACCGCCATTGCCAATGAAGGCCGCGTCGATCTGGCGGGCACGCTGATTGCCGGCCACACACCGGCCGAAGGCGATGAAGACAGCGCCGATTATCGCGGCGGCTCGGTCGACGTGCGCGCGGGCGAGATTGTCGATTTTGTCGGCCTCAACCAGCGGCTCAATGCTAGGGCCTTCGATTATTTGCGCCGGTTCGAGACCGGCGCGGGCGATCTCACCATCGGCAGCGAGGTGCAGGCCCAGCATATTTCGGTGACGGCCAATGGCGGCGATCTGACGGTGAACGGGACGCTGCGCGGCGGCGGCCAATATGCAGGCAGCATCCGCCTGGCGGCGCGCGACAATCTGATCGTCAGCGATGGCGCCGTGCTGGATGCGAGCGGCGAGGAACTGCGGCTCGACAGCGATGGCGGCGCTATCGAGGGCGCCAACCGTGCGCTGATCGATCTTAGCTCGACAGAAGGCCGCCTAGTGCTGGGCGACGGTGTGGCGATGGATGTTGGCGCCGGCGGTGAAGCGCTTGGAACCATCGACCTCAACGCCCGACGCCTCGGTGGCGTGCGCGGCAATGATGTCGCGGTGGATACGGGAAGCGGGCTTTCCGTGGACGGGGCCAAGCGCGTCGCGGTCAACGGCTTCTGGCGCTATGACGACGCGCCGGTGGACCCGGAGGACGCAGGTGGCCAGATCGTCGATCAAGCCTATCTCGACCGCCTGCATGAAGACAGCACGATCTTCGTCGATGGCGCGCTCGCCAATGGTGCGCTCCAGTCGCGGCTCGCCGGGCTGCGGCAGGCGACAGGCGGCGCGCTCCAGCTTCGTCCCGGCATCGAGATCGTCAGCGCGAGCGAAGACGGCAATCTGCGGGTGGCCGATGATCTCGACTTCTCCGGCTATCGCTACGGCCCGGATGTCGATCCGGCGGTGCGGGGCAGCGGCTTTGCCGGTGTCGTGTCGCTGCGTGCGGGCGGCGATCTGATCGTCAACGGCAATATCAACGATGGCTTCGGCCTGCCGCTGGTGACGCCGGATGATGAAATCCAGGTCGACTATGATCCGGGCTCAGGCATTGTCGACAGCCGTGGACAGCTTCTCCAGGACTTCGTTCTCCCGGAAGAACTCCAACTGCGACCCGGCTGGTCGCTAGGCAATATTTACCGATATGGCGGCGAACTGCCTTTCGATATCACGACAACAGGGAATACTCGTGTAAACTCCGGTTCCACCGTTGTGTTGGATGTGACGATTACCCTGCGCGATCCGATTTTCCGAAACGTCGAACTCACAGCGGATATGATCCTGCCCTATCCGGTGGAGGATACGGCAACGGGCATCATGTATTCCGGCACCGTTCCCGCCGGAACGACGATTGGGCAGATGTCCGTGCCAGTCGGCACGGTAATGAAAGCTGGCAGCTATGTGCCGGCCACGATCTATATCGAGAATCTCACCATCCCGGCAGGCACCGACTTGACGGGCATCTTTGCGGGAGGTGTGGCAGAAGCCGATACGGCCATCACTCTGCCAGCGGGGACTATACTGCCGCAATATTTGCAGACTGCCGGGTTCGGCGGGGAAACCCTTCAGCAGACCATATGGACGACCGCGCCCATGCTCGCCTCCGGCTCCGAGAGCTGGAACATGCGCATGGTGGCGGGCGCCAATCTGACGTCCGCTGATTATCGCGCCGTGCGGCAGGATGGCGTCGGGGATATGATTCTCGACAATCCCGTCTCCGTTGTCACCGCTTATGGCTCCGATCACCTATATGAAGGTGTCAGCGTCATCCGCACCGGCACTGGCGATCTCGATCTGATCGCGGCGCGCGATTATCGTCAGGACTCGCGCTTCGGCATCTACACCGCCGGCACCTGGATCGACACCGAAGCCACCCGTCCGGGCGGCGCGCTGAACCAGCCGCGCGCGACTTTCGCCGATGGGTCGGTGCTGGGTAGCGACTTCGCTGAATACGAGGATGCGGTTGCTGGCTATCAGCCCTGGTTCACGACCGGCGGCGGCTATGTCACGGTCGATGTTGGGCGGGATATGTTCGGCCATATGTCGGGGCAGCAAGTTGGCACGCAAACGCGTTCCAACCACGCAGTCGGCGACTGGCTGTGGCATCAGGGCGCGCCGGAGATCGGCCAGCAGGCCGCCTGGTGGATCAATTTCGGTACTTATGCGCGCCAGATGGACGACCGTGCGGGACGTCCGGGAGCGCGCTACCTGCCCGCCTTCGACGGAATCGGCACGCTGGGCGGCGGCAATCTGACCGTTTCCGCTGGCCGCGATTTCGGTGCATACGAATATGTCACTAATACCGCCTATCGCGGCGCGCTCGCTCTGGCGGTCGGATCATCCGGTTGGGTCGACGCCGATGGCACAATTCATCGGACGGGCGGCGGTGATCTGTCGCTGAATGTGGGTCGCCAGATCAATCCGGTGCAGGCCAGCAACGGGGCCATTGATTCCTACCTTCCGGGAACGCTGACCAATCTGCGCGGCGATATCGACGTCACCGCAGGGTCCATCGGGCAGGTCTGGAAGACATTCGAAGTCAACAACATGGAGAGCGACCGGGACCCCCGTCCTGACAGCTATTCGCAGTTCAATGACACGGACGGCTACGGAGCGCTCACAATTTTCCCGGGGGACGGTGTGGCCACATTGAACAGCCGAGGCGACATGGTGGCCACGGTTTTCGATCCCGGTTTGCAGAATACGCCTGCATTGGTCGGCGTGGAAGTCGATGGCCAGATTGGCGCAACGCAGACTTGGTTCACCCAATTCACCGATGCGACGCGCGTCAATTTGTTCTCCGCAGGCGGCGATCTGACGATCGGCTCGGAGAATTTCGGCGGCTATCAGGGGCCGGCTCGTGTGAGTGCCATTGCCGCGGGCGGCAGCCTCTATGGCATCGGTCGCGTGGCTGGCGGCGAAAGCATCGATCTCATGCCGTCCGACGACGGCACAGCCGAATTCCTTGCCTCCGACACCATCTACTACCTCTGGGTTCGCACCTCGGGCGCGCCGGAATCAGTACTGGCCACACCGCGAAATCCGGCTTGGGGCGTGCTGCCCGAAAGTCAGATGGGCGATCCGATCCTCACCAATGTGTCGGGGAACTACACATACGGCGATCTCTTTGCGCATGGCGCCGATACGGCCGTTGCCCGTACCCAGAAGGTCGATCCGGTGCTGATCTATGCGCGGGATGGTGATATCATCAACGCCAATTTCGGCACGCTTCTGACCGACAGGACCACGCAAGAATTGTCGTATTTCTCCGGTTATCCGGCCTATATCCGGGCGGGGCGTGATATTGTCGGCCTCGGCTCGGGAGCGCCCAGTTTCAGCGGCTCCGGTTCTCTGTTCTTGCATAGCTTTGCCGATGACATCTCGATCATTGATGCCGGGCGCGATCTGATCTGGATTGAGGCCATGGTCGCGGGACCAGGCACGCTTGAATTGAACGCGGGCCGCAGCTTCTACCAGGACGACAAGGGCGTGCTGCGCTCGCTGGGCCGGATCGGCTCCGATGCCAGCAGTGCACCGACGGGCGGCGCGGACATTGCCGTCACTGTTGGAGCTGGCGTCGGAGGACCGAACTTCGCCGCCGTGCGCGACGCCTATCTCGATCCGGCCAATCTCGCCGACCCCGAACGGCCGCTGGCCGATCAGCACGGCATGGTCGCCAAGATCTATACCGAGGAACTGGTCGAGTGGCTGGAGGGCCGTTGGCCCGAAGATGCCGAACAGTTCGGTAGCGACGAGGAGGCGCTGGCCTATTTCGACGCCCTCGCGCCCGAGCACCAGCGCATCTTCCTGCGCGACATCTACTACGAAGAGCTGCGCATCGGCGGTCGCGAATATAGCGGCAAGATCGAGAGTGGCCGGCGCGGCTCGTACCTGCGCGGCCGGCAAATGGTCGAAACGCTGTTCCCCGGCATCGACAGCGAGGAAGGCACCTCGCCCTATGAGGGCGAGTTCGTGCAGTTCTCCACGGGCAGCGTCGCCGGCATGATCCGCACCGAATTCGGCGGCGACATTCAGATGCTCGCGCCGGGCGGCGGGGTCACGCTGGGTCTCAATGCGATCCGCCCGGAAAATGGCGATAACGGCCTTCTGACCCAGGGCACCGGCAATGTGCAGATCTACAGCCAGGGCGATATCGCGCTCGGCCTGTCGCGCATCTTCACCACCTTCGGCGGCGATATCTTCGGCTGGTCGGCGGCCGGGGACATCAATGCCGGGCGCGGAGCCAATACGACGGTGCTCTATACGCCGCCGCGGCGTGTCTATGATGACATCGGCAATGTGGCGCTCTCGCCGCAGGTGCCCAGCACCGGCGCTGGCATCGCGACGTTGGCGCCGCTTCCGGAAATCCCATCCGGCGATGTCGACCTCATCGCGCCGCTGGGTGTGATCGACGCGGGCGAAGCAGGCATCCGCGTCTCGGGCGACATCAACCTCGCGGCCCTGCAGGTGCTCAACGCCGCCAATATCCAGGTGGAAGGCGAGGCGACCGGCATTCCGGTGGTCGCGGCGGTCAATACCGGCGCGCTGACGGCGGCCTCGTCGGCGTCCAGCGCGGTGGCGGCCCAGGCGGCTGATCTGGCTGAACGCTCGCGGCCGCAAACCCGGACGGAGATTCCAACGATCCTTAACGTCCGGTTCCTTGGCTTCGGCGAATAACAAATTCGAGGGGCGGCAGCGCTGCCGCCCCTCATTCTTTCCCTACGGAGTATTACATGGCTTCCCCATCCACGCCCCAGGCGCGCCAAGCGGAATCCACGCGCTTGCCGCTCTTCTACCGCGATCCCCAACCGCTCTCCTCGAAAGTTCACGCCGACTGGCGCCTGAAAGACGGCGATGCGGACTTTGCCACCGAGGCGCCCTATGTCCCCATCGTCGTCGGCGAGCTTGCGGCGGCGGCGCGCTGCTACCCTGTCGTCTTCGCTGCCGGCGATGCGCAGCCGATCGCCGTGCTTGGCCTCGAGCGACGCAACCTGTTTGTCGAGGACGGCCGCTGGGCGCTCGACAGCTATGTCCCTGCCTATGTGCGGCGTTACCCCTTCGGCTTCATCGCCACGACCAATCCGGATGGCTTCGCTCTGGCCATCGACGCGGCTTCCGATCGCGTCGTGAAGGAGGGTGATGAAGGGATACGGCTGTTTGAGGACGGCGAACCGGCGGAGCTGACCAAACAGGCGCTCGCGTTCTGCGATGCTTTCCGGGCCGACGCGAACGCAACGCGCGCCTTCGCCGACGCGCTCAAGGCGCAAGGATTGCTGATCGATCGGCGCGCCGATGCCACCCTGCCGGACGGGCGCAAGCTCGGGCTGGAAGGCTTCCAAGTCGTCGATGCAGAGAAGTTCTCCAAACTGCCTGACTCCGTGGTGCTCGATTGGCACAACAACGGATATCTCGCCTGGGTCTATTTCCACCTGGCTTCGCTGGAGCGCTTCCAGAGCCTGTTGAATCGCCAGGCGGGGACGTCCGCGCCTGCTGCTGCGACCGATCCGGTCGCCAACGTGTCTTCCGTGCCGGAGCCTGATGCCCCGGCAACCTCCAAATCGAAGAAGAAGGTCTCCGCATGACTGTTCGAATCGTCCTTTCCGCTGCCCTCTTGTTATGCGCCGGCGCCGCCCACGCGCAGACTGTCGGCGGTAATGCGCAGCCCGCCCAGCAATCGCAGCCGCAAGCCCAGTCGCTCGGCGGACCCGTGGTGCCGGGCGTCTGCCTGCTCTCGCGCGAGGCGATCTTTGCCAATGCGGCCGTCGGCCGCGCCGCCAGCGCCCGGCTTCAAGAACTGACTCAGGCGGCGCAGGCCGAGATCGACGCCCAGCGCACGCCGCTTGAGGCTGAAGCGCGCGCGCTCGAAGGCCAGCCCGATAATGCCGAGAATCAGCAGCGCCGCCAGCAACTCGCGCAGCGGTGGCAGGCGCTCCAGCAGCAGGCCGCCCATAACAGTCGCGAGATCGAGGCGACCCGCGCCAAGGCGCTTGAGCGCATCGCAAACGAAGCGCAGCCGGTGATCGCCGAAGCCTATGGCGCGAAGAACTGCGGCCTGCTGTTCGACCGCAACTCGGCGCTTGGCGGCAACTTTGCGAACGACCTCACCGCTGATGTGGTGCGCCTGCTCGATGTGCGCATTCAAACCATCACCTTCGAGCGCGAACGTCTGCCGCAGCAGCAGCCAGCAACGGTCGCCCCAGGCGGCCAGTGAAATGGGAGGCGCGAAATGCTCGCCACGCTTGGTCTCATTGCGGCGGGCTTTGTGCTGGGCGTGTCGCTCACCGCCATCATCTCGGTCTATGTCGTCGGGCTGATCCATGCTGAAGCAGTGAAGCTCGTCGACAGCCACCTCGGTGCATTCGGTCTCGCGCTGCGCTCGGACTCGGACGCGCTGAGGGGCGACTCGCCCATCCCGTCATCCACTAGGCTACCTCAGGATACAGGCCCTCATGGCTAAACGCTCGCTGTTCTCCCGTTCGTTTCGCTGGCTCGCCGCCGCCGCCGGGGCGGGTCTCGCGACTGCGTCACCCGTCGCTGCACAGACGATCGCCCCCTCGGCCGCACCGGTGGAATGGGTGCGCTACGCCGAAGGAGCGATGGCGGCGGTCACCCGGCTGCTGGAGGCCGACAATGAAACCGCCCTCCGTTTCCGGACCTATCTCCACCAGACTCGCCCCGCCGAGGACGAGCCGACGCCACCCCTCGAACTCAAGATCTGGGTAGGTGAAAGCGGCGTGGTCTCGCGCATGGAATTCACGCCATTCGCTCATCCAGAGCCTGGCGCCGACTTGCGCAGCCTTGTCGTCGGCCAGCGCCTGCCCGGCGAGCCGCCGCCGGACATGCTCTTGCCGATTCGCATTGCCGTGCAGCTCGATCCGCTACCTGCCGAAGTCGCGCCGGCAACAGCGGGTTCGTCGGACCCGATATGACGGGAGGCAGGTTGCACCATGGAACAGTGCCGCGATGTTTACCCGATGGATCAATCGATGGCGTTGGCGCCGGTCGCGTGCTTTCGATGAGGCGGTCGCGCTCGCCGTCGATCAGGCCAGGGAGTGGGGGCGCGGCGATCCGGTTGATTATGCGCGGCGCAGGGCGCGCCGCCGCCAGTCGGTGCGCCGCAAATGGGTCTGGCAGGCCGCGGCGAATAGGCTGCGAGCGGAGCAGCGAAGTGCTGCAATCCTACTCGCCGCCGGGCCAGACGCAGAAAGGTCGTAGGTCGGAGCACGTTGGGCTTCGAGGACAGGTGCATGCCGAAGGCCGAGTCCAGCCTCAACCGGGCCTGACGGCGATGATGCCGAGTTAGTCAATCACGATCCCTATGGTGATTGAACAAACGGCGCTCTCGGAGCGGTCGCCACCGAAGATATGAGTAGATGACCTTTGTCCTTCGCGCGGCTACCAATGCTCTTCCAACCACCAATGAGAGTAAGTGTAAGCAATGACTGGAAATGATCTCGCCGAAACCCTTGCCGCCGCTCATGGCCTGACCAAGACCGACGCCAGGAAATATGTCGATACCGTGTTCGCGGCGATCGGCGACGCCGCCGCCAAGGGCAACGAGGTGTCCTTGAATGGGTTTGGCAAGTTCTCGACAAAGAAGACGCCGGAACGTGAGGGCCGCAACCCCGCCACCGGCGAGGCGATGACGATCAAGGCCGCGACGAAGGTCAGCTTCAAGCCAGCCAAAGCGCTCAAAGACAAAGTGAACGGCTGAGGATCGGAATCGAGGAGGCAGCAATGACCGAGCCATATAAGGTCGATCAGTCGGCATTGCTGTCGCTCACCGCCGATATTGTGGTCGCGCATGTTGGCGCCAACCAAGTCGCGCCGGCCGACCTTCCGCTTTTGATATCTTCCGTTCATGATGCGCTCGCCGGTCTCGGCGTGACGCCGGAGGAGCAAACTCCGACGCCTGCGGTTCCGGTGCGAGCATCGGTTAAGCCAGACTATCTGGTCTGCCTGGAAGACGGCAGGAAGTTCAAGACGCTCAAGCGTCACCTGATGACGAGCCATGGTCTGACGCCGGATCAGTACCGCGCCAAATGGAATCTCCCTGCGGACTACCCGATGGTGGCGCCCGCTTATGCCGCGCGGCGCAGCGCGCTCGCCAAGGCGAGCGGCCTGGGACGAAGGAGAACGGAGTTTCCCACCGCGTCCGACGGTGCTCAGCACGATGGCGAACCATCCCCTGTCGCCACCGGACGGGCAAGCGGCGCAAAGACGACTCCGCGGCGCAAGCGCGGTAGATTGAGCATATCAGTATAGGCGTTGAGCGGGATGCCGGGGAGGCGAGCCGTTTAGTTGAAGCGCATGCCGAACAAGCCGCCAGTGTCGGTGGCATCAGTTAGCTTGACGTCGAGCAGATGCTTCCCGACGTCGAAACCATCACGAAATCCGTCCTTCGGCAGGGCATCGGAATTCATCGTGACGATGTATTGAAAGCCGACACTCTCGGCATGATCCGCTCCCAATTGCAGCGCCTTTGCCACCTGCCGCTCATCAACGCCGTCGAACAGATGACTGTCGTGGATCAGGAACCCAGGCCCGAGGCCCCTGCGGGCGCCGAGTTCAGCCATCATCAAATCAAAGCAGAATATCTGCATGTTAGTGATGCCCTTGCTACGCTGGCCATCAATGCGGACATCTACTTGCGGGCCATTGGTCGTCGCGCTGATCGTCAGGCTTCCTGCCTTTTCGTAGAGCGCATTTGAGAGATCCTCGAAGACAAGAATCGCCTCTTCGATCAGGCTCTCACGTTCGTGATGATCGTCCTGAAGCGTCTTCAACAGGCGCGCGCGCTCGATATCGAGTTCGGCCTTGGTGCTTTCGATCTCCTCGGCGGTCTTGAGGCGCTGTCTCAAGCCTTCGGCATCCGCTTCCGCCCGCCCGGCTTCCTGCTGGAGCAGCGCATAATGCTCCAGCGCCCCGCCGGATTGTAGAATCCCCATCAATTGCCGGCGTCGCCCATCCAGGCTTTCGCGGGTCCGGTCACGTTTACGGATACGCTCCTCTGCCGCCTGCACTTCCGACGTTAGGTGGGAGCGGCGATTCTGCACGACAGCCTGATGGAACTCCTCCACCTCATCGAAACGCCGCCCGACCGACCCAGGCAGCACGACGCCCGCTTCGCGATAAAGCCGATCAAGACTGGTCGATGCCGGCGGCAGCTCGCTGTCGATCGCAGCCTGCAATTGAAGAATCAGTTCCCGATCTGCCGTATTGTCGTCGCTGAGAGTTGATATCTCGCGGGTTATTCGCGACGCCTCCTGCTCCATCTCGGTATATTCGGGAACGACGGTGAATGTACTGACCTGATCCCGCAGGCGACGGGCGCGGGCCTCCGCAACGGTCATTTTGGTGCGCAGGTCCGCCGCAGTGCCAAAATAGCGTCCTAGCCCGCCATCCTTTGCCGCCTTGCGCAGTTCCGTCATGGCGCGTTCGCGCGTCCGCACTTCCTGGAACTGCTGCGGAACACCGGCGTCAAGACCCAGCAGATAGCTGATGGCCACCTGCTGATCCCAGCCCTGCTGTTTGGATGATTGCTGCGTCGGCGACAGAAAGCCGTCGCTGTTCTGCCGACGCACGAAATAGGAGAAAAGCGATCGGAAGGTGGGCCGGTATCGAATGGCCTCATCGCCATCGGGGTTGGCGTTCAGGCCGAACATCAATGCTCCGAGAACCGTACGCCAATTTTCGTTACTGATGACCTGATCGCCGGTCTTGGCTTCCAGCGACGGCGCGATCGGCCAGTTGGATGTGTCGCCTTGGATCGTAATGCGCGACGGCTTGGCACCGGAACGCGCCACATCGATGAGCGCTGAGCCGATACCGACCCGCGCTTCGAACGAGTAGCCTAACAAGGCTTCGGACCGAAATATGCTGTCCTTGCCGGCATTGGCGCCGAACAGGAAGTGGATCAACTCGACCAGACTGGTCTTGCCGGCCCCGTTGCGGGACTGCCGATCGGTCGCACCTGCGCTCTTGTCCGCAAGCAGAATGTTGAGGCCAGGATGGAAGGTCAGGCTCTTGAAAGTAGGTAGATCGCTGCTGAGACCGTGAATCATGATCCGGCCTTCTGGAGCAGGCCGCGATCGAACTGCACGGCCTTGACCATGAACAGCAGATCCAGGGCCAGCACGAACCAGTCATAACTGATTGGGGCCGAGACCGTGCGGTCGGCGCGCGCCGACCTGATCTCGTCCCACAGGCGCGACACAGTCATCGGCTCGCGCAGGCAGCCGAGCACATCGGCGCCAATGGCAAGGAGCGCCCGATCAGGACGGATATGTTTGGTCGGCAGGATCATGTCGCGTCAGCTCGAATCGCGTCCTCAAAAATGTCGCAACGCTCAAAAAAATAGGAAAGCACAGCAAGAACCGCGCCTTGTCGGCCGGGCTCGCCGGTCATCCCCCCGGTAAACGCCTGAAGCTCGCCGAAGATTTCATCGGCCGACAAGCCTGACGCCTTGAGTGCCTGATAGCGTACCCGAAAGGCCTGCGCGATCTCTTCTCCAAAATCCGGATCAGGCCACGCTGCGAAAAAGGCCTCGACCAACTGCTCCCTGCGACGACCTTGCCGTAGCAGGCCGGCTGCATCGTCAGACAGTGCATTATATTCCAGCTTCGCTGCCGAGGGCGCTGTAAGCGGCGGATCGGCATCCGGCTCCTGCCTCTGGATAGCCAGCAGGACTGGCCGCAAGGCCGTGAAATCGAGCCTTTCCAGAGCCCGATCCGACGGAACGGCGCCGAAGAGATCTTCGAGTTGATGAAGGGCCAACCCCATCACAATCGAGCGCAACTCGGCCTCACCGCAAACCGCTAGTGCCACGGTCGGATTAGACATTCCCAGGTCTGCCAGCTTCTGGACCGCTTCGGCGGCCAAGCCCCGCACGTCGTTATGAACGAACTCCCAGCGCCGCATCTTTGCCGCCCAGTGCCCAACAGCTCCGTTAAAGTCTTCATCGATCTTTGCGACAAGGGGATCGACTTTCATACTGTCGGGTGCGTAGCACTGAAATACCGTGCCATCGCTAGCACGATAGCCGTCGCATTTCAGGTCGCCCCGAGGGCCGTAGGGACGCACAGGCTGAAAATCGCCGGGATGAGCATGAGCCATGATGCGAGCGAACAGGGTTTCAAACGCCTTACCCCGCTCCCGCAAGAAGGCATTCTCAAACTTCAATCCGTACCCAAAGCGTTGCGTATCGTCCAAAACATCCCCCACTCATCGCCATAGCCGCTCACAGCGCATCCGAGCAATTCGAAATACGCCTCCCGCACTCTGGCACCCAGCTTTCCTGCGTGTCAGAGCCGCAACGCCGTGGTGGAGGCTAGCGGGAGTCGCGCTTAACCCAATCGAATCCACGAGTTGCACCCTTGGGAATGTCTCAAGCGGCCATCGGCATCGGCTGAGCATCGCTTGCTTCGTCACTGCATTCCACATCGCCAAGCCCCAGGAACCGCGTGAGCGCGGCCTGCCGCGACTGCCGGTCCAACGCGTAGGCGGTGTGTTTGAACGCTATGCCGTTCAGCAGGCCGTGGATATAGCCCGAGATCGTGTCGGCGGCCATGATGAGCGCCGTATCGAGCGTGTGGATATATTTGCTCGTCACGCTGCTGCGCGAATGCCCGATGATCGCGGAGATGGTCGCTTCGGTGAATCCGAGATCATTGCCGATGCTCGCGAAGCTGTGGCGCAGGATATGCGGTGTCATCCATTCCAGCTCGGTTCCCTTGAAGATTGCCCTCCACTGGCGCGGGAAGCCGCCAAACGCCTGATCGCGCTTGCGTATTCCAGGGAACACGAAGGTCTGCTCCTCATCGTCGGGGCGCAGGTTCTCCAGCCTCTCGACTACACGCAGGCCGATCGGGCGGACCGATGCGCCTTCCTTGCTGTCGTTCAGCCGCAGGCAGCTATTATCTGCGTCGAACTCGCTCCACTCCAGCCCGATGATCTCGCTGCGCCGCGCGCCCGTCAGAGCGATGAGGCGTGCGATCTCGACCGTCATGGCATAGTTGGGATTCCGAGCTGCCACACTAAGAATCTCGCCGCACTTGCGATACTCGTCTTCGGTCAGGCGCCGGGTGCGGACTTGGTCCTTCGGCTTCTTCACACCCGCAGCCGGGTTGATGTCGATGATGCCCGCGTCCATCGCATAGGTCAGGATGCCGCCAAGCAGCCCCACCGTGCGGGACGCCGTGCCGGCGCCGCCTTTGACGATCGAGCGGCCCCGCAGGCTTTTTGTCTTTACGTTCCGCCGGGTCTTGCCGGCCATCACGTCTTTCAGAAGCTTGGTGATGTCCGCCTTGGTCAGATCCTTGACCCGGCGCGTCCCGAGCAGCGGCACGATATGGCGATTGATGCGCCCCTTGTCGGACACAATCGTTCCCGGCCGCTTCGGCCTGCCACCTTTGCCGAGGATGAGACCGTCATCCAAATCCTTGAGATAGAGGTCACAGAGTTCCTTGACCGTGATGGCCTTGTTGTCGATCTGCTTTTCCTCGGCGGGATTGTCGCCTTGCGCGACTCGGCCAAGGAGCACCTTGGCTTCCTTCCGGGCCATCTCTGGCGTCCACACGCCATGTAGGCCGATCGTGAACCGCCGAGTCCGCCCGAGCGCGCGATATTGGATCAGGTAGCTGCGCCTGCCTGATGCGAAGACCCGCAGCCCGAAACCCGGCAGCTCGTCGTCCCACAGAAAATAATCCTTCTCGCGCGAAACGGCGGCATCTACGTTCCGCTTGTTAATCTTGGCCATACGATACACCTCCGACGACAGGCCTGTTTCCACGGAAGCACCACGGAAGCAGGTGGGAGCGAACTCCCGGCTAGAACAGCGTGCCATCGGCGTATTCTATTTGAGAGAAAAGCTAATGAATATAGACCATTAGCGCAGATTATCGTAGAATAGAAAACCGTGGCGTGGCCTCCGTTCTAATTCTCCGAAGGCAGAGGCCACAGGTTCGAATCCTGTCGGGTGCGCCAGTCAACCGCCATAATGCGTTGTATTCAAACAAAATTCGGCAGAGTTATAGAAAGCGCTCCTACGTTTGACCCCACACAATGTGCGGGCTTTTCCGGCACATTCTGGGGCTTTCCGGGACGCTTCTTGGTGCGTGAAGGCGGTTTCCGGCGCGCTACTCGTCTCCGTTTTGCGCCCGAATCTGGAGTGTGCAGGATACGTTTTTCCCGCTCGAATTCGCCCGTTTCCTGCAATCTTCAATCTTGTCCCGGTTATCTCGCTGCATGTCAGCCGCCGCAACAAGGACGTGCCACGCGAGAGGATCGGCACTTTGCATCATTCTGCTGCCCGCGTTCCACCGCGACGTGTCCCCGAGTGCTCTTTCCGCCATCCATTCTGGCCAATGCCAAGATTCGGGCACGGCGCGAGCAATGGTGCCCGGTAGGATTGACCAGAGCGTGATCCCGGCAGCCAACCCCATGCCTGCAAAACGCCAGGTCTGACGCTTCTGCTCGCCCTCGGTGCGGACACGCCCGACAATTGCGGCGAGCCGACCGGTTGCAAGGTCGAGGTCTTTGCGTCCGTGCCGGAACAGGTCGCTAGCATCGCGCAGCATATCGAGCGAGGTGCGTTTGATCTGCACTGCAATGTCTTCCGGGGTCAGCTCAATGGCAGGCTTGTTGCCGATGTCTGCTAACCTGTCGGACGCCTTCTCCAACTGATCGGCAATCTGGCCGAGCGTGGCGGTGTAGTCCGGGATCACGATGTCGGCGCGCTCCCTGGCCAAGTTCTGGACCGTATGGCGCACCATTGCCATTTCGCCTTCAAGACGGGCAAAGGCTTCCGCTGCCGGATCGGTTTCCGTCACGGCCTCCGGCTCCGGGGCTGGGGCAGGCGGTTCCTCGACTTCGAGGTCCAGTTGCACTTCTTCGATGTGGTCGTCTTCCATGTCGCTTCTCCTAAATTCCCATGTCGAATGCGCGGGTGCGCTCTCGGGCGAGGGTTGCGGTGAGTTCATTGGCGATGCTGCGTTCGGGTTTGGGATCGATGCCGAGTTCGCGGGTCTTGCCGCGCAGCAGACCTTCGACCTGCGGATCGCGCTCCAGCCCCTTCGCCAGTTCGTTCTGCTTGGCCGAGACGCGGGCAACTCCGGCACGGTCGCCTTGCTGCTCAAGCTGTTTTCGCGCTGTGCTCAACCCCTGCCAGTCGCTGACAAAGCGCTCGGTTCGAAGCGCCGGATCGGTCCGCACGGCGGCTTCGTGCTGCATGGCGCGCATGGCTTCCTGGCTGCGCCCGCCAACGCCCTCTGCAATCAGTTCAGGACGCCGCTCCAGCGCCTTGGCAAGATCGGTGGCGGCATGGGGCCGGATTGATTCGAGCGCCTTTCCAGCCTTCTCCAGCGCATCCTTCTGGTGCGGAAGCACGGGCAAGCCCTGGGCCTGCATCGTACCGATATCGCCAAGCGCGCGGGCGTAGCGTTCGACCGCGCGGCGCTGGTCGTTCTGCGTGTTGGTTTGTGCCGGAAGCGCTTCGAGCTGTCGGGCCTGCGGACGGAAGTTTCCGAAGATAGATCTGGCCTTCTCCGGCACCTGCCGAACCATCTCCAAGACCCGCTCGCGGAAGCTGATGCCGCGCAGTTCGGCGAAGGCCTGCTCGGGCTTGTAGTCGCCTGCCATGTCTTTCCCGCGCTCGCGGCTCAGCGTGCGGACAAGTTTCGACTGATTGGCGAAGTCATCGTGGCCATAGTGGAGGGCCAGCCCCTCGCGGTGACGTGACATGGCGACATAGGCGGAATGGCTGTCCATGCCCGGCGTGGCGAGTACATGGGTGCGGTTCACCGTCATGCCCTGCGCCTTGTGGATCGTGGCGGCGTAGCCATGATCGATGTGGGCATAGTCCTTGGTGTCGAACGCAACCTCGCGGCCATCATCGGTGCGGACAGCCATGTTCTGTGCGCTGGCTTTCGCCACCGTGCCCAGCGTCCCGTTCTTCACCCCAAGCCCGCGCTCGTTGCGCAGGAAGATGATCCGCTCGCCCGATGCAAACTGCCGTTCGCCACGCGCCGCTTTGATCGTGGCATCGACACCTAGCGCGCCAGCTTCTCGCATCTTTTCGCGCGCCATCTTGTTCAGCTCGCGCACCTCGTCATTGGTGTGGGTGAGGATGATCCGGCTGTCGTCGAGGCTGGCTTGCCGTTCCTGATCCCAGCGCTCGATCAGGTCGGCGCGCGCAGCCTCGCGCGTCGCGGCGGCATGGACCATGCCGCGCTCTTCGTAGGTCTGAATCGCTTCGCCGGTGTGGCCCGTGGCGAGGTGCCGGGTCGCATCCTGCTGCCAGGCCGAAAGCTGGCGGCGGACCTCGCTGATTTCGACGCCGCCGTGGCGCTCATGGATCGCTCGGAACGCCGCGCCCGCCTCGATGGCCTGAAGCTGCTGCTGGTCGCCGACCAGAACCACCTTCGCATCGGCCTTGGCGGCATGGGACAGCACGCGCTCCATCTGGCGCGTTCCGACCATTCCCGCTTCATCAATGACGAGCACATCTTTGGTATTCAGCTGATCGCGTCCTTTGCCCCACTGATGCTCAAGACTGGCAATAGTGCGCGATGCGATGCCGGACCCGTTCTCCAATCCTTCGGCGGCGATACCGGACAGGGCTGCGCCCCGCACGGAATAGCCAGCGCTTTCCCATGCCTCGCGCGCCACTCCCAGCATCGCGCTTTTGCCGGTCCCGGCATAGCCAACGACAACCGCAAGACCCTTGCTGTTGGTGACATGCTCGAAGGCGGATTCTTGCTCGCCGGAGAGCACCAGGCCGCGCTTCGCAGCTCTTGCGAAAGCGGCGTTCCGCTGCATTTCTTCGACGCCATGCCTTGCACGCTGCGCCATTGCGTCGGCGGCGCGGTGCAGGCGCTGTTCGGTCTCGATCATCGCGCGTGAAGTGAAGCGATCCTGCCCGCGCCCATCCTTGCCCAGCGCAATCAGGTCGGGTGATGCGCGCACCGCATTGTAGACAGCATCGAACTGTTCCTTCCCGTCGCTATGGCGGTGAACGAAGGCGGCAAGGTCACGTCGCGTAAAGGTCGCCTGCTGGTGGGTGATCGCATCCATGGCCAGCGCGGGATTAGCGATGATGCGTTCGCCATTGCGCTGGGCAATCGCGCGGTGTTCCTCGATCCGCTCGGCTTCCAGCCCGCGCCCGCCAATGCGCGAGGCTGCTGGGCCGATCTTGTCCTGCGGCTCCAGCGCAATGCCCTGCGCTTCCAGGCTGCGATGATCGATCCGCGCGTCGATGTCGCGTTCTGCCAGGGCGCGGTTCACATGATCGGCCCAGCGCTCGCGCCATTGTTCGATCAGCGCGGTCTTGTTCCAGTCGCGGACCTTTGCGCCAAACCCGTCCTTGGTGACCTCCCGCATGGTGAGCATGACATGCGCGTGCGGCTTGGCCTTCCCGTCCTCGCCAATATCCCAATGGACATTGAGATCGGCAATCATGCCTTTCTCGACGAACTCGGCTTTCACGAACTCGCGCGCCAGCTTGATGTTGTCCTTCTTGGACAACTCGCGCGGCAGGGCGAACTCCACCTCGCGGGCAAGCTGGGCATCCTTGCGTTTCTCGGCTGCCTCGACCGCGTTCCACAAAGTGGCCCGGTCGGCGAAGGCTTCGGGCGCGCCTTTGGGCAGCATCACTTCGGAATGAAGGACGCCTGCCTTGTTGATGAAATCATGGGTTCTGTCGATGCGCTCATCGTGCAGTTGCTCGCCTGCACGATAGGCCGCAGCCGCAACGGCACTGCGTCCGCTCGACCTTCCGATGACCTTTGCGCTGAAGTGAAAGATTGCCATGTCGGCAATCCAGTTACACTCCAAAGGCCACGTCGGCACGACGTATAAGCGCGCCCTCTCATGATAAAATCCTGATCGGGACTAGGCGGTATCACACTGTCCCGGCGACCTTACTGCTTTTGATTACAGGCCCGATTATCATGGTTCCATCACACCAATGATGGAGACTTCTCATGCGCAAACCTCGCGATTTTGATTCGGAACTGAAGGCCCTCGCCGACAAGGCAAAGCAATTGAAGGAACGCCGCGTGCGCGAGCTTGGTGCGCTGGTCACGGCAACCGGAGCCGAAACTCTTGATGCTGATGTCCTGGCGGGCGCGCTGCTCGATGCTGTCGCCAACACCGATAAGGCCACGGGGGAGGGCTGGCGCAAGCGCGGCGCGGCCTTCTTTCGAGGAGAAACACGCGACACTGCGAGCGGACCTGGCAAACAGCCAGAAGGCACTCTTCCGACAGGTGGCGGCGCGGCATCGGCTTGAGGCAGCGAAGGCACGAACCGACATGCGCGAATGGCAAGTGAAACGTCGCGAGCGGACGCGGCAACTGATCGAGCTTGGCGGCCTGGTCGCCAAGGCCGGTCTGGTCGAACTGACCGAAGATGATCGCGCCGCGCTCTACGGCGCATTCCTCACCGTCGCTGCCAAGCTGCGTGGGCCTGATGGCGCGCAGGCACTGGTGCTGTTCCGGCGCAAGGGCAGGCGGGCATTTGAGGCGGAGCAGGCAGAAGACAAACCATCCTTGGGATAGCGCAAAGCTATTCGTGGAACGGTTCTTGATTGGCTGCTAGTCAATGCCGATGCAATTGTTCGCCGGATCGTTTCTAACGACTGATTATCTTGAAGAAGCCATCCGGCAATCGACCGAATATCGGGCGGTTGATGTCGCTGCGTTGCGCGCATCGTTGACCGCAATCGCTGATCGCTTCCCCCGCGAATCGTCGCCAAATGAAAGCCAGACCGAAGACGATTTCATCTGGCCGATCCTTTCGGAATTGGGCTGGTCCGAAAGCCTGAGGCAGCAGAACTTGTCTGCCGGAGGCAGGCTGGACGTTCCCGACGGCCTGCTGTTCATCGATAGCGATGCGAAGGATCGGGCCAACGCCCAGCCAGAGGAATGGCGGCGATACGAGCACGGCGCGGCTGTGGTCGAAAGTAAGCGCTGGGCGAGGCCGCTCGACCGCGCGGTGGGGCGCGAAGATGCCGTCGCGCCATCGACGCAGATGCTGCGCTACCTCCGCCGGATCGGGGACAATAGCGAGCATGGCTTGCGCTGGGGCATTCTCAGCAACGGCTCGCGCTGGCGGCTCTATTGGGCTGGTGCGCGGTCGGTCAGCGAGGAATTCCTCGAAGTCGATCTTGCAGGTGCGCTGGCTCTGGACGCCCAGGGTGAACTCGGCGTCGATGATGATGCCCGCGATCATGCTCTACGGGTTTTCGCCGCAATCTTCTCGCGCGCGGCCTTTGCCAGGACCGGAGCCGATGGCCGGTCATTCCACGAACGGGCGCGGGCTGAAGCTGCGTTCTACGAAGAGCGGGTTGCCAAGTCGCTCTCGAAGCTCGTCTTCGAAGACATCTTCCCTGCACTGACCGCTGCCGTTGCGGGTGCTTCACCGGAGACACCGCTGGAGGAAGTTCGGGACGCTTCGCTTGTCCTGCTCTATCGTCTGTTGTTCCTGCTATACGCCGAAGACCGCGATCTGCTGCCGGTCAATTCGGAAGGCTATGACGACTACGCGCTGCGCCCCAAACGCCTTGAAGTGGGTGACCGCATGGGGCGCGGCGATGCCTTTTCGACCAGCGCATCGCAAATCTGGAATCGCATTGCTGATCTGTCGCGCATCGTTGATCGCGGCGATGCCTCCATCGGTATTCCGCCCTACAATGGCGGTTTGTTCGCCCCTGCGAATACGCCGCTGCTCGACCAGATTCGCTTGCCTGACAGCGTGCTCGCACCCGTCATCGACAAGCTGTCGTTCGAGCGCGAGGGTAGCGACCGGCGCTACATCAATTATCGCGACCTCACCGTGCAGCAGCTCGGCTCCATTTACGAGCGCCTGCTGGAACATGAAGTGGTCCGCGAAGATGGCGCTATCGCCGTCCGCCCGAATGCCTTCGCGCGGAAGAACAGCGGCAGCTATTACACGCCGGACGAGCTGGTCACACTGATCCTTGAAAAGACGTTGGAACCTTTGTTCGTGGATGCCAATGTGGGCTTCGCGGCGGCGATAGGCCGAATCAAAAAGGGCGATGCGGAAGATTACATTCGCGCAGAACTTGGCGATGCCGATCCCGCGCAAGCCATCCTCCGTTTGCGCGTTTGCGACCCGGCAATGGGGTCCGGTCACTTCCTTGTCAGCCTGGTCGATCTCATGGCCGACAAGGTGCTTGAAGCAATGGCGGAAGCCACCGCCGGGGCGGAGCAAGCTGGCCATGACTATGCCAGTCCACTGGCCGACCGGATCGGCGAAATCCGCCGCACCATCCTAAAGAATGCACGGGAGGAAGGCTGGACCATCGACGAGGCCCAGCTTGATGATCGGCACATTGTTCGCCGCATGGTCTTGAAGCGTTGCGTCTATGGCGTGGACAAGAACCCGATGGCGGTGGAACTCGCCAAGGTGGCACTGTGGCTGCACACCTTTACGGTCGGCGCGCCGCTTTCCTTCATCGACCACCACCTGCGTTGCGGTGACAGCTTGTTCGGCCTGTGGGTGCGCGATGCCATCGACAAGGCCGAGGCATTGGGCGGCGGGCTCCTTTGGAACGATGCACTACGCAATGCCCAGCGCAGTGCCGAGGCGATGAAGACTATCGAAGCGCTTACCGACGCCGAGATAGCCGAAGCCCATCGCTCCGCCGCGATGTGGGAAGATGTCGAACTGATGACGGGCGAACTGGATGGCTTCGTCAGTTTCATGCACGCACTCGACTGGCTCAATCTCGACAAGGACGGCAAAGGTCTGGTGCGCCTGTGGCTCGACGGACGGTTCGGTGATGCCATCCCCATCGCGCGCGGTCGCAAGGAGCCGGAAGGCGGCAAGGCCAAAGCCGAAGAGGTCGAGGCCTTTACCGAAATCTGGCGCAATGCCCGGCAATTGATCGAGGAAGAACGGTTCCTCAATTGGCAGATCGCCTTCCCCGGCGTCTGGCAGGATTGGGCGAGCGCAGAGCGCAAGGGCGGCTTCGATGCAATTGTCGGCAATCCGCCCTGGGACCGCATCAAGCTGCAACAGGTCGAGTGGTTTGCCGCGCGCAAACCGGAGATCGCGATGGCAGAGCGCGCCTCTGACCGGAAGAAGATGATCGCAGCCCTGGAAGCTGCGAACGATCCGCTTTGGAAGGATTTTCGGCACGCAGAACAAAGGGCCATCGACACCTCTCGCATGGCACGAAAATCGGGCAGCTATCCGCTGCTTTCGGGCGGCGACACCAACCTCAATTCGCTGTTCGTGGAGCGCGGGCATCACCTTATCAAGCAACGCGGCGTAGTCGGCGTTCTAGTGCCGTCTGGCCTGATTTCGGATAAAAGTTCGGCGGGCTTCTTCAAGGAAGTCTCGCAAGCGAAACAGGTCCGCTATGTCATCGACTTCTTCAACAAGCGGTATGACGGCACGTTGTTCTTCCCCGATGTGTATTACCGGTTCAAGTTCTGCGGATACATCGCAACCGGAACCGGGCGCAGCGCTGAGGAGGCGCTGTATGGATTCTTCATTCGCGATGTTGCGGAGGTGGATAATCCCGACCGCGTGTTCGCCATGTCGCCGGATGAGATCGAACTCATCAACCCGAATAGCGGCACTGCACCGATCTTCCGGTCACGGCGCGACAAGGACATCACCTCACGCATCTATGACGGTTCGCCTGTGCTGGTCGATTACCGGTCAGGCGAGCCGGTCGCGGTCTGGCCGGTTCGCTACGTCCGTATGTTGGACATGGCGAACGATAGCGACAAGTTCCGCACCGTTGCCGAATTGACGGGCGATGAGGCCGCTTGGCCAATCGGCGACAACCAATACCAATCGGGCAGCGGCGTTTGGGGGCCGCTGTACGAAGGCAAGATGGTCCAGGCCTACGATCACCGGGCGGCGGACATCGTTCTGGCGGAGGCGAATGTTTTCCGACCGGGCCAGGGTTCCGATCTGGACGACGAAGATCATGCTGATCCTTCGCGCCAGCCGACGCCGCGATACTGGGTGCCAGCCAGCCAGGCTGGCTGGGATGCGCCATCTGACTGGTGCCTCGCCATCAAGGATGTGACCTCGGTCACGAACATGCGAACCACGATTGGCGCGATGATCCCCAAGGTTGGCGCGGGCCACACCTTGCCAGTTCTGTTCCCCAAGAAGGATGTCGATGCGACAGCTCATGCCAGCTTCGCGCCTCTCCTGCTGGCGAACATGAACACCATCGCCTACGATTACCTCGCGCGGCAGAAGGTCCACGGCAATCATCTCGCCTGGTATCTCCTGGAACAGCTACCTGTCATTCCGTCAGACGATTACTCGCGCCGCTTTGGCGACAAGCCCGCTGCCGAGATTGTGCGAGAGACGGTGCTGGAACTGACCTACACCGCGCACGACATGGCCCCATTCGCGCGCGATCTGGGGCATGTCGATGCAGACGGAGAAGTCCTACCACCGTTCAAATGGGACGAGGAGCGCCGCTTCACCCTTCGGGCAAAGCTCGATGCGCTCTATTTCATTCTCTACGGTGTGTGGGACGCGGCAAACCCGGCGAAGTCGCGCGAAGACGTTCACTACATCTATTCCACCTTCCCGATAGTCGAACGCGACGAACGCGCCCGCTATGACCAGCGCTACCGCAGCCCGGAATTGGCGCTGCTGTGGATAAATGCGCTAATGGCGGGGCAGCCGGACGCGGATATTCGGGATTGAGTTTGAGGGGGCAGGAATGAGGGGCGCATTAGTTTTGGCAATGGCAGCGGTAGCAGCAATTACCGCAACTCCGGCTCAAGCGATGAACTGGTGCTCCCTGCCGCAGATAACTCCGCAACGGGAAAGCGACTTCGAACGACTTGCACCAACCGTCTCCGCACTGACCGGATGCGAACGCCAGACAACTGACAGTGCGCATCGGGCAAGGTGGGTGTGCGAGGACGACCCGGCGACGACTGACAAGTTTGAGGGCGTCCACATCCATTACATTCGCGAGCCAGGGCAGGGTGTTCATCTGCTGGTGCTGACGCTTGGGATGACTGATCTCGATGTGTTGCGACGGTGTGGTCTTCGCGATCTGCGGGATGCCGAAAGGTTCTCGGCTGGCAATGTCGCCTATCGCGACCGTGTGAGTTTCGGATTCACTGGTCCCCGCTTGACCCTCACTTCAGTGCTCGATGAAGGCATGGCCGCTATCGTAAGTGACACCAAGAGCTTTGGTGAAGATGACGGTGTCAAAGGGTTATGGAATGGCCTCTACGGGATCACGGTCGAAAGCTACCCTTCCACCAGTGTCAAGCTGGCAGGCCTCAGCCCGGTTTCGACGGATGTTTACGCCATCGCCGCCGCTTTCGAGAGTCGTGGCTCGTCTGTCCGGGCAACCAATGACATCGGCAAGTCATTTCCCAAATGGACTCTTTCTCCGCCCGTTGGCCTCGGCGGAGTAAGGGAAGTCGTCATCGAAGGCTTTGTCCGGCATTTGCTTCGGGCCGATTACGTCCTCGAATCGACAGCCGACTATGAGCGTTTCATCGGCCTGCTCGATTCCGAATATGGCCGGTCTGAACGCTCAAGCGAAAATGGTTGCACCTATCGTTGGTGGGATTCTGGTCGCGTTTCAATTCGTGGCGAGCATTGCCCCGGTAAATCCGACTCCTTGCGGTTCTTCAATGACGTTGCAGGCGATCAGTTGGAGCAAGTCGCAGCCAAGATGGACGCGGACAAAGCGAACACTTCGGACGATCCGAAGAAACCAGCGATAGATGACGATATGTTCTAGACATTGGTTCGGTCGAAACCGATGAAATGATTTGAAATTTTCTACGGCGGGCAATCAATGGCGATATTCACTACCAGCAATGTTCCGATCTCGTCCCTGATCGAAGACATCGATATGGGCAAGATCGGCCTGCCGGAATTGCAGCGACCGTTCGTTTGGCCGAACGTCAACGTCCGCGATCTCTTCGACTCCCTCTATCGAGGCTACCCCGCCGGGTTCCTGCTGTTCTGGAAAACCGGTGCTGAAGGCGGCCTGAAGAGCATCGGCACTGGTCCCAAGCAGTCCGTCCCTGAACTCGCAATCGTCGATGGGCAGCAGCGCCTCACCTCGCTTTATGCTGTCGTAAAGGGAATGGAAGTCCTCCGCTCCAACTTCAAAAAAGAGCGCATCCAGATTGCCTTCAACCCGCTGTCTGGCCGGTTCGATGTCGCCGATGCTGCGATCAAGAAGGACCGTGCCTTCATTCCGGACATATCGGTGCTTTGGACGCCGGACTTCAAGGCCGGTGCTTTCCGCAAGGCCTTTCTCTCGCAGCTCAAGGAAATTCGGGAAATCTCGGACGACGAAGAGGCGGCTATCGAGGATGCCATCGATCACCTTCGCAATCTGCCCAACTACAACTTCGTCGCCCTGACCCTCGCATCATCGGTCGATGAAGAAACCATCGCCGAAGTCTTCGTGCGCATCAACGGCAAGGGCAAGGCGCTCAACCAGGCAGACTTCATCATGACGTTGATGTCGGTCTTCTGGGAGGAAGGCAGGGTCGAGCTGGAGAATTTCTCGCTCCAGGCCACAGTGCCCAGCGAAGGACAGGCATCGCCGTTCAACCACTTCATCAAGCCGTCGCCAGACCAGATGCTGCGCGCGACTGTGGGTTTGGCGCTCAAGCGGGCGCGGTTGGCTAATGTCTATGGCGCGCTGCGTGGGAAGGATGCCGCGACCGGCGTGGACAACCCCGACAAGCGCGAGGGTCAGTTTGCTCTGATGCGCGAAGCCCAGTCCGCGGTTCTCAACCTGGCCAACTGGCATCACTTCCTCGATGCCCTGAAACTGGCGGGCTACCGTGGGCAGAAAATGGTCAGCTCGGAAGCAGCGATCATTTTCAGCTACGTCCTCTACCTGATCGGCATTCGTGACTACGGCATTGATCGCACTCGGATGCGACAGGCGATTGCCGAGTTTTATTTCATGTCGGCAATGACGGGGCGTTACACAAGTTCGCCAGAAACGCGCTTCGAAGCCGATCTTGCTCAGGTCCGTGATCTCGGTAGCGGCGAGGCATTCATCGCCAAGCTTCGCGAGATGTGCGACACCACGCTGACGAACGACTACTGGGAAATCACACTGCCCAGTCAGCTCGCAACCTCGGCCTCGCGCAGCCCGACGCTCTTCGCCTATCAGGCCTCGCTCATCATGCTGGACGCGCCCGCGCTTTTCAGCCCCCTGAAACTGGCCGCAATGATTGACCCCGCGATCAAGGGATCGAAGGCGTCGCTGGAACAACACCATCTGTTCCCCCGCGCCTATCTCGAAGGGCAGGGGGTTACCGATCTCAAGCAAATCAACCAGATTGCCAACTTTGCTCCGGTCGAATGGCCGGAGAATATCAAGATCGGGAAACAGCCCCCGGCAGAATATGTCCCTGCGCTCGACGCGCAGATGACCGCGCCGGAGCGGGAACGGGTTTATGGCCTTCACGCTCTTCCGCACCTCTGGTGGGAATTGCCCTACGATCAGTTCCTGGTCGAGCGGCGGCTCCGCATGGCACAGGTCGTTAGGCGGGCATGGGAGCAATTGCGCGGTGATGCTGCCATTGAAGCAGTCGCGCCGCCTTCGGTGGCTGAATTGATCGCTGGCGGCGAAACCGGCGCGGTAGAGTTCAAGTCAACGCTTCGCATCAACCTCCACACCGGCCAGCCGGATGAGAAGATGCATCTGTCCGCGCTCAAGACGATTGCCGGATTCCTCAATGCCAAGGGCGGTACACTGCTTATTGGCGTGGCCGATGATGGCGAAGTCTTGGGCATCGGTGCCGATGGCTTCCCCAACGAAGACAAGATGGGGCTGCATCTTGTCAACCTCATCAAAGACAGGATCGGCGAGGTTTTCTTGCCTTACGTCCATCCGCATTTCGAAGATCAGGATGATGAGCGGGTTCTTATGGTCCGTTGCGAGCCGGGGCCAAAGGCTGCATTTCTGAAGGATGGGAAGGAACAGCGATTTTTCGTTCGTGGCGGCAACGCGACGACAGAGCTGAGCGGTGCGGGCACAACCGACTACATCAATCACCGGTTCAAGGTTTGATATAGTCGCGCAGCCGATCCTCGATGACTCGGCGATCCTGATCTGTGCGTTTCAGGCGTCCTGCTGATCCATGCTCGAACTCTGAATAATCGAGAATGACAAGATCGATACCGTGCATCGGAAGCACTGCTCGTCGCAGCTCGTCGTAACGGCGACGTTGCTCGCCGCGCGAGACTCCCGACACTGTTTGCCGCTTGTCGAAGTGCGCGACAGATTGCGAATGCTGAATCTCGTGAAACTCCACCACCAGTTGCAGTGACGGATAGAACGCATCGACCGGTAGTCGCGTTGCCCTACCTGTCGGCCCTCGATCACCCGTCAAAAACGCAAATCTGTGCTGACGGAGCGATTGCTCGCCGAGAACTTCGTCGCAAAGCCCAACGATCCAAGCTTCGTCACTATCTTCGCGGTGCGCTGACCGGTGCTCGGACTTGCCCCGATGAACTGTCGCCTCTGGGCGCTGCGTGGTCGTGAGGAACTCCAAGACCTGAAGCATGTCCCGATGCTCCGCGCTATCGCGGAGTGCTTCCCACCTTCCATTGTGTGGGTGCCAATTGATATTCGCCTGCCTGAGTGCCGCGCGAAAACGCTTTGGATCAATGCCGGCAGAGCGTGCCATGTCAGCCGCCGTCACGAGCCGACTTGAACCGCTGCCGCTCATGGACTGAATGTCTCGATGATCGTTCGACCATGTGCCTTTAGGTCGCCACCGTTGGGCCACGTCGAGATCCAGTCACGATAGCTGGAGAAGTGAAACGCTACGTCATCTCCTCTCACTGCTTCGGCAAATTCCGTGATTTCCTTTCGATGCCGCAAAATATCCTCTGACGGGATAGCTTTGCCTGCCCGTGAGGTCGGTTCGGCATAAATATAGAATAGTACGGGCCTGCGGCCTCTTCGCCGCGCCTCCGTCACAAGCCCGAAAGCGTGTTTGACTAACTGCACGGCGTCCAAATGGCGGAACGTGACTGCACCGGACCGCAATCGGTCACGCATTTGCTCATACCGCCGCATATTGTCGCCCCAGACCGGTCGATCATAGGCCGACGATAAAGACACCGATTTCTGGTCACGGAAGGGTTCAAACCGTTTGCTCTCGATGCCGATAAGGCTGACCTGCGTTTGAACGACAGCGTCAAGCCAAGGGTGACGACCCCCGGACCAGGGAAATCGAGCGGTAAATTCAACATCCACCATTTCCACGGGGTCAGAGTTGTCCATGCCGGGCAGCGGCGGAAAACTCTCCAAGCGTTCGATGAACCATCCAAAGCAATTCACAGCAAGGGCGGCTGAGCTTTCAGGACTTGCGAACTTGCCGGACTCGACTTCTTTCCCACCTGCCGTGGCGAGCCTGTTCAATACATGCTCTGCCGGAACACCAGGAAGAAAACCGGGCAATGTCATCATCTCGGCACCATCAGTACATTCTCCAATGCCTCAATCATCGCCTTCCGATTTTCAGGTTGCATCTTCTCCAGGTTTTGCTGCTTCCACAAGACTGCTGGCAGATGCCTTGCTTCCGGTATGCCGAGAAGTTCCCAGTCCGGCTCACCGCGCTTGAAGCCGATTAGGAACTGCCGGTGCGGGTCTGGCATCTCGCCAACCATTGTGGCGATGAGTGCCTCGCGCGTAGCCTCCAGATCGGCAAGCTCGATACTCTCTTGTGTCATACCGACAAATCCGCGCTCGAACTCCTCGTCCAGTGGTTTGCGAGTCGGAGCGAGCACCTCTGCCATCGGGCGATTGTGGCTGATGAGGTAGACGAGGAATGCGCGTCGCAGTTCGTCGCTTATACCTTCATTCGCCAGCAGGTCTCGCACGTCGAACAGGTCACGCGGGTGCTGGCGATCCAGCGCCGCCACGATCTTCCCCGCATAGAGGTCAGCGAAGGAAACAACCTGCATTTCGGCGAAGCCGAATGTGTCTTCGACTGTAGGCACAACACTCATGACTACGGGATCGTAGACGGTGCCGCGCAAGACGGGTGTGACCTCGATCTTGATCTGAACGCCTTCGGAGCGGACGATGAGCTTGGTGATGATGTTGTCGCCTGCGGAACGCGATGGGGCGACCGCCGCACCCGGTATGCCGCCTTCGATCCTCTCCTTGATCCGCGCCATCGCCGCGTCGATAGCTGCGAGTGATGAAACGCGATCCTCGACCGGCAAGTAGGTCAGGTCGATGTCCACCGAGAGGCGCGGCAAGTCGCGCACGAAGAGGTTGATCGCCGTGCCGCCCTTGAGCGCGAAGCACTGCTCCTGCGCTACGAACGGGAGGGTGCGGATCAGGAGGGCAACCTGCTGCCGATAGGCGTCCTGGAAGGCCATTTCCTATTGTTCTCCAAGATCGGCAGGCACCGTGATGTCGTATTGCGGATCGAGCTTGCCTCCCTTCACCAGAACCCGTTTGCCTGAACCCAGATCGATCTTGGCCAATTCGAGTTTCGGTCGCCAAGCATGGCGGTGCCGGTCGGCAAAGAACAGGAACAGCCGCTTCACCTTTACGCTGGAGCAGGCTTCGAGAAGAGTTTGCAGGCGACGAGGGCTGAGATCGCTTAAGCCTTCCATCAAGGCGTCGACCTGATGAAAGCTCTCATGCCTGGGCAGCTCATCGAGCAACTCGAGAACGGCGCGCTCCTTGCTCGAATAACGAACAGGCAATTGCGCGCCAGCGGCACTATACATGGTGGGGCTTGGCAATGGCGGCGTGTCGGCATCTGCTGGAAACAGGCGCAAGCTGTTGTGCCATGCGAATGTCACGTCGATCGGCAAATCATCCAGCCAGGTTGGCGGTCGTGTTGGTCCGTAAAGGTGAACTGTCTGGACGTTTGCCGAAAGGTAGTGGGCATAGCCTTGCTGTTCGAGCGCGGTGCGACCACCAACGGTCAATGGAAGGTCAAGCATGGTCTGGAGCGAGATCACGACTTGCTGCCAGGTCATAGGCCCGCGTGAACGGCGATAGACCCGTCGCGCTGGGCTATCCAGCCAGCCGGAACTTACATACTGGCTGCGCAGCGCGGACGAATAGCCATTGGCCTCCAGCCAGGCGGCATCGACCAGAAGTCCTTCCGGAAGCTCCTGCTGGAGTTGGTTTAGCTTGCTGTCCAAACGCGTAGCCATGCTTAGTGTTTTGCCACTTGTATAAACTCGTGTCCAGTTTGAAATAGCCTCAAAAGACTAAGCTGGACTTAGCGTTCTGGCAAAGATTCAAACCCCGCAACCAAGCGGACTGCGCGAAAGAAGACATGATTCGTCCGCGAAATCCGGCAACGCTGGTGCAAAAATCCGCCTCTGTCGTCGCATTTCTTCGCATGTCTGTCGCAAAATCGGGCCGAACGAAAAAATTTCCAAACCGTTGGGCGGCGGAGCGGCTTGTCTGTAAAGGTCTCAGACCATCCAAAGACGGTTCAAATGGTGCAAATCGTTGAAGAATTGCCCGAATTCCAAGTGAATCTGGCCCTTGCGCCCTTTAGAAAAGTTCTCATTATGTTCCGTAGAGGGGCTGCTAATGTCAAAGTGAGAATGCCCTATGTCGAATACCGAACGCATCATCCGCCTCAAGACCGTGCTCGACCGTACCGGTCTTTCCCGCTCTACCATTTATCGCAAGATCGCAGAGGGCACGTTCCCGTCGCAGGTCAAGATCAGCATCCACGGCGCGGGCTGGCACGAGTCAGCCATCAATCGCTGGATCGCCGATCCCGCTCACTACGGTGAAGAGGAACCGGCGGAATGAGCGGCCATCAACCTGTCGAGCCGATCTGCGTCCGGGTGAATGACGCTGCCCGCATGATTGGTATCGGGCGCACGAAGCTCTACGAATTGATCTCCAGCGGCGAACTCGAAACGGTGAAGATCGGCAAGGCAACTCGGATTACCACCGCTAGCCTGCAAGAGCTTATCAAACAGAGGACGGTCTAGGCTGGAACATTTCCGGCAAGCCATTTCGGTCATTGAGAAGTTCAGAATTACCAAACAGCGGTGAAGTGACCGGTGTTGTTGGCGACGATTGTCAGCCAATGATTGGAATCTGGTGTTTTCAATCCTAGTTGGTGGATATGATCTTTTCCCGCAGAAGCATTCAGGCTCGCCTCAATGATATTCGCGGCAAAGTCACCGATGGCGCGCGGGCTGAGTTGGTGCGAAAGTTGAATGTTCCAAATTCGCATCGCCTGGCCGCGATGTGGGAATTGCTTGTAATCCATGGCCTCCGCGATCAGGGCGAGCTGGCAATCGAGGAGGAGAAGGTCACCGGGAAGCGGCCTGACATCACATTCAATGGTGCCACCTCGTTCACCGCCGACATCACCACCGTGTCCGATGATGGCCGCGATGAAGAAAATCCATACGACGAACTTAGCCAAGAAATCGAACGGCAGAAGACCAAACTCGGTTTGCCGATAGGCGGGGTGGATGTTCGGGTTGGCTCATACCGGGAGAGGGCGGGGAAAGGCGAGCGGACCAATCTCAAGATTCCCCGCCGTGGCAAGATTCGTGAATTTGTAAGGGAAAGAATCATGCCGAGCGTGCGCCAGCAATTGTCGGAAGATTCCGATCCGATTGTTGTGGCTATCGATGAAGACGAGATTGAATTGTCGGTGACCATAAGGCGGACCAGCGACGGCTATAGCTACGGAAGCTATGCAGCCTATTCCGCGCCGCAATCGCTGGATCGAAACCCGCTCTACAACGCTCTGAAGGCAAAAGCGAAGCAGCTCAAGAGTTTGGAAGGCGTGACGGGCATCATCGTCTGCGACGGCGACACTGAATGCCTTCGCAAACCGGGAATCGGCTTTCAGAACTTCACCGCCGAGCAGATAATTGAGCACTTTCTATCGCAGAATAGCTCTATCGATTTCGTGCTTGCTGTCTCCGTCCATGAAGAACAGCGCCACGTCCTGCAAATTGACCCTCCCGAACGCACGGTGCGGGCAGTCTTCAGAACCCAACGAGGGCTGCCGCAATCGCCTGCGCTGGAAAAAACATTTCGGGCGATGCTCGCAGAATTGCCTGCCCCGGTCTGCGCGCCAATAAACGGAGCCACTAGGGCGCTTGAGGCTATCCCCAAACTAGGTTTCCATGGTGGCGGCTCACTATCTTCAGGAGGTAATTCAGTGCCTATCAGCAAATTGAAGATCAGCTCGCGCGAATTGATGGAGGTAATGGCTGGTGACCTTTCCGTGGAAAGGATGAACGAAATGCGCCGATGGAAAGGCCGCAAGGAAAACGCTCCGAGCAAGATGGGCAATCCGTTTCAGCTGATGCTCGATCAAGGACACCTGCCAACCTCAATGAAAGTTATCAGTGGCGGCGAAAAGGACGATGACTGGATTGAAATCGAGTTTGGGCCGCCTGACCCTGCGATTTCAAAGTTCGTTTAGCGAACGTCGTCGTTCAGTCATTGCTGCAAGTAATCTGCCCACGCGCCCATCAAGTCGCGCCGTTTGTCGAAGAAGTCGGTGCGGCGATAGGCGGCTTCAACCTGGTTGCTGAGCTTGTGCGCCAAGGCCTTGTCCGCAACCTCCTTGGGAAAGTCGGTCTTCTCCGCTGCCCAATCGGTGAATGCGGAACGGAACCCGTGGACGGTCGCACCCTTGATCCCGGCATCGCGCAATAGCTTGGTCATTGTCATGTCGCTGATGGGCTTCTCGCCATTATTCGAGAACACGAGGCCATCGTCGCTCGTGCGCAATCTCCAGCGCCGACGCAGAATCGAAACCGCCGCCTTAGAGAGCGGCACCACATGCGTTTCCTTTGCCTTCATGCGCTCGCCGGGAATGGTCCAGACCGCCTTGTCGAGGTCGATCTCGGTCCAGACAGCCTTGCGCGTCTCGCTTGACCGCACGGCATTATAGATCGTGAAACGCAGGGCATCGCGGCCCGTGGTGGGTGATGCGGTCGCCAGCTCCTTCATGAACGCCGGAATGTCGGCATAGGGCATGGCCTTGAAGTGCTCGACCTTGTCGGTCTGGCGCGGCAATCCTTTGCGGACTGAGCGCAGCGCGGCCTCTTCTTCCCGCCATCCTTTGATGTGCGCAAAGTCGAGCACGGCACCAATGCGCTGCAAAATCTTGCGGGCGGTATCGGGGATTTCGAGCCAGATGGGCGTGAGCACCTCGACGACGTGGGTGCTGTCCACCTGATCGACGGGCTTCCTGCCGATCAGCGGGAAGACATGGTTTTCCATGCTGGAAATCCAGTTACGATAGTTCTGGTTCTTCCAGCCGTCCTTCAACGCCTCGTAGCATTCGCGCGCTGCCGTCTCGAAGCTCGGCACCACCTTGCGCGACTTCCGTCGTTCGGCAACCGGATCGATCCCGGCGCGAACCTGGCGACGCAGGGCTGCCGCTGCGTCCCGCGCTTCGGTCAGCGTCACATCGAGCGCCGATCCCAATCCGTAGTCGCGCCGCCTGCCGTTGTGCTGCATCCGCAAGACCCAACTACGGGAGCCGCTTTCCTTCACAAAAAGACACAAGCCACGGCCATCAACGTAACGACCGGGCTTGGCGTTCTTCACTTTCAATGCTGTCAGTGCCATAGGTTATACACACCATAAAATTGTTCCAACTTTCGACCCCACATGGTGATCGAAATGCAGGCAACTGGGGGCGATCAACCGTGAACACGGTAGAAGACAAATCCCTGATTTTACAGAGTAGTTAGGGACGTCCCGACACAGCCTGCGACAGAAGTTTTAGCAATGTCGGGTGCGCCAATGGAAAGACAAAAGGCCGTCCCGATGAGGGCGGCCTTTTGTCTTTCCGCCCAACGTTCGTGGCAGCAAATCGGGTGGGTATCTGCGACAAAAATGGTGCTGCTGGGGAGGATTGAACTCCCGACCTCACCCTTACCAAGGGTGCGCTCTACCACTGAGCTACAGCAGCGTACCATGTCGCGAAGATTCACAGCCCATCGGGGCGGCGGATCGCAGGGGCGCGCTATTGGCTGGGGGCCACCGCCTTGTCAAGCATTGCGGACCGCGATCTGCGCTGGCATCAGGATTTGCATGAGCGAGACCGGCGATAAGGCCCACACTGCAAAGGGCGACAAGGAAACCCGCGAAGAGCGGCTTGCCCGCCAGTTGCGAGAGAACCTGCGGCGTCGCAAGGCGCAGTCGCGCGCCATTCAGGCCGGGTCCGGTGTCGCAGGTGCGAAGGGCGACTGAAGGGCCGTTTTCCAGACAACGTCGGTTTTGCACACCATATCGTTCCCCGCTTGAGCGGATTAAACTTTCGGTTCATCCTTCGACAATCTGATCCGTGCTAAGCAGGGAGCCACGATGGGACTGGAATTGAGCTTGAGCCACTGGCGAACGATCCGCCGCGCCGCGATTGCGGCCATTGCCGCACCGGCCATGTTGCTGGGCACAACCGTCGAAGCGCGCGATTCGAAAGCGGCAAGCTTCGAGGAATTCATCAACGGCCCGAACGGATCCGTCCTCGACGGTCGGCAGGCTGATGATGCGCAGACCTCTGGCCTGCGTCAGCAGCTGTTCGCGGTTGCCCGCGCCGACAAGGGCCGAATCGGCGTTGCCGCGCTGGACCTGAGCAGCGGGCAGACCGTCTCGATTCTGGGCGATCAGGCCTTCCCCATGGCCAGCACCTCGAAAATCGCCATCGCGGCCACGTTTCTGGCCGGTGTCGATGCGGGCAAGTACCAGCTGGACGACAAGTACCCGCTGATGATCCCGGTCGCCTCGCGCCCGTTCTCGACCGCGGTCGCACCGGTAAAACCGGGCATGTCGCTGACCGCGCGGAGCTTGATCGAGCTGATGATTACGCGCAGCGACAATGCCGCGACCGACGCTATGTTGAAGGCTGTGGGCGGACCGGCGGAAGTGACCAAGTGGATGCGGTCCAAGGGCTTCAACCGGTTCCGCATCGATCGCGACATCGCGACGCTGGTGCGTGACGACGGCGAATTCGATCCGGCGACCGGCGCGGATCAGCGCGATTCGGCCCCGCCGATGGAAATGGTTCAGCTGATCGCCGGGCTCTACAAGGGGCAGTGGCTGTCGGGGCCGAGCACGGATGTTGTGATCGGCGCGATGACACGGACCGTTACCGGCAGCCGCCGGATCAAGGCGGGCCTGCCGAGCGGGACCAGCTTTGGCCATAAGACCGGCACTTTGAACAATACGGCCAGCGATGTCGGCTTTGTCGAAATGCCGGACGGGCGCGTTGTCGCCCTGGCAATCTACGTCACCGGTCAGGGAGGCCGTCCGCAGCGCGATGCGCGGATCGCGGAGATTACCCGCACGCTCTATGCCGGCTTCGCCAATCCGCGTTTTGCCGCGACGGCATCGAACGACAACACGCGCAATCGCTAAACGGCGTTGACCGGCAGGGCTGTCGTGGGCCGCCTTGCCTGTCGCGCGTCACCCTTATGGATAGGGCCGGGTCGGACGCGCCCAATGCAGCCGTGTTTCTCTACCCCAGATACAAGAAGGGCGCGGAAAGCATCTGCCTTCCGCGCCCCGCTTGTTCGCTTACGCTGAATTAGTCAGCAGCAGCTTCAGCTTCCGTCTCGTTCTGGACGTCGGCTTCAACTTCAGCAGCTGCATCGTCAGCTTCGTTGGCAGCTTCGGCCATCGCGTCGTCAGCGGCTTCGCCCATGGCGTCGACGTTTTCAGCGGTGTCTTCGGCAGCGCCGTCAACGGTAGCTTCGGCGGCGTCTTCGGTGCCTTCCGAGCAAGCGGTCAGCGAGAGAGCGGCACCGGCAGCAGCGGCGGCGAGAATGATCTTGCGCATAAACATGCATCCTTGTTTCCGAATGGAGCGTACCGAGACCCCTCAGGCACGCAAGTCCAACCGCTAAGGCTGGCCTCGGCGCACAGGAATAGTCGTATCCGGAAATGGATGCAAGCGTCTCACAGAAAACGCCATAATCCGTATGACATCGGATCATGTCGAGAATTTGCTGCCAATACGGCGGAAATGGGGCGGCTCGCGATGGTTCGTGCATCACGTGCGATGCGGTGGATCGATGCGAAAATGCGGCTGACCCGGGCGCAAGGCGCTGCTAATCCCCATGCATGAGCGATGCCGAAACCCCGTCCCGCAAGCCCCATCTCTATCTGGTCGACGGTTCGGCCTATATCTTCCGGGCCTATCACCGCCTGCCCCCGCTGACCGACCCGGAAGGCACGCCGGTCGGTGCGGTCTATGGCTATACGACGATGCTGTGGAAGCTGGCGCAGGATCTGGACGATGCGGATGGTCCGACGCACCTTGCGGTGATTCTCGACAAGGCATCGCGGTCGTTTCGGCACGACCTGTTCCCCGACTACAAGGCGAACCGCCCGCCGCCGCCCGAAGACCTGATCCCGCAATTTCCTCTGATCCGCGATGCGACGCGCGCCTTTTCGCTGCCCTGCATCGAGGAAGACCTGCTGGAGGCCGACGATCTGATCGCCAGCTATGCCCGCGCCGCCACGCGGCGGGGGTGGGACGTTACGATCGTGTCTTCGGACAAGGACCTGATGCAGCTGGTCGGCAAGTGCGCCGAGGGCGGCGGTTGTGTCGACATGCTCGACACGATGAAGAATGCCCGCATCAATATTCCCGAAGTGCAGGAAAAGTTCGGCGTCTTGCCCGAACAACTGGGCGATGTCCTCGCGCTGATGGGCGATAGCGTCGACAACGTGCCCGGAGTGCGCGGGATCGGTCCAAAGACGGCATCGAAGCTCATCAACGAGTACGGCGATCTCGAATCGGTGCTGACCGCCGCGCCGGACATGAAGAAGTCCAAGATGAAGGAAAACCTCATCGAGCATGCCGAGATGGCGCGCCTGTCGCGCGTCCTCGTGCAGCTGAAAGAGGATTGCGACCTGCCGATGGCGCTGGAGGACTTCGCGCTCGACGGTATCCCGACCGATCCGCTGGCGGCGTTTCTGTCAAAGCATGGGTTCACATCGCTGCTGAAGCGGCTTGGCGCGGGTGCGGGCAGCCCGGCGCGGCCAACCGACCTGAACCCGGCGAAAGCGCAGAACGCGGCGGCCGAAAATGCGCCCGGCGCTACGCGGCAGGCATTGCCCGAATGGCCGAAGGTCGATCTCGACACCTACGAATGCGTCCAGAGCGCCGATCGGCTGGACGCATGGATCGCCCGCGCCTTTGCCGCCCATGCCGTCGCCATCGATACAGAGACCAGCTCGCTCGACGCGATGCGCGCCGAACTGGCGGGGGTCAGCCTTGCGCTTGGCCCCAATGATGCCTGCTACATCCCGCTGGGGCATGGCAGCGACGACATGTTCGCCGAAAAGCCCGAGCAGATCGCGATGGATGAGGCGCTGGCCAAGCTCAAGCCGCTGCTGGAAAGCGATGCGGTCCTGAAAGTCGGGCAGAATATCAAGTACGATATCAACGTGCTGGCGCGTCACGGCATCGCGATGGGGCCGGTAGAGGACACGATGATCCTGTCCTTCGACCTTGATGCAGGGCGCGGCGGAGGCGGCATCGGGCAGGCGCACGGGATGGATTCGCTCGCCGAGACGCACCTTGGCCACACCACCCTGACGTTCAAGGACATTTGCGGCACCGGCAAGAAGCAGATCCCGTTCAGCGCCGTCCCCCTCGAAAAGGCGACCCGCTATGCCGCCGAGGATGCGGACGTGACGTGGCGGCTTTGGAAGGTGCTGCGCCAGCGCGTGGCAGACGAGGGCGCGACGCGCATTTACGAGCAGGTCGATCGCCCGCTGATCCCGGTCGTCGCCGGGATGGAGCGCGAGGGGATCAAGGTCGACCGCGATTTCCTGTCGGGCCTGTCAGCCGAGTTCGGCGGCCAGATCGACGCCTTCGAAAAGGAAATCCACGAACTGGCGGGCGAACCGTTTACAGTCGGCAGCCCGAAGCAGCTTGGCGAAATCCTGTTCGACAAGATGGGCTACAAGGGCGGCAAAAAGGGCAAGAGCGGGCAGTATTCGACCGACCAGTCGGTGCTGGAAGGGCTGGCCGCACAAGGCGTGGACATGGCCGCGCGCGTGCTGGACTGGCGGCAACTGTCAAAGTTGCGGAGCACCTATACAGAGGCACTGCAACAGGCGATCAATCCGCGTACGGGGCGGGTGCACACCAGCTACAGCCTTGTCGGGGCGCAAACCGGGCGGCTGTCTTCCACCGACCCCAACCTGCAGAACATTCCGATCCGCACCGAAACCGGTCGCCGCATTCGTGAAGCTTTTGTGGCAGAGGAAGGCAACGTCCTGCTCGCCGCCGACTATAGCCAGATCGAACTGCGCCTTGCCGCGCACATGGCCGACGTGCCGCCGCTAAAAGAGGCGTTCGCGAACGGAGAGGATATTCACGCCCGCACCGCGCTGGAAATGTATGGCGAAGTTACCCGCGACACCCGCGCGCAGGCCAAGACGATCAACTTTGCGATCCTTTACGGCATTTCGCGCTGGGGCCTTGCCGGGCGGTTGGGCACCGATGCGGACGAGGCGCAGGCGGTGATTGACCGCTATTTCGAGCGGTTCCCCGGCATTCAGCGCTATATTGTCGCAACGCTCGAGAAGGTGCGCGAGTGCGGCTATTCCGAAACGCTGTTCGGGCGCAAAACCCACTTCCGCAACATCAATTCCAAGAACCAGGCCGAGCGGCAGGGGGCCGAACGCGCCGCGATCAACGCGCCGATCCAGGGCACCAGCGCCGACATCATCAAGCGCGCGATGGCCCGGATGATCCCCGCGCTGCGCGATGCGGGGCTGAACGATGTGCGGATGCTGTTGCAGGTGCACGACGAACTCGTCTTCGAACTGCCCGAAGGCGATGTCGCCGCCGCCAGCCCTGTGATCGAGCGTGTCATGGCCGAAGCGGCATTGCCCTCGGTTACGCTGGACGTGCCGCTGGGCATCGACATCGGCACCGGAAAATCATGGGGCGAAGCGCACTGATCGCGGGGCAATGGCCATGATCCGGTGCGTTTTGCCACAGACAGCGGCGGATCGGGCGGCTATGACCGGACCGCGATGAGTACGATGGCTGAGACGGCAGGCAGGATCGAACCGACCCCGGCGGCAGAAAAGCCCGCCGCGAAGCCGCGCAAGCGGCGCGCGTCGGCCCTGCTGGTGCTGGCGCTGGCGGCGGTTGGCGTGCTGGGCAGCCTGTTCCTTGTGTGGTCGACCATCGCGGCAGAGCGGCGCGAGCGCGAACAGGTCGGTCGCACGACCGAGATCATCGGCGCGCTGCGCGACATCGACCGCGCGGCGATCAATGCCGAGGCAGGTCAGCGCGGCTATTTCATCACGCTCGACCGGCGCTATTTGGCCTCTTACGCCTTTGGGCAGGATCTTTATCCGCGTGCGTTGCAACGGTTAAAGGAAAGGCTGGCTGAAACCGATGTATTGCCGCGTCAGATCGAACTGTTGCAGGAAATCGAGGATCGCAGCGATGCGAAGTTCGCCGAATTGGGCCGCAACGTCGCCCTGATCGAAGAGGGCTCTATCCGCGAAGCGCAGCAGAGTATCCTGTCGAACGAAGGCCGGCTTGCGATGGAGCGGTTGCGCGCCTCGCTGACGGAGATGGAGCGGTTGGAGGAAGGCATCCTTGCCACCGCACGGTCGGAAACCGCGGCGGCGGAGGATCGCGTCTTGCCCTTGCTGGCGCTGTCGCTGTTGATGACCATCGGCGCATTGGGGCTTGGCCTGTCGCAGACGGTGCGTGCCACCCATGCGGAGGCGCGGGCGGCGCAAGCGCGAGAGCTGGAAGAGGCGCGCGACCGCGCCGATCTCTTGGCGCACGAATTGAACCACCGGGTGAAGAACCTGTTTGCCGTGATCCTCGCCATTGTCCGGATGAGTGCGCGCGATGCGCCCGAGGCGAAGCCGGTTACCGAGGCGGTTTCCGCCCGGATCCACGCTCTGCTCGACGCTCATGAAGCGACGCAGGGCAAGGACACGGCGGGAGGCAATGCCAGCATGCGGGTGCTGGTCGACAAGGTGCTGGCTCCGTACCTCAGCAACGAAAATCCGGTATCGGTCGACGGGCCCGAGGTGGTGCTGACGGTGCGAGAGGCGACGCCGCTGGGCCTGGTCCTGCATGAGCTGGCGACCAATGCGGTGAAGTACGGCGCGTGGTCGCAGGATGGCGGGCAGATCCGGATCGAATGGCGTTATCACGGGCTGGGCGAAGATCGGGAGCTGGAGATCGTCTGGCGCGAAATCTCGCCCGAGCCGAAGGCTCCGGGCGATCGCAAGGGCTTTGGATCGATGCTGATGCAGTCGAGCGCTCGGCAACTGAGCGGCAGCATCGACCGCGATTTCGAAGCCGATGGCGTGGTCGTCGACATCCGGTTCCCGCACCCCGATTGACGCCGGACCAATGATCGAAACTTGGGTCGGGGCATTGCATGCTGCAATGCAGCACCCTAGGTTTCGGCGACATGGATAGAGTTATCGATTGGTTCGAAATGATCCCGCCAGCGTGGCGGGAAACAGCGTGGGCGGTGCTGGCGGGGGCAGTCGCGATCACCGTCGCATTGGTGGTGCACCGTCTGTTGTTCGGCATCCTGCGCAAGGTCGCACGGGGCAGCGGCAGCAGCACCGACGATGTGTTGGTCCGCCGTCTGGTGCGCCCTTCGCGCTATGCCTTCATCGCCTTGGCGCTGGTGCTGGCTGCGCGGGAAATCCCGGCGCTGGAAATGGCGTGGGAGAAGATCGCCGGTTTCGTCATGCCCGCCATCGTCGGCTGGCTGGCGCTGGCGGTGATGCACGCTTTTATCCACGCGATGACGGTACGGGCCGACATTACCGTGGCCGACAACCGGCAGGCCCGGCGAAAGCGGACGCGGCTGGCCATATTTTCGCGCATTGGTACGGCGATCATCATCTTCGTCACCGTGGGCCTGATGCTGCTGTCGATTCCCGGTGTTCGCGATATTGGCGTGACGCTGATGGCCTCTGCCGGTCTGGCGGGGCTGGCGGTCGGCGCCGCGGCGCAACCGGCATTGAAGTCGCTGATCGCGGGGCTGCAAATGGCGATTACCGAGCCGATCTCGATCGACGACGTTGTGATCGTCGCGGGTGAGTGGGGCCGGATCGAAGATATCAAGACGACCTATGTGGTCGTGCGCATCTGGGATGAGCGGCGACTGGTCGTGCCCACGACCAAGTTTCTGGAAGAGCCGTTTGAGAACTGGACGAAGAAGAATGCGCAACTGCTCGGTTCGGTCATGCTCTACGTCGACCCCGCGACCGACGTCGGCCCGATCCGCGCGGAGTTCGAACGCCAGATCGCCGTGCATCCCCTGTTCGATAAGCGGGTGCAGAATGTGCAGGTGACCGACCTGACGCCCTCGGCCATGGAAGTGCGCTTGCTGCTCAGTGCCGGCAATTCGCAGGAATTGTGGGACCTGCGCGTGGCGATCCGCGAATCGATGATGGACTGGCTGCGCCGCGAAATGCCCGAACAGATCGCCAGCCAGCGTATCCAGCCAACCCGGCCGCTGCGCATCGAAGGCGCATTGGCAGAGGGGTGATGCAAAAAGGCCCGCCGGGGTTAGCGGCGGGTCTTTGGCTTACTCGTGCTTGTTGTCGCGGGTGGGGCTTAACATCCCAGGCGTGACGAAGCCGATGGGATTCACCTCCGCCGCACGGCGTTTCAACTCACCGCGCATCTTGGCGTATTCGCTTTCCATGTGATCGGTGACCGTGGGGCGCGAATCCTTCAGGGCATCGTCGAAGTCCGCCTTGGTAACGCTGGACACCGAGCTGCCCTCGCGCCGGATGGCGTTGAGGCCCGCGCGGCGGACCACGTCTTCAAGGTCCGCGCCGGTATAGCGCTCGGTCTTCTTGGCGATGGCGGCAAGGTCGACATCGTCGGCCAGCGGCATTTTCGACGTGTGGATCTTTAGGATGTGCAGACGCCCCGGCTCACCCGGCGCGCCGACATAGACCAGTTCGTCGAACCGCCCCGGACGCAGCAGCGCCGGATCGACCAGCGTCGGCCGATTGGTCGCGCCGATCACGACGATGGATTGCAATTCCTCAAGCCCGTCCATCTCGGCAAGGATCGTGTTGACCACGCGGGCGGTGACTTGCGGCTCGTTACCGCTCGACCCGCGCGCGGGGACAAGGCTGTCTATCTCGTCGATAAAGACCACACAGGGCGCGACCTGACGGGCGCGGGCGAACAGCTTGGAAATCTGCTGCTCGCTCTCTCCGTACCACTTGGACAGCAGGTCGGACGATTTCATCGAGATGAAGTTCGCCTCCGCCTCCTTGGCGACGGCCTTTGCCAGCAGCGTCTTGCCGGTTCCGGGCGGGCCATAGAGCAGGAAGCCCTTGGCCGGACGGATACCCAGACGCTTGAAGGCATCGGGGTTCTTCAACGGCAGTTCCACGCCTTCGCGCAGCATCTCAATCGAATCGTCCAGCCCGCCAATGTCGGACCAGCCCACGGTCGGTGCCTGAACCATGACTTCGCGCATGGCGCTGGGCTGGATGCGTTTCGAGGCCGAGATGAAGTCGTCGCGGACGACTTTCAATTCGTCCAGTACCTCTGGCGGAATGGTCCGCGCGTCGAGGTCGATCTTCGGCATGATCCGGCGCACCGCATCGATGGCAGCCTCCCGCGCCAAGGCGGCAAGGTCGGCACCGACGAAGCCGTGCGTGGTGCGGGCCAGTTCGGTCAGGTCGACATCGTCGTCGAGCGGCATGCCGCGGGTGTGGATCGCCAGAATCTCGCGCCGACCTTTCTCGTCCGGCACCCCGACAATGATTTCGCGGTCGAAACGGCCGGGGCGACGCAGCGCCTCGTCGATGGCATCGGGCCGGTTGGTGGCGGCGATGACGACAAGGTTGGATCGGGCCTGAAGCCCGTCCATCAACGTCAGCAACTGTGCGACAAGGCGCTTTTCCGCCTCGCCCTGCACGTTCTGCCGCTTGGGCGCGATGGAATCGATCTCGTCGATGAAGACGATGGCGGGGCTGTTTTTCTCGGCCTCTTCGAACACTTCGCGCAGGCGCTTCTCGGATTCGCCATAGGCGCTGCCCATGATCTCCGGCCCGTTGATCAGGAAGAAGTTCGCGTCGCTCTCGTTTGCGACGGCCTGCGCCAGCCGCGTCTTGCCAGTGCCCGGCGGGCCATGCAGCAGCACGCCCTTCGGCGGATCGACGCCCAGCCGAGTGAACAGTTCGGGATAGCGCAGCGGCAGTTCGACCATCTCGCGCAATTGCTGAATAGTCTCGCCCATGCCGCCGACGTCGTCATAGTTCACGGCGGCGCGCGCATCGCGCGGCTCCTCGAACTCTGCCTTCAGTTCGACCTCGGTATTCTCGTCGATGTGGACGATGCCCTTGGGACTCGTCGACAATACCTGCAGGCGGATCTGGGTCAGCGCGTAGGCGGGCGCGTTGAACATGCGGGCGATTTCGGGCGGCATGTCCTGCACTCGCTGTTGCCCGCGCGTGGCGACAAGGTCGCCGGCGGTCAACGGACGACCGAAAAAGTTGCGGTGCAGCGCCTCTGCCGGACCTTGTAGCCGCATCTCGCGCTGGGCCGGGGCGAAGACGACGCGGGTGGCGGGGCGCGATTCGGCCTTGCGGACGCAGACATGCTCACCCGATCCGACTTCGGCGTTGCCGCGTTCCAGACCGTCAAGCCGGATCAGTTCCAAGCCTTCGTCTTCGGGATAGGGCAGCAGCGCGCGGGCAGGCGTAACGCGCTTGCCCTCGATCTCGATCACGTCGCCTTCGGTAAGGCCCAGCGTCGCCATCGCATCGCGGGGGATGCGGGCGATGCCGTGGCCCGATTCTTCCTGTCTTGCCGCCGCGACTTGCAGCTTCACCTCGCGGATGATCGTCGCGTCTGCATCGGCCATGTATGTGTCGTCCTCGTCTTATCGCGGCCCGGAGGTATCCCCCGGTGTTTCAAAGGACGAGATGGGAAGTGGTTCCGCGCGATACAATCGCGGCTGCGTGCGCCGATACGCGAATCGCGGACAAAAAAAGGCCCGGCGGGAAAAACCAGCCGGGCCGTATTAGTTTGGGAGAGGATGCCTGTAAGGCCCGTCCTAAGTGCGGTGAATCATGCTATTTCGCAAGTGCGAAAATGGAATTTACGATTGCAAAAATCGCAAATAACTTATAACTCTGTTATTTATCAAGAGTTTAATAACTTGCAAGTTTGTCAGCGCCCCTGCCAATTAGGGCGCGATTTAGGCATTTTGTGCAGCGCACCATCAACCGTCGAGCGTTCTGGCGCAGCCGCGAAGCTCTTGCTCACCGAATGTGACCGTCACCGTATAGGGATAAAGCCGGTCCGACATCCCGTCGGAGCATTCCTCTACCCGCGCACGCATTTTGATTGGCTTGCCCTCGATCTCACCGCTGACGATCGATTCGTCTTGCGCACTTTGTTCGCGGGTCATCGGCACTTGCACGCCATCGGGGTTTTCGGGCGTCATATAGCGCAAGCTGTCTTCGCTGACGTGAACCGACCAGAACGGTTCGGTTCCCAGCGCGCGATAGCTTGCCGGAAAGGCGCTTTCGGGCAGGACCGTCTCGGTCGTCTCGCCGGGGTCGTCCGTTGGTGTTGCGCTGGGCGTGGCCTCAGCAGGGGCGGCGGTCTCGCTTGCCTCGGGTGCGGGCGCGGTATCGTCGGACGCGTTGCAGGCGGCAGTCAGGGCAAGCGGGATCAGGGGCAGCAGGTTTCTGGTCATGCTCTGCTCCATAGCAAATCGCCGTTCTTTCCGCGAGGCTTGCCGCCGTTGCCGCGGTCTGGCACCGGCGCTGCAACGACCCTTCGACTTGCGCAGAAAGACCGAACCGAGATGACCGAGCAGACCTGGCTTATGCCGCCCGAATGGCACCGGCAGGACTGGCTGTGGATCGGCTTTCCGCACGATGCCGACGAATGGCCCGGTGTGCTGGCCCCCGCACAGGAAGAGATCGCCGCCTTCGCCAATGCCGTCGCCGAATCGGGGCAGGAGGTACGCCTGCTGGTCCGCGACGGCGCGAACGAGATGCGCGCGCGGCAGTTGTGCAGCGCCGCCGTCACGCTGGAGCGGCGGACCTATGGCGACATCTGGCTGCGCGATACCGGGCCGCTGGTGGTGAGCGACGGGGCGGGCAACCGCGCGGCGCGGCGCTTCGGCTTCAACGGCTGGGGCGGGAAGTACCTGATGGAGGGCGACCAGACCATCGGGGCAGCACTGGCCACTGACGCTGGGCTGGATATCGCGACGGCGAACTGGATTCTGGAAGGCGGGGCGCTGGACGGCGATGGCACCGGGCTGGCGGTCACGACCGAGCAGTGTTTGCTGAACCCCAATCGCAACCCGCACATGTCGCGCGATCAGATCGCAGAGGCTTTGGAGCGGGACCTGGGCTTCGACCGTTTGTTGTGGCTGGGCGATGGATTGCTCAACGATCACACCGATGGGCACGTCGACAACCTTGCCCGCTTTGTCGCGCCGAACACGCTGGCGTTGCCGGTGCCGACCGGCAAGGACGACCCTAACCGCGCGGTCTATGGCGATGCCCGCCAGCGGGCGAGCGACTTTGGCGTGACCGTGGTGGACGTGCCTTCACCGGGATCGATCACCAGCGGCGATTGGGTCGAACCGGCCAGCTACATGAACTTCGCGATCACCACGCACCTCGTCGTCGTGCCCACGTTTGGCAGCATGCACGATGCCGAAGGGGTCGCGGCCATCGCCGCGCTGTTCCCCGATCGGCAGGTTATCGGTTTGAACGGCACGGCGGTGCTGGCGGGTGGAGGCAGCTTTCACTGCGCCAGCCAGCAGATGCCCGCCGCCTAGGCGTCGCCGGCCAAAGACCGGCCTAGTTCGGCGAAGGCCGTTTCGATCTGGTTGGTGCCATAGGGCTTTACCACCACGGGCACATGCGCATAGCGGTCGGGGATCGTGCCTTCGCCGCCATAGCCAGAGGCGAACAGGAACGGGATGCCCGCATCGGCCAGCCGTTCGGCGGTTGGCATGGAGTTTTCGCGCCCAAGGTTGAAGTCCAGCACGGCCAGTTGAATATCGCCCCCTTCGATTGCCCGCGCGGCGACTGCGTTGCTGGCGGCCAATACCACTTCGCTCGCGCCCAGTTCGCGGAGCGAATCCTCTGCATCCAGTGCGATCAGCGCGCTGTCTTCGACCAAAAGCACCTTCTTGCCCGAAATCAGGTCGGCGCCACCGGTACGGTCTGCCTGCACGGCTTTTGTCACTCCATCCCGTTCCCGAGCGCTGGCGACATAGCGTGCGGGGATTGCAAAATCGGCCTCGAACCCGGCGGTCTTGTATCGGGTTACGGCCTCTCCCCCCAATTCGTGGGGGATCGAGTTCTCGATCACGGTCGTGCCGAAACCGCGCCGTTTAGGCGGCATCACGGCGGGGCCGCCGATCTCTCGCCATTCGATCACCAGTTCGCCGTCCGATCCGATCCGCCAGTCGATATCGACCGAACCGCTGTCGCTCAGCGCCCCGTACTTTGCGGCATTCGTGATGAGTTCGTGGATGACCAGCGCCATGACCGTGAACGCCTCTGGCACGATGGAAACATTGGGGCCGGACATGCGGACCGATTGGCGGTCGGGCTGAAAATAGGCCTTCGCCTCGGTCACGATCAGGTCTTCCAGGCGGGCCGGGCCCCACTGGTCGGCGGTCAGCTGGTCGTGCGCGCGGGCCAGCGATTGGATGCGCGAATCGAGCGTTGCGACGAAGGCGTTGACGTCATCAGCCTCGCGGCTGGTCTGGCCCATCAGCGCGCGGATCAGCGCGAGGATGTTGCGCACGCGGTGGTTCAATTCGCTGATCAGCAGCTTTTGCTGTTCGTGCGCGCGGCGGCGATCTTCGCTTGCAGCTTCGGTCAGGCGCAGGACGACTTCGAGCAGGGTCGAGCGCAGCGCCTCGGCCACGCGCATCTCGGCTTCCTCGAACGGCTTTGCCTCGCCCCGGACGAGCTCGGACCATTCCTCAAAGCTTTTGCGCGGGGTCAGGCGGGGTCCATTGGGGCCGTATTCGACCTCTTTTTCCTGATTGCCCGCCCAGCGGACCGAACGCAGCCGCTCGGACCGGAACAGCAGGACGTAATCGCGCGGACGGCGCGAAATCGGAATGGCGAGCAGGCCCGCCGCCTTGTCGGAATAGGCCTCTGCCTCTGGCAGAATGTCGCTGATCCGATTGGTGGTGAATATCTGGCCGGCATTGCGGCGGTTCAACGCGTTCAGCAGCGTGCGGAACTGCTGCTCATCCGGCGTCAGGCCGGTCAGCGACACGCTGTCGTCGACGAACACGCCCACCCCATCGGCGGGGATCGCATCGAGCACGAGGTCGCCCATCCACTGCGCATCGGTCAGCCGGTCCGAATCCTGGGCAGCGGCGGCCATCAGGCGGTCGGCCACCTTGCGGGCGCTGTCTTCGTAGGCGGTCTGCTCGCTGCGCAACCGGCTTTCGGTCAAGAGTGAGAACATCTGTCCAAACAGTTCCGCCGCGCTTCGTTCGGCAAAGCTGGGAAGACGGGGGCTATAGTGGTGGCAGGCGAACAGGCCCCACAGCTTGCCGCCGATGATGATCGAGATCGAGAGCGAGGCGCGCACGCCCATGTTCTTCAGGTACTCGACATGGATGGGCGATACCGCGCGGAACAGCGAGAGCGAGAGGTCCAGCGGCTCCCGATCGTCGATGGGCTGGATCGGGATCGGCGCGTCGTCCACGTCGGCGATGATGCGAAACACGTTGCGGACATACAGCGCGCGGGCTTGCTGCGGGATGTCGGTTGCCGGGAAGTTCAGGCCCAGGAAACTGTCGACCCCAGGCTCCAGCGCTTCTGCCACGACTTCGCCCGCGCCTGACGGGGCAAAGCGATAGACCATCACCCGGTCGAACCCGGTCAGCGACCGCACCTGCCGCGCGCCTTCGCGCATGATTGCCTGCATCGAATCAGCGTTCTGAATGCGGGTGATCATCGTGCGGACGAAAGAGGAAACCTCGATCTCGTCCCCGCGGGCGGGTTCGCATTCGATAATGACCGAGGGGCCGGAAAAGTGGATCGCCACATCGAACGGCTTGCCGTTTTCGACCAGCCGCATCGAGAAGATGCGTTCGACCGCATCATCGCCGCGCAATTGCGAGACGCGGCCGCGCAGGCTGCGCATGGCATGCGGGAGGAACACGCCGCCCAGCGGATGGCCCAGCAGGCCCAGTGGCTCGATGCCGAGGTAGAGTTCGGTATTGGCAGCGCGCTGCACGATCCAGTCCGAGCCGACAACGATCATGAAACCGAAGGGCTGGATAGTTCCGGGAATGTGGATGGGCTCCCGGTCACAGTTTGTCAGATCTACGGGCTGCGACCCCGAGACGTGCTGCTTCAAAGATTATCCTCCGCAAAGGCCTGAGCGGCGGCGACGTCTGCGGCCCTCCGGAATACGCGAAAGGTTTCTATAGCCGCATTCGTAACCTCGTCCAGCCATGCCGGGCCTTCCTCTGCGCCTGCGCGTTCTAACGCGGAACAGAACGCCTGCCAGCGCACCGACATATCGGGGCTGGCGGAAAGGTAGAAGCTGGGCGCACCTTGCGGGATACGTTCTGACAATAGCCGGCCGCCAAGCCGTGACCCTTCGATCACGTATTGCACGCCCCACGCGGCGACCGGCGATACGCGGGGTGCGATCATCGGGGCGGGCAGGGGCGCGTGCAGCGCGGCCAGATCGTCGGCCAGCGCGGGCAGGCGCGGCTGCCACCCGGACCAGCCCTGACCCGTCACCGCCAGTTCGAAGCGGGGCAGCGCCATTGCGTGCGCGGTCAGGAAGGCGCGGTAATGTCCACGGCGCGTCAGGTCGAACAGGGCGAAAGCGTCCTCGGTCGCCCCATGCTCTGCCTGCGTCGCATCGCGCAGCGCCATACGGATCGAGGATCGGCGCGTTTGGCGCACCGTATCTTCGATCCCCGTATCGTCGCGTGACGGCTGCTGCGCATCATGCATCGATTTCAGAGTTTGAGACCCGTCCATTTCTTCGTCCCGATTGGCACCCTCTATTCGGATAGCAGCACTTTTTCGATCCGGCTGATCGGCTCGCCGGTCAGCGTCTTGGCTTCTTCGGCGATCAGCGCCTGTTGAAGCTTCGTGTGATAATGGCGGCGCATCTCACCCAGGGTCTTGGGATCGGCGGTTACGGCCAGCTTTTCGATCGTGCCGTCCAGAACGGCGGCGTTAAGCCACTCGCTTGCGGCGGCGGCATGGGCCAGTTCGTCAAGATCGGTGCGGCCCAGTTTGCGGCCAACATCGTCCTGATGGCGCACGCCTGCGCTGAAATTGCTGGCGGTCAGTTCGGGCTTTGCAACCTCTTTCAAAGAGGGTGAATCAGGCGTGCCCTCGTTTTGCATGAGCACGAATTTATTGCCATCGACGACGGCAAGGTGGGCCTTGTGCGGCAGGCGCATCGGGTGCCTCCGGGGTCTTGTGTCAAACGTCAGACGCTATGGGTCTTGGTGCATGCAACGCATGCCACGGTGGAAAGTGCCGAGAAATCTAACGAAATCCCATGTTTATTTGCATGACGGGAAATCGGCCCGATAAATCCCATGATGGCGCATAGAAAAAGGGGCCGGAAGCGCGTGCTTCCGACCCCCGTTTCCTGTGCCGTTGGGCTGGCTTGCTTAGAAACCCATGCCGCCCATGCCGCCCATGCCGCCCATGCCGCCCATGTCGGGCATCGCCGGGGCGGGCTTGTCGTCGACAACGTCGCTGATCGCCGCTTCGGTGGTGATCAGCAGACCGGCGACCGATGCCGCATCCTGCAGCGCAGTGCGAACGACCTTGGTCGGGTCGATAACGCCCGACTGTACAAGGTTCTCGTACGTGTCGGTCGCCGCGTTGAAGCCCTGCGTTTCGTCGTTCTCGCGCAGCAGGTTGCCCGATACGACCGCACCGTCGAAGCCGGCGTTGGTCGCGATCTGGCGAACCGGGGCCATGATGGCCTGACGGATGATGTCGACACCGCGGGTCTGATCGTCGTTCTCGCCCTTCAGGCCTTCAAGAGCCTTGGTGGCATAGAGAAGCGCGGTACCACCGCCCGGGACGATGCCTTCTTCAACAGCGGCGCGGGTTGCGTGCAGCGCATCGTCGACGCGGTCCTTGCGTTCCTTCACCTCGACTTCCGAAGCGCCGCCGACCTTGATGACCGCAACACCGCCGGCCAGCTTGGCCAGACGTTCCTGCAGCTTTTCACGGTCGTAGTCCGACGTGGTCGTTTCGATCTGCGCACGGATCTGCTCGACGCGGGCCTTGATGGCCTCTGCATCGCCCGAACCGTCGACGATCGTGGTGTTGTCCTTGTCGATCGAAACGCGCTTGGCGGTGCCCAGCATGTTCAGCGACACGTTCTCGAGCTTGATGCCGAGGTCTTCGCTGATCATTTCGCCGTTGGTCAGGATCGAGATGTCCTGCAGCATCGCCTTGCGACGATCGCCGAAGCCCGGCGCCTTGACGGCGGCGATCTTCAGGCCGCCACGCAGCTTGTTGACGACGAGGGTGGCGAGCGCTTCGCCTTCGATGTCTTCCGCGATGATCAGAAGCGGACGGCCCGACTGGACGACGGCTTCGAGGATCGGGAGCATCGACTGCAGGTTCGACAGCTTCTTTTCGTGGATCAGGATGTACGGGTCATCCAGTTCGACGGTCATCTTCTCTGCATTGGTGACGAAGTAGGGCGACAGGTAGCCGCGGTCGAACTGCATGCCTTCGACGACGTCGAGCTCGAATTCGAGACCCTTCGCCTCTTCGACGGTGATCACGCCTTCCTTGCCGACCTTTTCCATGGCTTCGGCGATCTTTTCGCCGACTTCCTTGTCGCCATTGGCCGAGATCACGCCGACCTGTGCGATTTCCGAAGTACCCGACACGTCCTTCGAACGAGCCTGCAGGTTCTCGATCACCTTGCCGACGGCAAGATCGATGCCGCGCTTCAGGTCCATCGGGTTCATGCCCGCGGCAACCGACTTCATGCCTTCGCGCACGATGGCCTGGGCCAGCACGGTGGCGGTGGTGGTGCCGTCACCGGCAGCGTCGTTGGCCTTCGAGGCGACTTCGCGCAGCATCTGCGCGCCCATGTTCTCGAACTTGTCCTTGAGCTCGATTTCCTTGGCGACGGTAACGCCGTCCTTGGTGATGCGCGGGGCGCCGAAGCTCTTGTCGATGACGACGTTGCGGCCCTTGGGGCCCAGGGTGACCTTCACCGCGTTGGCGAGGGTGTCGACACCCTTCAGGATGCGTTCGCGTGCGTCACGCGAAAATTTCACGTCCTTGGCAGCCATGATTATCTCTCCTTTTGGGAATTCAGTGTGGGATGAAAGCTAGTTGCTCAGGCGATCACGCCGAGCAGGTCGCTTTCCTTCATGATCAGCAGGTCTTCGCCGTCGACCTTGACTTCGGTGCCCGACCACTTGCCGAACAGGACGCGGTCGCCCGCGTTCACGTCAAGCGGCGTGACCTTGCCGTCTTCGGCCTTTGCGCCCGAACCAACGGCGACGATTTCGCCTTCGCTCGGCTTTTCCTTGGCGCTGTCGGGGATGATGATGCCGCCGGCGGTTTTTTCGTCGGCTTCGATGCGACGGACCAGAACGCGGTCGTGCAGCGGACGGAATGCCATGATGATGACCTCTTCCAATAAAGTTGCTATAAACTTTGGCACTCCCGCCATGAGAGTGCCGGCGGCGCGGATATGGTTGGAATGAACGTGGTCGTCAAGGACCGTTCATCAAGTTTTTTCGCGATGGGGCGTGGCCTGCGTGAAGCGGGCCGTTGCGGCTGTCTAAGCCGTAGCCATGACAAGGCCGAGACTCTCGCGCCGATGCCAGCGCCAGCCGAGTAGGATCGAGGTCACGATCAACCCGACGGCCAGCCCGATCCAGACACCGAGGCCCCCGAACGAGGTGTGGAAGCCGAGGATATACGCCGTGCCGAACCCGAACAGCCAATAGCCGATCACGGCAAGGATAAACGGCACCCGCGTGTCGGACAGGCCGCGTAGAAGCCCCGCCAGCACCGCCTGCGCCCCGTCGAACAGCTGAAACGCCGCCGCGACGACGAGGTAGGTCGTCGCCAGCGCCACGACATTGGCGTTAACCGGCGCATCGACATCGAAGAACAGCGACAGCAGCACTTTGGGCATGCCGATCATCGCTACGGCGAAGACCCCGGCAAAGCACATTGCCACCGAAACCACGGCCAGTCCCGCGCGGTGGATACCTTCTCGCGATCCCGCGCCGTTGTGCAGCCCGACCCGAATCGTCGCCGCCGTTCCGATGCCCATCGGCACCTGAAACGCCAGCGCGCCCAGCTGCAACGCCACGGTATGCGCCGCCAATTCCAGCATGCCGATCGCGCCCATCAGATAGGCCGCGCCAGAGAACAGCCCGCCTTCTGCCAAGGTGATCGCCCCGATCGGCAATCCGACCCGCCACAATTCGCGCAGCCGTTGCCAATCGGGCCGCCACAGCCGCCCGAAAAGGTAATGCCGCCGCATCCGGCGATCCGACTGGATGATGGCGATATAGGCCGCCAGGACCGCCAGCGAGGTGATCACGCTGGCAATCGCCGCGCCTTTCAGGCCCAGCGCCGGAAAGCCCCAGTTGCCGAAGATGAGCAGCCAGTTGCCGATGAAGTTCACTATCAGCGCCAATACCGTGACCCACGTCGCGATCACCGCGCGGTCCATCGTCGATACGAAAATCCGCAGCGCCGCAGCCGCCAGTACCGGGATCGCCGCCGGGGACAGCCAGCGCAGATACTCTCCCGCCATCGCCGCGATCTGCGGGCTCTGCCCGGTCAACAGCATGAAAGGTTCGGCAAGGTTCGACCCCACCATGACAAACAGTCCCGCCAGAACCGATAGCCACAGCGCCATGCGGAAAGACCGCCGCACTTCGCGCACCGCGTGCCGCCCACGGCCTAGCGCCGTTGCCGCCATCGGCGCGACCGCGCTGATCAGGCCCATCGTACACCACAGCATCAGGCCATAGCTCGACACCGCCAGGGTGCTGGCCGCCAGTTCCTGCGTGCCGATCCGCGCGATGAACAGGACGTCGACGGTATAGACCGCCATTTGCAACAGGTTCGCCGCCGCCAAGGGCACGGCCAGACGTGCCGTCGCGCCGAATTCGGCGCGCAGCGTCTGCTCCGGGTGGCCAAAGCGGCTGTTGGAGCGGGTAAGGATGTGGCCTGCGTCAGACATAAAGCCGGCCCGGTTAGGCGAAGTCCGTTACCCGGCCAAGAAAATTTCAACCGCAACCGAACGAACGCTTCAGCTTGCAGCAAGCGGGCAACAGCCAAAGCGCACACGGAAACCCAAAAACCTGCCGAGGATTGCCGTTTCATGCGCCTGAAACTTGCCACCGCCGCGTATCTTGCTGCGATGCTTGGCGGGGTAGCCACCGCCGCACCCGCCCATGCGGACGAGGTATTCGTTGGCGCCTATGCCCACGCGGTCGACACGCCGTTCACCTTCGAAACCGGCGAGAGCGGGATCGACGGGGTCATCGGCTATCGCTTCGACGGGATAGACGCTTTGGATTTCATCGGCAGCCCCGCGCCCTATGTCGTCGGCGCGGTCAACAGCGATGGCGGCACCGATTTCGCAGCCGTGGGGATGAGCTGGACCTTCGGCAAGGGGCCCATCTATGTCCGCCCTGGCGTCGGCCTTGCCATCCATGACGGGCCTGGCGAGAAGATCGCGCCCGATGGCCGCCACCTCGAACTGGGCAGCCGCGTGCTGTTCGAACCCGAAATCGCCTTGGGTGCGCGCGTGTCGGATCGGGTGAGCGTGGAGGCAAGCTGGATGCACGTGAGCCACGCGCGCCTGTTCAACCGGGGCCAGAACCCGGGGATCGACATGATGGGCGTGCGCGTGAACCTCGCGCTTTAGCGTGCTGCCTGCTAGGCGCGGGCGATGGCGCGCCTGATCCTCTTCAACAAGCCCTTCGATGTGCTGAGCCAGTTCACCGATCCCAATATGCGGAATGGGGGCACCGAAGGCTCGCCCCGGCGTACGCTGTCGGACTTTATCGACGTACCCGGAGTCTATCCGGCGGGGCGGCTGGATCGCGATAGCGAGGGGCTGATGCTGCTGACCGACGATGGGCGGCTGCAAGCGCGGATTTCCGATCCGAAGTTCAAGCTGCCCAAAAGCTATCTGGTGCAGGTCGAGGGCACCATCGACGAACCCGCGTTGTATGCCTTGCGCAAAGGCGTGCGGTTGAAGGACGGCATGAGCCGCCCGGCCAAGGCCGAAGCGATCGACCCGCCCGACCTCTGGCCCCGCGATCCGCCGGTCCGGTTCCGCAAAACCGTGCCCGATGGCTGGCTGCGCCTGACCATATCCGAAGGCCGCAACCGGCAGGTCCGCCGCATGACCGCCGCGGTTGGATTGCCGACACTGCGGCTGGTCCGCTGGCAGATCGGCGACTGGGCCGTTGAGGGCCTTGCTCCCGGCGAATGGCGCGAGGTGCGCGCCTAAACGCATCTGTTAATGGCGTGATCGCACCAATCTGGTATCGTCCACGTTTCGAACGGCCCGGGATTGGTTTGCTCCGTTCGCATTGGGGGTACGGTATGGAAGACGGGTTGGGGCGCGTCGATTTCTATTCGGTTCTGAAGGTCAACCCGGACTGCGATGCCCGCATTCTGGAACTCGCGTACCATTACTTCGCCAAGATGTACCATCCGGACAATGCGGAAACCGCCGACCCGGACAGGTTCAACGACGTGATGGAGGCGTACCGCACGCTGCGCGATCCGGAAAAGCGCGCCGAGTACGACCGCACCTATGGTTTCAAGACCAGCCGACCTGCGTTCCAGATTCCGCCGCAAAGTGACTTCGCCATCAACGAAGATACCGCAGCGGGCGATGCCGAGGCGCATGCCAAGATCCTGCTCTATCTCTACAAACGAAGACGCGAACATTCCGACGATCCGGGCGTGATCGGCTGGTTCGTGCAGGAAATGCTTGGCTGTTCGGAGGACGAGTTCCAGTTTCACCTCTGGTACCTGAAGAACAAGCGCTTCATCGAAGTGACCGAGCAGGGGACGATTGCCGTGACGATAGACGGCGTGGATCACGTCATCGCGATGTCGCGCGGCGGACCGCCGGGAACGCTGCGCATCCGGCAGACCGCCGGGTTCTGAGTTAAGATACCGCGCAATAGAAAAAGGGCGGCCCCGATGGAGCCGCCCTTTCCTTTGATCTCTCGAGAGAGACCGAGCGTAAGCGAAAGGCTTACTTGAGTTCGACGGTACCGCCGGCTTCCTCGATCTTCTTCTTGATCTCTTCGGCTTCGGCCTTGTTGACGCCTTCCTTGACGGCCTTCGGCGCACCTTCGACCAGAGCCTTGGCATCGGCGAGGCCCAGGCCGGTGATGGCGCGGACTTCCTTGATGACCTGGATCTTCTTGCCACCGTCGCCGGTCAGGATGACGTCGAATTCGTCCTTTTCCTCGGCAGCGGCACCGGCGTCGCCACCGCCCGCGGGGGCAGCAACGGCAACGGCAGCAGCGGCGGAAACGCCCCATGCTTCTTCAAGTGCGGTCGCCAGTTCGGCGGCTTCGAGAACGGTCAGCTGCGACAGTTCTTCGACGATCTTCTGGATATCAGCCATTTGTATTCACTCCTAAGTTCATGCCCGGCAGGCCAAGGGCTCTGGCCGGGAAAATCGCTGGAAACGTCTTATGCAGCGTCCTTGGCGGCATACGCGCCGAAGACACGGGCAAGCTTGGCAGCCGGGGCAGTCGACAGCTGGGCGATCTTCGTCGCCGGCGCATTGACAAGGCCAACCAGCTTGGCGCGCAGTTCGTCGAGCGAGGGCATCGAGGCGAGTGCCTTGATACCTTCGGCGTCGAGCACCTGCGAACCCATCGAACCGCCAACGACTTCCAGCTTGGGATTGGTCTTGGCGAAATCGACGACGACCTTTGCCGCCGCAACGGGGTCGACCGAAGTCGCCAGTGCGGTGGGCCCGGTCAGCAGATCGTCGATACCGGCATAGTCGGTATCCACGATCGCCCGCTTGGCAAGACGGTTCTTCGCAACCTTGTAGGACGCACCGGCATCGCGCATCTTCGCACGCAGGTCGGTGGACTGGGCCACCGTCATGCCAAGGTTGCGGGTGACGACCACCACACCAACCTCGTTGAAGACCGCGTTGAGCGTTGCGACCGATTCGGCTTTTTGCGAACGATCCATGTTTGCTCCTTCACGTTTGACCGCCCGCTTGTGGGCAGGCGATCGGCTCATTGTGTCCGCGCAACGGGGCGCAAGGCTCCGAAGCACGGGCGAGTCCGTTCGATCAGGGAAGGAGGAGCGCCAAATGGCGCAAATTGGCGGCAACGCACGGGGCGGACCACCGGAAACTCGTTTCCCCGTCTAGGCCGGAAATTAAGAGAGGCAAATTCCCCTCACCGACTGTCTCGGACGGATGACCCCCAAAGGGATCGGGCGCGCCAATGGCGGCAGGCGCGCCCAATGTCAAGAAAATAGGGGGTCAACGAACCTGCGTGTCAGTCCGTCTCGTCATCCTTGGCCGCGGGTGGGCAGCAGAGCAAGTCGCCCGGCTGGCAATCCAGTTCGCGGCAGATCGCTTCTAGCGTGGAGAACCGGATCGCCTTGGCCTTGCCGGTTTTCAGGATCGACAGGTTCGCAAGGGTGATGCCGACCCGCTCTGCCAGTTCGGTCAGGGTCATGCGGCGTTCGTAGAGCAGGTCGTCGAGCCGAACGGTAATGCCGCTGCCGTCCTCGGGGGAAGTGGCGGGGGGCATCAGACGGTTCCTTCCAGTTCGCTGCGCATCTCTGTCCCCTTGCGGAAAACGCGGGCGAGGATGAAGAGGACCAGCACGAAAAGCAGGCCTGACAGCGAAATCGAAAGCTCGGTATCCGGGGTGCCTTCGGTGATGCTCTCAAGCTGGCGGGCAAACGTTGCCAGCGGAATGGTGACGATCTGGATCGCAAGCATGCACCATGCCATCAGACTTAGGCGCTGTGCGTTATCGGGTACGAACGGATCGCCCAGCGCGACGGTATCGACGATCCGCCGAGTCAGCCGCACCAGTACGAACACCAGCACCGCCGTCGCAAGGCCCAGCACGATCATCGCGGTCATCGGCCAGAACGCATCGGTGCTAACCCCTTCCTCGGCAAATTCGGCCAGAACCGACGAGCGGAATATGAGGACGGCGGGAAGGGCAATGGCCAGCGAGATGGCGGCAAAGCCCGATATCAGTTGAAGGAAGACAAGGACGACCCGCGCCACTGCGAGCAGCGGGTCTCTGGCGACTTTGGGCATGACAGGCTCCTCTGGTGGTGCGGTTGTCGGTCCCGATCCTCAGGCGAGGACCAGGCTTGTGACGGTTGAAAGCTGCGATGTGGCGACGGGGCTGACGGTCGGTGCCCATAGGGCGACGGCGAGCAGCATGGCGAAGGAAATCGCGGCGGACTGGGTAAGCATGCGGGACATATTGTTGAACTCCGATATGTGGTTTGTTGAAAAACGATATGAACCCAGTGCGGCATATCGTCAATCGATAAATATCGAAAAACGATAAGTCCGTGATTGTTTTACGGAAAATTCCGATGGCAGCTCGCCATTCGGTCCGCTTTCGCGCGCCCAAACGCCCGAATCATCCGGCCCGCACCCTTTGACACCCCCGCCCCCGCGCCCTATATGCGCCTCTGTTCGAAGGCTTCGAGCAAGGCGGCCCTGGCGCGGGGGTCGGCCCGGGATGGAGGCCTTGAAACCAGCACAACGACGCGACGGCTGTGGGCCGGGAATGCCTCGAAAGGGGCGGTTTCCCGTTTGTCCTGCGGCCTTTTGTCGTTTCTGGAGCATCGCATCGCGTGCGACGAAATCCCATGCCGGGACGGTCAGTTGACGGACCGAATCGGCACAACACGAAGCAAGAGGCCAAACACCCTCATGGCAACCCAGCTGAACGAGGCGGGCATCCGCCCGACTGCAAAGAAGCGCATCCGCAAGATCTTTGGCGACATCCACGAAGTCGTCGAAATGCCGAACCTGATCGAGGTTCAGCGCGAGAGCTATGAACAGTTCCTGCGCTCCGATCCGGCAACCGGCTATGTCTCGGGCCTTGAAAAGACGCTGCGCTCGGTGTTTCCGATCCGCGACTTTGCGGGCACTGCGGAACTGGACTTCGTCCATTACGAGCTGGAAGACCCCAAGTACGACACGACCGAGTGTCGTCAGCGCGGCATCACCTATGCGGCGCCGATGAAGGTCACGCTGCGCCTGATCGTTTTCGAAATCGATCCCGATACAGAGGCGCGCAGCGTTCTCGATATCAAGGAGCAGGACGTTTACATGGGCGACATGCCGCTCATGACCGAGAACGGCACCTTCATCGTCAACGGCACCGAACGCGTCATCGTTTCGCAGATGCACCGCTCGCCGGGCGTTCTGTTCGACCATGACCGCGGCAAGACCCACTCTTCGGGCAAGTACCTATTCGCCGCGCGCGTCATTCCGTACCGCGGCTCGTGGCTGGACTTCGAATTCGACGCCAAGGACATCGTCAACGTCCGTATCGACCGCAAGCGCAAGCTGCCGGTCACCGCGCTGCTCTATGCGCTGGGCCTCGACAGCGAACAGATCCTCGACCACTTCTACGACATCGTCGTGTGGGAACGCGGCGAGGGTGGGTGGAAGATCCCGTTCACGCCCGAAGCCTGGCGCGGCCAGAAGCCGGCGTTCGACATCGTCGATGCCGACAGCGGCGAAGTCGTCTTCCCCGCCGGCACCAAGATCAGCCCGCGCGCTGCGAACAAAGCGGCCAAGGACGGCCTTGCCAACCTGCTGATCCCGACCGAGGAAATCTTCGGCCGCTATGCGTCGAAGGACATGATCGACGAGTCGACCGGCCGCATCTGGATCGAGGCGGGCGAGGAAGTCAGCCCCGATAACCTTGAGGCGCTGGACAACGCTGGCGTCGACCGGCTGGAACTGCTGGACATCGACCACGTCAACACCGGCCCCTGGATCCGCAACACGATGCAGGCCGACAAGGCCGAAAATCGCGACATGGGTCTTGAGGCGATCTACAAGGTTATGCGCCCCGGCGAACCGCCGACGAAGGAAACAGCCGAAGCGTTATTCGAAGGCCTGTTCTTCGACGGCGAACGCTATGACCTGTCGGCCGTGGGCCGCGTGAAGCTGAATATGCGTCTCGGCCTCGATGCCGAGGACACGATCACGACCCTGCGCAACGAGGATATCCTCGCAGTCGTCAAGGAACTGGTCGACCTGAAGGACGGCAAGGGCGAAGTCGACGACATCGACAACCTTGCCAACCGCCGCGTGCGTTCGGTGGGTGAGCTGCTGGAAAACCAGTATCGCGTCGGCCTGCTGCGCATGGAACGCGCGGTGAAGGAACGCATGTCTTCGGTAGACGTGTCGACCGTCATGCCGAACGACCTGATCAACGCGAAGCCCGCGGTTGCCGCGGTGCGCGAATTCTTCGGTTCGTCGCAGCTGTCGCAGTTCATGGACCAGACCAACCCGCTTTCGGAAGTCACCCACAAGCGCCGCGTTTCGGCGCTTGGCCCGGGCGGTCTTACGCGTGAGCGTGCAGGCTTCGAAGTCCGCGACGTTCACCCGACGCACTATGGCCGCATCTGCCCGATTGAAACGCCCGAAGGCCCGAACATCGGTCTGATCAACTCGCTGTCGACCTTTGCGCGCGTCAACAAATACGGTTTCATCGAAACCCCGTACCGCAAGGTGATCGACGGCAAGGTGACCGGCGAGGTCCAGTACCTGTCGGCCATGGAAGAGCAGAAGAACACCGTCGCGCAGGCGTCGGCAGACACCGACACCGAAGGCAAGTTCGTCGAGGATCTCGTATCGGCCCGCCAGAACGGCGAATTCGTGATGAGCCCGAGCGATCAGGTCACGCTGATGGACGTCTCGCCCAAGCAGCTCGTCTCGGTCGCCGCGTCGCTGATTCCGTTCCTGGAAAACGATGACGCCAACCGCGCGCTCATGGGATCGAACATGCAGCGTCAGGCTGTGCCGCTGGTCAAGGCCGAAGCGCCTTGGGTCGGCACCGGCATGGAAGAAACGGTGGCCCGCGATTCCGGCGCCGCCATCTCGGCCCGTCGCGGCGGTATCGTCGATCAGGTCGACGCAACCCGTATCGTGATCCGCGCCATCGGCGATGTCGAACCCGGCCAGTCGGGCGTCGACATCTATCGCCTGCAAAAGTTCGAACGTTCGAACCAGAGCACCTGCATCAACCAGCGTCCGCTGGTGAAGGTGGGCGACGTCGTGCAGTCCGGCGACATCATCGCCGACGGCCCGTCGACAGACCTTGGCGAACTGGCGCTGGGCCGCAACAGCCTTGTCGCGTTCATGCCGTGGAACGGTTACAACTACGAAGACTCGATCCTGATCAGCGAACGCATCGTGAAGGACGACGTGTTCACCTCGATCCACATCGACGACTTCGAGGTCATGGCCCGCGATACGAAGCTGGGTCCCGAAGACATCACCCGCGACATTCCCAATGTGGGCGAGGAAGCACTGCGCAACCTCGACGAAGCGGGCATCGTCTACATCGGTGCCGAAGTGCACCCTGGTGACATTCTGGTCGGCAAGATCACGCCGAAGGGCGAAAGCCCGATGACGCCCGAAGAAAAGCTTCTGCGCGCCATCTTCGGCGAAAAGGCCAGCGACGTGCGCGACACCTCGCTTCGCCTGCCGCCGGGCGTTTCCGGCACCATCGTCGACGTGCGCGTCTTCAACCGCCACGGTATCGAGGTGGACGACCGTACGCGCGCCATCCAGAACGAGGAAATCGAACGCCTCGCCAAGGACCGCGAGGACGAACGCGCCATTCTGAACCGCGCGACGTATAACCGCCTGCGCGACATGCTGGTCGGTCAGGTCGCTTCGGCGGCGCCGAAGGGCGTGAAGAAGGGCGGCGAAATCACCGAAGAGGGCCTTGATGAAGTCGAACGCCACGAATGGTTCAAGTTCGCGGTGGCCGACGATGGCCGTCAGGCACAGCTTGAAGCCGTCAAGGAACAGTACGACGAGGCCGTGAAGGCCATCAACGCCAAGTTCGAGGACCGCAAGGAAAAGCTCGAACGCGGTGACGAACTGGCCCCGGGCGTGCTCAAGATGGTCAAGGTCTTCGTCGCGGTGAAGAGGAAACTCCAACCGGGCGACAAGATGGCTGGCCGTCACGGCAACAAGGGCGTCATCAGCCGCATCCTGCCGCAGGAAGACATGCCCTTCCTTGAAGACGGTACCCCCGTCGACATCGTTCTGAACCCGCTGGGCGTGCCTTCGCGCATGAACGTCGGTCAGATCTTTGAAACGCACCTTGGCTTCGCAGCGCGCGGCCTTGGCATGCAGATCGGGGAAATGCTGGACGAGTGGAAGGCCGAGAACCCCGATCCGACGGCAGGCCCGCCGCCCGCGGCGCTGGTCGAGAAGCTGAAAGACGTCTACGGCGAGAACTACGACGACGACATCGACAACCGCACGTCGGGCGAGATCTTCGAGCTGGCCGGCAACTTGCGCCGCGGCGTTCCGATGGGCACCCCGGTGTTCGACGGCGCGCGCGAAGGCGACGTGACGGCAATGCTGGAAAAGGCGGGCTATGCCTCGTCTGGCCAGTCGACGCTGTACGACGGTCGTACCGGTGAGGCGTTCGACCGCAAGGTTACCGTGGGCATCATCTACATGCTGAAGCTCCACCACCTTGTCGACGACAAGATCCACGCCCGTTCGATCGGCCCCTACTCGCTCGTCACCCAGCAGCCGCTGGGCGGTAAGGCGCAGTTCGGTGGTCAGCGCTTCGGTGAAATGGAGGTCTGGGCGCTTCAGGCCTATGGCGCGGCCTATACGCTGCAGGAAATGCTGACGGTGAAGTCGGACGACGTGGTCGGCCGCACCAAGGTCTACGAAGCGATCGTCAAGGGCGACGACACCTTCGAAGCCGGCATTCCCGAAAGCTTCAACGTGCTGGTCAAGGAAATGCGCTCGCTGGGCCTCAACGTCGAACTCTCCTCGCTCACCGACGAGAGCGATGACGACGACATGGCCGAGGCGGCTGAATGAGAGATCGCGGGCGGGACCAACAGTCTTCGGACCGGGCCCGTCCGCCCCTCATTCGCATGCAGGTTTCCCCCCTCAAGGGATTTGAAAAATGAACGAACTGACCAAATTCGCCAATCCGGTCGCCAAGACCGAGACCTTCGACCAGATCCAGATCGGTCTTGCCTCACCAGAGCGCATCCGTTCGTGGTCGTTCGGCGAGATCAAGAAGCCCGAGACGATCAACTACCGCACGTTCAAGCCGGAACGTGACGGCCTGTTCTGCGCGCGCATCTTCGGCCCCGTGAAGGACTATGAGTGCCTGTGCGGCAAGTACAAGCGCATGAAGTACAAGGGCGTCGTCTGCGAAAAGTGCGGCGTCGAAGTCACTGTGACCAAGGTCCGCCGCGAACGCATGGGCCACATTGAACTGGCCGCGCCGGTCGCGCACATCTGGTTCCTGAAGTCGCTGCCTTCGCGCATCGGCCTGCTGCTCGACATGCAGCTCAAGCAGCTTGAGCGCGTTCTCTACTTCGAAAGCTATGTCGTGATCGAGCCGGGCCTGACCCCGCTCGAAAAGTTCCAGCTGCTGACCGAGGACGAGCTTCTCGACGCGCAGGACGAGTATGGCGAAGACGCGTTCAGCGCCGGCATCGGGGCCGAAGCGGTCAAGATCATGCTGATGGAGCTCGACCTCGAGTCTGAGCGTGAGGCGCTGCTGGAAGAGCTGGCGACGACCAAGTCGACGCTGAAGCCCGCCAAGATCATCAAGCGTCTGAAGGTCGTGGAAAGCTTCATCGATTCGGGCAACCGTCCCGAATGGATGATCCTTGAAGTCGTGCCGGTTATTCCGCCCGAACTGCGCCCGCTGGTCCCGCTGGACGGTGGCCGTTTCGCGACGTCGGACCTCAACGACCTCTACCGCCGCGTCATCAACCGTAACAACCGGTTGAAGCGCCTGATCGAACTGCGCGCGCCGGACATCATCGTCCGCAACGAAAAGCGCATGCTGCAGGAAGCGGTCGACGCCCTGTTCGACAACGGCCGCCGTGGCCGCGTCATCACCGGCGCGAACAAGCGTCCGCTGAAGTCGCTGTCCGACATGCTGAAGGGCAAGCAGGGCCGCTTCCGCCAGAACCTTCTGGGCAAGCGCGTCGACTATTCGGGCCGTTCGGTCATCGTGACCGGGCCGGAACTGAAACTGCACCAGTGCGGGTTGCCCAAGAAGATGGCGCTCGAACTGTTCAAGCCGTTCATCTACGCCCGCCTCGATGCCAAGGGTCTGTCAATGACCCTGAAGCAGGCGAAGAAGTGGGTCGAGAAGGAGCGCAAGGAAGTCTGGGACATCCTTGACGAGGTGATCCGTGAGCACCCGGTGATGCTGAACCGCGCACCGACGCTGCACCGCCTTGGCATTCAGGCGTTCGAACCCGTCCTCATCGAGGGCAAGGCGATCCAGCTGCACCCGCTCGTCTGCTCGGCCTTCAACGCCGACTTCGACGGTGACCAGATGGCCGTCCACGTTCCGCTGAGCCTTGAGGCACAGCTGGAAGCGCGCGTCCTGATGATGTCGACCAACAACATCCTCTCGCCCGCGAACGGCAAGCCGATCATCGTGCCTTCGCAGGACATGGTGCTGGGCCTGTACTACCTGTCGATGGAGCTGGAGAACGAGCCCGGTCAGGGCATGGCGTTCAGCGACATGGCCGAAGTGCACCAGGCGCTGGAAGTCGGCGCGGTCACGCTGCACTCGAAGATCACGGCCCGCGTGCCGCAGACCGACGAGGCCGGCAACCAGTACATGGCGCGCGTGGAAACCACGCCGGGCCGGATGCTGATCGGCGAATGCCTGCCGAAGAGCCACACCGTGCCGTTCGACGTCATCAACCGCCTTCTCACTAAGAAGGAAATCGGCGACGTCATCGATCAGGTCTATCGTCACACCGGCCAGAAGGACACGGTCCTCTTCGCCGACGCGATCATGGTTCTGGGCTTCCGTCACGCGTGCCGTGCGGGCATCTCGTTCGGCAAGGACGACATGATCATCCCCGAAACCAAGGAAGCGATGATCGCCGAAACAAAGGCGCTGGTTGCCGATTACGAGCAGCAGTACCAGGACGGCCTCATCACCTGGCAGGAAAAGTACAACAAGGCGATCGACGCCTGGAGCCGTTGCGGCGACCAGGTCGCGGCCGAGATGATGGACCGCATCAAGTCTCAGCCCGTGGACGAAGAGACCGGCCGTATGAAGCCGATCAACTCGATCTACATGATGAGCCACTCTGGCGCGCGTGGTAGCCCGGCCCAGATGAAGCAGCTGGCCGGGATGCGCGGCCTGATGGCCAAGCCGTCGGGCGAGATCATCGAAACGCCGATCATCTCGAACTTCAAGGAAGGTCTGACCGTTCTTGAATACTTCAACTCGACCCACGGCGCCCGCAAAGGTCTGGCCGACACCGCGCTCAAGACGGCGAACTCGGGCTATCTGACCCGCCGCCTTGTCGACGTGTCGCAGGACTGCGTGATCGTCGAAAACGATTGCGGCACCGAAAACGCGCTGGAAATGCGCGCGATCGTGCAGGGCGGTTCGACCATCGCCTCGCTGGGTGAGCGTATTCTGGGCCGCACGCTGGCCGAGGATATCGTCCATGCCAAGACCGGCGAAGTGCTGGCCAAGGCCGGGCAGCTTCTCGACGAAGCCGCGATCAAGGTGATCGAGGAAGCCGAGACGCAGGTCGCGAAGATCCGTTCGCCGCTCGTCTGCGAAGCGAAACAGGGGGTTTGCGGCACGTGCTATGGCCGTGACCTTGCCCGCGGTACGCCGGTGAACATCGGTGAAGCCGTTGGCGTTATCGCGGCACAGTCGATCGGTGAACCGGGCACGCAGCTGACGATGCGTACCTTCCACATCGGCGGCGCGGCGCAGCTGAACGAAACCAGCCACCTTGAGGCGGTGTCGGACGGCAAGCTGGTCTATCGCGACATGCCGACCATCGTCGACAAGCGCGGTCGCCGCCTGTCGATGGCCCGCAGCGGCGAAATCCTCGTCATCGACGCCGAAGGGCGCGAGCGCGAGATGCACCGCGTCCCCTATGGTACCGTGATCATGTTCGAGGACGGCGCGCAGGTGAAGCAGGGCGATCGCATGGCGGAATGGGATCCTTTCACCCTGCCGATCATCACCGAGCAGTCGGGCGTCGTGAAGTATCAGGACCTGGTCGATACCAAGACCCTGGAAGAGCGTGTCGACGAAGCCACCGGCATCGCGCAGCGCGTCGTGATCGAGTACCGTTCCGCGGGCCGTTCCAAGAAGGAAGACCTGCGTCCGCGCATCACCCTTCTGGGTCAGGCCGGGGACGAGACCGAGGCCGCGCGTTACCTGCTCGCCCCCGGTACGACCCTGTCGGTCGAGGATGGTCAGGAAGTGCAGGCGGGTGACATTCTTGCCCGTGCTTCGCGCGAAGCCGCCAAGACCCGCGACATCACCGGCGGTCTGCCGCGCGTTGCCGAACTGTTCGAGGCGCGCAAGCCGAAGGACAACGCGGTCATCGCCAAGATCAGCGGCCGGATGGAATTCGTTCGCGACTACAAGGCCAAGCGCAAGATCGCGATCGTTCCCGAAGAAGGTGATCCGGTGGAATACCTGATCCCCAAGTCGAAGGTGATCGACGTTCAGGAAGGCGACTTCGTCAAGAAGGGCGACAACCTGATTTCGGGCTCGCCCGATCCGCATGACATTCTGGAAGTGCTGGGCGTAGAGGCTCTGGCCGAATATCTCTGCACGGAGATTCAGGAAGTCTACCGGTTGCAGGGCGTGAAGATCAACGACAAGCACATCGAGGTGATCGTTCGCCAGATGCTGCAGAAGGTTGAGATCACCAACGGCGGCGACACCACCCTGCTGCCGGGCGAACAGGTCGATTACGAGGAAATGCTCGAGTATAACGCGAAGCTCGACAAGGGTAAGCAGCCGGCAGAGGGCAAGCCGGTCCTGCTGGGCATCACCAAGGCCTCGCTGCAGACCCGGTCGTTCATCTCGGCCGCTTCGTTCCAGGAAACCACGCGCGTGCTCACGCAGGCCGCAGTCGAGGGCAAGCGCGACTCGTTGATCGGTCTGAAGGAAAACGTCATCGTGGGCCGTCTCATCCCCGCCGGTACCGGCGCGGGTATGAACCGGGTTCGCGTGGCCGCCTCCAGCCGCGACGCCGCGCTGCGCGCCCAGTATCGCAAGATGCAGGAAGCGCTGGTCGCCGCCGAAACGGCGGAGCAGGAGCATGAGGCCGAGCTGGCCCAGGGCCCGGAAGCGGCGATCGGCGACGATCCGCTGGCCGCGGTTGAGGGTGAGACCCATGGTCTGGATGCCGATGCGGGCGATTACCTGAACGAAGGTGCCGCCGATCACGACGGCAGCGTCGAGGACAGCGAAGACTGATCGTCACGCTGGGATCGCGAAACGAAAAGACCCCCGTCGGACCCGTCCGGCGGGGGTTTTTCGTGGCCCTCCGCATGGTGATGTCCGGCATCGCAGCGGACCGCCAAACCCTTCTTTACCCGGGATTTACCCCCGCCGTTTAGGAATGCTTCCCTGACTGTACAGGGAAACGGTGGTAAAGGTTTATGGGAGGCAGACAGGCCGCCCTTTTCGGCCGAGCGGATTACCTGCTCACGCGGCGCCTGCAGGATTACGCGGACCGTGGCCAACTGGCCGCCGCGACTTCTGCTTTCGGCGCTTTCGTGACTTGCGTGATCCGCATCGGCGGGCCCGGCATCCTGCTGCAGTTCCTGTGGCTGGGCCTGATGCTGGCGATCAGCCTGATTCGCGTGGAACAGGTGCGCCGTTTCACGCCCGAGACCATCGATCTTCTCTATTTCCGGCAACAGCGCCGATTCGCGGTGGCGCTGGGCGTTGCCGATTCGCTGGGCTGGGCGACCGGGATGACGATGTTCGCGGTCTTGGCCAGCGAGCCTGAGCTATACCTGCTCGGCATCCTGTCCGCCGGGGTCATCACTTCCTCGATGATCTATTACCGCGCCCTGCCAGAGGTGTGCATCGTCTTCGTTGGAGCGATGGCCTGCGCCGGGGTGGCGATCAGCTATGCGATGGGCGGGCATATCGACCCGGTGGCAGGCCTGTTGATCGCGGCTCTCACGCTTGTTCTGCTGCGCGGCATAGCAGACGATGCAAAGCTCTATCGCCGCAAGTTCGAGGGTGAGGCCGAACTGGCCGAAAGCGCCGAGACGATCCAGCTGCTGCTCCACGATTACGAAGCGTAGAGCGCTGACTGGTTATGGCAGGTCGACCGCGCCGCCTGCCTCGTGCAAGTTTGCGACCGGTTCGGTGAGGCATCGGGCCTTGCCACTTCTGAGCTTGAAGGGCGCGAATTCGTATCGCTGTTCGAACATGGTCCTGCGCGCGAATTGCTCGCCCATCGCCTGCTGGTCCGCCAGCCGTTTCGCGACCTAACGATCAGCCTGAATGTCGACGGTGAAACCCGCTGGTGGACGCTGTCGGCCAATTGCTGGGACGACGGCACGATGCACGGCGTGGCGCGCGATACGACCGACACGCGGCAGGCGGTGGAGCGCATGAATTTCATGGCGCACCACGACATGCTGACCGGCATCGCCAACCGATTCCTGTTCGGCGAGACGCTGCGCGAGGTGCTGGAGCGCAAGAAGACCACCGGCCAATCGGCGCTACTCTACCTCGATCTCGACCATTTCAAGCAGATCAACGACACCTTCGGCCACTCGACCGGCGACCGGCTGCTATCTGACGCCGCCGGGCGCATCGCCGAATGCGTAAAAAGCCATGACCTTGTCGCGCGGCTGGGTGGCGACGAGTTTGCAGTGCTTCTGACGCGCCTGTCCAGCCGGTCCGACGCCAAGGCCGTTGCCCAACGCATTGTCGACCAGTTGCAGCGGCCCTTCATCATCGACGACCAGAAGCTGTCGACCAGCACCAGCATCGGCATCGCCCACTTCGAAGGGCCGGGTGCGGACGGTACCGGCGGGCCGGACGACCTGCTGCGTCAGGCCGACCTTGCGCTCTATGCCGCCAAGGCGCTGGGTCGTAGCACGTATGCCGAGTTCGAACCGTGGCTGGAGGAACGCGACCGCGAACGCGCGCAGCTGGAGGCGGACTTGCGCACCGCGATCCAGAACGGCGAATTCACGCTGCATTATCAGCCGCTCTACGACATACATCACCGCAAGACGGTGGGATTCGAAACGCTGGTCCGCTGGCACAGCCCGATCTGGGGCGTGGTCATGCCCGGGGAGTTCATCCCGCTGGCAGAGGATAGCGGGTTGATCGTCGCGCTGGGCGAATGGATCATCCGCAACGCGATCGAAGAGGCGGCGAGCTGGCCCGATCAGGAACGAGTGGCGATCAACCTCTCACCCCTACAGATGCGCTCGCCACGCCTATTGCCGACGCTGACCGAGGCGATCCGCAAGACCGCGATCGATGCGAACCGGATCGAACTGGAAATCACCGAGAACATGCTGATGCACGACAGCGAGCGGAACGTGGCGATGCTCCACGAATTCCGCGCGTTGGGGATGCGCATCGCGCTCGACGATTTCGGGACGGGGTTCTCATCGCTGAACTATCTGCGAAGTTTTCCGTTCGACAAGATCAAGATCGACAAGTGCTTCATCGAGGACATCGAAGAGCGTGATGATTGTCAGGCCATCGTGCGTGCGGTCATGCAACTGGCGACCGCGATGGGCATGGCGACGGTGGCAGAGGGCGTTGAGCGGCAGAGCCAGCTGGAATGGTTGCGCAACGAAGGGATCACGCAGATTCAGGGCTACCTGATTTCCTACCCGGTCAATGCCGAGGAGCTGTCCGACGGGCGGCCTTTCGACGAAGATCGCCACAAGTGGTTCGCCCCGCCTGATCAACACCGCACGGAAAAGCATCGCAAGAACCCGGACGACCTGCCAGACGCGGCCTGATCCGCAATGTCACGCATCAGGTGTGACAATCACCGTAATGGATCGGATTCGGGTGGGCTTGCGATTGCCGCCATCCCGGTATGCGGCCTAATATGCAGGAATGCTGGTTACGCCCTTCGTTCTGCTTGGGATCGTCTTTGCGACCATCGGCCTGTTCGTCGTTCTGATGGGCGTCGATTCCCTGCGGCGAAACGCTATCGGCGATCACCGAAAGATGATCGCGCTGGGCCTGTTTCTTGCCGTGCTAGGGATCCTGCTCGGCGTTCTGTGACTGCGGCTATTGACCGCCCGGCTTGGGGCAATCCTTAACGCACTTCGTTTCGCCCACCGTGTTGATCCGGCCGCTGGTCGTAATGCCGACCCCGTTGCCCAGCCGGTATTGCGTGGCGTCGCTCCCTTCCAGGGGATCCACCCCTGCCGGCAATCGCCCGCCAACCTGCACCGCCCCGCGATTGCGCTGACGCGTCGTGCGGCTGCTGCGCGCGGGAGGGCGCGCCGGGATAGCGACGCTGGCCGAATTGATGCTGCGCCGGATGGAGTTGCCCAGCGATTTCTGCGCCCCGCCGGTCTGCGCGCTGCCCGACAGGATCGCCGCCAATTCCGCCGCATCCTGCGCCGCAGCTCCGCCACCGATGCAAAGTGTGAGAAGTGCCCCGCCAAGCACGAGGGCCGATCCGCGCGTCATTCGCTTTACCCCACTGCGTTCTGGAAGGCGCAATAGTGCCCGATCAACGCAGGAATCGCAAATCAGGCCCGCCCAGCCGCCAGCGTCAGCATCGTACGGGCGTGGCGGGCGGCCACGGCTTCGCGGTCCTTGCCGTATCCGCCGCCTAGCGTGCTGGCCAAGGGCAACCCGCGCAGCCGCGCTTCCGCCGCCACCATTTGGTCGCGGGCGATTAGTCCGCCGTCGGTCAGCGCCAGTCGACCCAACTTGTCGTCCGCGTGGGCATCGACGCCCGCCTGCAAAAGCACGATTTCGGGCGCGAAGTGGTCGAGAACTTGCGGCAGCGCGCTGCCCAACGCCTCCAGATACGCACCATCGCCCGCCGCGTCGGGCAGGGCGATGTCCAGCGAGGATCGCGCCTTCCGCGTCGGGAAGTTCTTTTCGGCGTGCAGCGACATCGTGAAAATGTCGGCCCGACCCGCCATCAGCGCCGCGGTCCCGTCGCCCTGATGCACGTCGAGGTCGAGGATCAGGATGCGCGATGCGTCTCCCTCCTCGATCAGGCGGTTCGCCGCCACGGCAAGGTCGTTGAACACGCAGTATCCCGCCCCGGTCTCGGCCAATGCATGGTGGCTGCCCCCGGCGCTGTTTGCGGCGAAGCCGTGCCGGCACGCCAACCTTGCGGCCAGCCATGTGCCGCCGGGCGATAGCTGCGACCGGTGCGAAACCCGCTCGTCTATCGCAAAGCCGATTCGCCGTTGCTTGGCGGCGGGGACTGTGCAGCTGATCACTTCCTCGACATAGGCAGGGTCGTGAACCGCCTCCAGCCAAGCCCTGGGCATGATTTCGGGCCGATGCACGGTCATCGCCGTGCCGTTCTGCTCTAGCCATTGCATGACCAACGCATACTTATCGTGCGGGAATGTGCCCGCGCTCTCTCGCGCAATCGCGTAACCGGGGTGGTGGACGACGTGTAGCATCGTCAGGCCCTTTGGCGGGTCACCGCTCTTGTTGCGAGGGACGCTCGCCCATGAACTCGCCAAGCCGTATCGGGCGTTCGGGGGCCCAGTCCGGGTTAAAGGAGATGGTGCCGGACCGGAACAGCATCACGATGGTCGACCCCAGCAGGAAGCGGCCCATCTCCTCCCCCTGCCGCAGAATCACATCGCCGTCGGCATAGTTCCATTCCGATACCTTGCCGGTGCGCTTGGGATTGACCACGCCGTGCCACACCGTCTCCATGCTGCCGACGATGGTTGCGCCGACCAAGACCATCGCGAACGGTCCGTGCTCTGGCGAATCGAATAGGCAGACCACCCGTTCGTTGCGGGCGAAGAGGTTGGGCACGCCGCGCGCGGTAACCGGATTTACCGAGAACAGCGCGCCGGGAACATAGATCATGCGTCGCAGCGTGCCGTCGCAGGGCATGTGCAGGCGGTGATAATCCTTGGGAGACAGGTAAAGATTGGCAAAGCTGCCGTGCCGAAACTCAGCCGCCAGATTGCCATCGCCGCCCAGCAGATCGGTGGTCGTGAAACGGTGGCCCTTGGCCTGAAAGATATGATGATCGTCGATAGCCCCGAACTGGCTGATCGCGCCGTCCACCGGGCACACGAAATCCGCATCGGCCAGCGGGCGCGCACCTGCCTTGAGCGGGCGGGTGAAAAAGGCGTTGAACGTGGCGTAGCTGGCGATATCGGGATTTTCCGCCTCGCTCATATCCACGCCGTACCGGCCCACGAACCAGCGGACCAGCCGCGTCGTCATCGCCCCGCCCTGCGCCCCGGCGACCCGCCCGGCGAACGAGGTCAGGCGCTGTTTGGGCAGGATGTGCTGAAGCAGGACTTTGAGACGATCGGACATATCCCGCTCTTAACGCAGGGATCGCCGAATTGGCCATCGCGAACGACAGGTCTTTTCGCCAGGTCGGGTATCGGGCGCGTATTTTGAGGGGGAACGCCGATCGGGGCGCCAGGTGGCGGAGACGGAGGTGGCAAGTGGGTTGATGCAATCACTTGTGGTTTAACGGAAATGTGAAGCGCTTCGAGGGCTCGCTACCACAATTGCTACCCCGCCTTCCTGAACTGCAATTTTCAGATCTGGCTTTGAGCAATTCGGGGGCTCAGAATCACGAAATTTTGGAGAAGCAGAATATTACCCGCACGGGAAAACTACCCTATCAAAACGTCTCTCCAAAGACGAAATATCCCGTTCGGGAAAATTCCCTTGCAATTGACCGGAAATTGGCATAGATTTCCCGCTCGGGAAAGGTAACGTACATGCTCGATGTTGCCACTATCGGCAAGATCATTCGCGATGAACGCAAGGAGCTTGGACTACGCCAGGACGAGCTGGCCGCCGCAAGCGGGGTGGGCCTGCGCTTTTTGGTCGAGCTGGAGCGAGGAAAGCCCACCGTCCAAATGGGCAAGGTGCTTGATGTGCTCGCGGCCCTTGGATGCGAACTACAGATCAAGCGGCCCGACGGAATCGTGACCGCCGGTCGAATGGATGAGCCTAAGAAGGACGAGGTGGAGTGATGCTGCCGGTCTTGGACACGCTGGTTGTCTGGTGGGGCGAGCGTCAGGCGGGCGAACTGTCCATCGACAAGGGTGGTGCGATGCACTTCGTCTATTTGCCGGAATGGCTCGCTGACGACAAGGCACCGGCACTTTCCCACGCAATGCCTAAGCAGGAAGGGCCATTTGGGGACCATGCCTGCAAGGCGGTCTTTGGCGGTCTGCTTCCCGAAGAAGGTCAGCGCACCGCTATCGCCCGGGCACTTGGGGTTTCGCCTGACAATCCATTTCGTCTGCTCGAGGCCTTGGGCGGAGATGTTGCGGGTACTCTGGCCTTCCTGCCCGAGGGGGAAGAGCTGTTCCAAGCCTACTCCACGACCGCTCCAGAACCACTCCTAGAGGGCGAGCTAGCGGAACTATTCAACCGTTTGCCTTCCGTGCCCATGCTGGCAGGCGAGGGCGGCGCAAGGCTGAGCCTTGCAGGGGCTCAGAGTAAACTGCCCGTGGTGCTCACCGCAGAAGGAGGCATCGCGATCCCTCGTCCGGGCGAACCCTCTACCCATTTAATAAAGCCCGAACCGGACCGCTTTCCCTACCTGGCTGCGAATGAGGCCTTCTGCCTCGCTTTGGCACGCGCCGTGGGTATCGATGCAGCCCATGCAGAGTGGCGCACTGCTGCGGGGAAACCGTTCCTGCTGGTTGAACGCTATGATCGCATCTCGGTTGAAGGAAAAACACACCGACTGCACCAGGAAGACTTCGCCCAAGCACTTGGCGTACCCTCGAACCGAAAATACGCGGCAGAGGGTGGACCGACCTTTCGGGACGGCTTTGCGCTGTTGCGTAGCGCTGCCACTCGACCCGCACGCGAAGTGCTGAAACTTGCCGACGCGGCAATCTTCAACCTCATCATCGGCAACGCCGACGCTCACGCGAAGAATTACAGCCTGCTAAGACTTGAGAACGGCGAAGTGGCGCTTGCCCCGCTTTACGATGTCGTCGCCACACACATGTGGAAGCAACTCTCGCCAAAGCTCGCGATGCGATTTGGCCGCGCCGCGACCGTGGAGGAATTCGACATCGGGAACGTCGCGCGCTTCGCGGAAGAGGCCGGGCTGGGTGCGCCTTTCATCCGTCGCCGGTTGGCTGACCTTACTGAAGCGGTGAGGGCGGAGATTGAGAAGGGTGTTCAGGTGCCCGGCAATCCGGCTGAGGAAATGGTCGCGCCGGTCGCAGAGGCATTATCGGCTCGTGCCAGCATCGTTGCCTTGAAGCTCTTAGAGACATGAGGGTGCAGATCGGTGGTGCAAGAATGACGTTTCAATAGACCAAACGGAGTGATCGAGACAGATTTCGTCCATTACGTTCTTGCTAAATAATTCTCTATAAAGTCAATTCATCGCCAATCGGTTGGCAGGGGGCAATCTTGACGACGTCATTTCAGACCAATCCATACAAGCTCAGCGACCTCATGCGCGAATGCCATGAGGGCAAGCTTCAGCTGCCAGATTTTCAGCGTGGATGGGTTTGGGACCAAGATCGCATCACCGACCTTTTGGCTTCGATTTCTGAGGGCTTCCCAGTGGGTGCGCTTATGACCTTGGATGCGACTGGCGAAGTGTCGTTTGCGGTTCGCCCCGTTGAGGGCGCGCCCTCTCCCTCCAAGGATATCGAGGCTTACCTGCTTGATGGCCAGCAGCGCATGACCTCGCTCTACCAGTCGACTTACACAACCGTTCCAGTCTCAACTCAGACTGTGAAGAAGCGACCGATCAAGCTGCATTTCTACTTCGATATTCGCGCAGCGCTCGATCCCGATGTCCCGCGCAGCGAAGCCATTGTGCCGGTCCCCGAAGACCGGATCATCCGCGAGAACTTTGGCCGGGACATCAAGCTCGATCTTTCAACCGAGGAGAACGAGTTCGAACACCTGCATTTCCCGATCGACCGAATGTTTGAGGCGCATATTTGGAATCAGGCCGCAACAGCTTGGATCTACAAGGATCTCGCCCAGCGCGCGGAGCATCTCAAACTGGTCAACGACTTCATGCAGGAGGTCGTCAACAATTTTACCCAGTATCAGGTGCCGGTTATCAAACTGGGCAAGGACACGAGCAGGGCAGCTGTCTGCCTCGTTTTCGAAAAGGTGAACACAGGCGGAAAGCCGCTCGACGCATTCGAGCTTGTGACCGCGATGTATGCGGCAGATGAATTCCACCTGCGCGACGATTGGAAGGAACGCCGTAAGCGACTGGTCTCAAGCCAACCAGTGCTAGACAAGATCGAACCCGTCGAATTTCTGCAGGCGATCTCGTTGCTATATACCAAGGAGGTACGGGAAGCGGCGGCCGCAGCGGGCAAGGAGCCGCCGGCAATCAGCGCAACGCGCAACAGCCTGCTCCAGGTTCCATTGTCGGCATACCAGAAGTTCGCGCCGAAGGTTGAAGCGGGTTACATCGCGGCAGCCAAGTTTCTCCATTCGCTGAAGATCTTCAAGGCGCGGGATCTTCCCTATCAGACCCAACTTGTCCCGCTTGCGGCGATTTTGGCAGAGCTTGGGAATGCCTGGGAAAACGACGCAGTCCGGCAGAAGCTGGCCCGCTGGTACTGGTCCGGAGTGTTTGGGGAGCTGTATGGTTCGGCGGTTGAAAGCCGCTTCGCGCTCGACATTCGCGACTTCAAGCCTTGGCTGTCGGGCGGCGCAGAGCCTCAGACTGTTCAGCGAGCCAGCTTTGAGGAGCGCAGGTTGCGGACCCTTCGCTCAAGGCTTTCGGCAGCCTACAAGGGTGTTCATGCTCTGCTGATGAAATGCGGGGCGGAGGACTTCAAGTCAGGCCAGCCCTATGACCAGGCTGTGTTCTTCGATGAGAATGTCGACATCCATCACATCTTCCCGCAAGCGTGGTGCAAGAGTGTCGGGATTGGGCCGGAGATCTACAACAGCATCGTCAACAAGACGCCGATTGCGTCTGGCACCAACAGGATGCTCGGCGGTGTTGCCCCTTCCTCCTATCTGGGCAGGTTGACCAAGGGTAATGACAACAATCCGGCGATTGCCCCCGATCGCCTGACCGCGATCCTCCAGAGCCACGAGATCGAGGAAAGCTATCTGCATGCCGACGACTTCGAGGGGTTCATGGATGATCGGCGCCAGAGGCTGTTGACCATCATCGAAAACGCGATGGGCAAGGAGGCTTTGAAAGAGGCCGAGGTTCCATCCGACCATGACGAAGAGGATTACTACGCGGAAGAAGAGCTAGAGGCTGCGGAGTAACCACTACCCATGACCCCTGCAGAATTTATCCAGAAATGGCGCGCCGTTGACCTGAAAGAGCGTACGGCTTCCCAGTCGCACTTTAACGACATTTGCCGCCTGCTCGACATCGAAGACCCGATCACCGCCGACCCCAAGGGCGAATGGTTCACCTTTGAAAAGGGCGCTTCCAAAACCGGCGGGGGCGAGGGCTGGGCAGATGTCTGGCGCAAGGAATGCTTCGCCTGGGAATACAAGGGCAAGAAGAAGGACCTCGACCGCGCATTCGCCCAATTGCAGCAATATGCCATCGCGCTCGACAATCCGCCGCTGCTGATCGTCAGTGACATGGACCGCTTCCGCATCCACACCAACTGGACGAACACGGTGCAGGAGGTCCACGAATTCGCGCTGGATGATCTGCTCGATGGCGCCACCCGCGATCTCCTGCGCAATTGCTTCCTCGATCCTGAACGGCTGAAGCCAGCAAAGACGCGCCAGATGCTGACCGAAGAGGCGGCAGAGGAATTCTCCCAGCTTGCCCAACGTCTGCGCGCGCGCGGGCATGAGGCCCATGCCGTCGCCCACTTTGTCAATCGGCTCGTCTTCTGCATGTTCGCCGAGGACGTTGGCCTGCTGCCCGACCACATGTTCACTGCCATGCTCAAGGCCAGCGTCGGGAAGCCGGATAGCTTCGCAACCAACGCAGCCATCCTGTTCGGGGCAATGAAGACCGGCGGACTGGTCGGCTTCACTAGAGTCGAATGGTTCAATGGGGGCCTATTCGATGAAGACAGCGCCTTGCCCCTCGAACGCGCCGATATCGACAACCTGATTGCCGCCGCCGCTCTGGACTGGTCGGAGATTGATCCGTCAATCCTCGGCACGTTGTTTGAGCGTGGGCTGGACCCTGACAAGCGCAGCCAGTTGGGTGCGCATTACACCGATCGCGACAAGATCATGCAGATTGTCGAGCCGGTCATCATTCGCCCGCTAATGGCGGAATGGGATGTGGTTCGGGCAAAGATCGAGGAAGCGTTGGCCAAGGCCGAAAAAGCCACTGGCGGCGCGAGGACGCGGGCAGAGACCGAGGCCAAGCGCCATCAGGCTGAGTGGCACGAACGGCTCCGAAATTTCCGCGTCCTTGATCCCGCCTGCGGATCGGGCAATTTTCTCTATCTCTCTTTGCTGGCGCTCAAGGATATCGAGCATCGCACGAACCTTGAGGCCGAAGCGCTCTCACCGGCGCTTGCTGCACGCTTTCCCTCAAGCGGGCCGGAAAACGTCATGGGAATTGAAATCAATCCCTACGCTGCAGAACTAGCACGAGTCTCGGTCTGGATTGGAGAAATCCAGTGGATGCGCCGCAATGGGTTTGAGGCCGCCAAAAACCCGATCCTTCGCAGCCTTGGGAACATCGAGTGCAGAGATGCGATCTTGGCACCCGATGGGGCGGAAACACAATGGCCGGATGCAAATGCAATTGTCGGCAATCCACCTTTCCTAGGCGCAAAGCTTATGAAGCGTCTGCTGGGCGTGAAAGAGACGGAAGAAATTCGGGCTGCATTTGAAGGGCGATTGCCCGGTTTCACCGACCTTGCCTGTTACTGGTTTGAGAAGGCGAGAGAGAAAATTTCCGAAGGGCGCTGTGAGCGAGCGGGCTTGGTTGCCACGAACTCCATCCGAAAGAATACGAACCTTCCAGTCATGAAGCGCATTCTAAATGACTCGCGGATTTTCGAGGCGTGGAGCGAAGAGAAATGGACCATCGATGGCGCGGCAGTCGACGTATCGCTCGTTTGTTTTGGTGACAGTGGGCAGGCAGCCTATCTCAACGGCCAGGAGGTCGATTCAATCAACCCGGATTTGACCACTGGACTAAATCTAACATTGGCGCGTGCGGTACCCGAGAACAGGAATGGTGCCTATCTTGGGATCCAGAAGAGTGGTCCTTTCGACGTTCCGGGAGGGATGGCGAGAGTATGGTTGGCTGAGCCTACAAACCCCAATGGTTTGCCTAACAGCGAGATATTGAAGCCATACTGGAACGGAGATGATGTAACCGGGCGTCCAAGGGATTTTTGGCTCATCGATCTACCGCTCGGCCTTAGCGAAGCAGACGCATCCGCATTCGCGAGCCCGTTCGAACACATCCGAACAACCAATGACGAGGACGGAAAGACAATTGCAGAGCTTCGCGCGGAGCTTGGCGATCGGGCGGGCCCACGATGGTGGGAACCCCATTGGCCACGTCCAGAAATGCGGGCAAAGATCCATGCGGTTGATCGATATCTCGTCACGCCAGAAACTGCTCAGTATCGGATCTTCGTATGGCTCCAACTGCCGATACTGCCAGACAAGAACTTGATCGTAATCCCGCGTGATGACGATACGACCTTTGGTATTTTGCAGTGCCGGTTCCATGAGCTCTGGGCGCTGCGGAAGGGTTCTGACCTCCAAGACCGTCCAAGGTATACTCATACCTCGGTATTCGCGACATTCCCTTTCCCGGTAGGACTTACGCCCGATGTCCCGACCGCCGATTATGCCGATGATCCGCGAGCGCAAGCCATCGCAACAGCCGCGTCCCGGCTCAATGAAATGCGCGAGAACTGGCTCAATCCGCCAGACTTGGTCGAGCGCGTCCCCGAAGTGGTTGAAGGCTATCCCGACCGCATCCTGCCAAAGGACGAGGCCGCCGCGAGAGAGCTGAAGAAGCGCACCCTCACCAACCTCTACAATGCCCGCCCCGCATGGCTGGACCACGCCCACCGCGCGCTCGATGAAGCGGTTGCCGAAGCCTACGGCTGGGGCGACGACTACCGCGCCGGTTTGCTGACCGACGACGAGATTCTGGCGCGCCTGTTCCGGCTCAATCAGGAAAGGGCGAACGGCTGATGCACGCTCCAGTCGCACCCGAAATCAATCGCCTGATTGACCTGATCGACTACGTCGAAGCCACCGAGCGCGACAAGCTGAAGACCGTGCTGGATTATCAGGACCACAAGGCCTTCCGGAAAACCGGCGCTGAGCTTCAAGGGTTGCCCGGCGTCGCGCTCGACGTGGGCCGTGATGACGATCCGATATGGTTGCGTGTCGACCGGTTGCCAAAGAAGGCGCCGCCAGCCCCGGAGGACGCTGAGCTATCGGTCTGGTTGACCTATCGCGACGATCCAAAAAGCGAGCCGCGACTAAAGAGCGAAGTCGCAGGAGCCGTCCTTGTTGAGGCTGGCTTGATCGCGGCCGAAGATGCTCCCGAGCATGTTTCGTTCGAGCACTTTGCCGAGCGCGAGGAGGTCGAACTCCTTTTCGAGTATTGGCTGAAAAATGCCTGGGCGAGTTGGGTCGAGACCGAGACGCCTCGCCGCGCGACAATCGCGCTCTATAATGCGCTGTTCATGCTGCGCCAGCAACTCGAAGGCGTTAGCGATATCCCGCTTGAGCTTACGTGCGGCATCGGCTTCGCTACGCTGTTTCGTGACGGCAAGCGATTGCGGTACCCCTTGCTGACTGTAGCGCAGGAAATCAGCCTGAATGAGTTGACCCATGCAATTGAGGTGAGGCCTCGCATGGAAGCCGATCCTGGCCTCGAACTGGATGCTCTGGACAAGATGGGGCTGGGTGCGCTCGATCAATGGCGCTCTGCCACCGAGAAGTTTCTTGACGAACTGGAGGAAGAGAGCCTGTCTCCATTCGCCTCGGAGACGTCTGCGCCGCCGCTTCGCCAAGCCGCTGCCTTGCTCGACCCTGACGCTGTGTACCTTCCCGATCAGGATCCACCGCAGTCCGGGATCATCCCTTCGGTCGAACCACAGTTCCGCATTGGCGATGCCTTTGCATTCTTCCAGCGAGAGCGTCGTGCCACGCAGTTGATGGAAGATTTGCGCCGGTTCCGCTCACTTCTTGAAGACGGGGAAGAGGCGCCGGAGCTGCCGAGCGCAGTGGCCTCCCTGCTTGTTGAGCCCGCCGATGCGGTGAGCGAAGAGGAATACCCCGAGTTTCGCGGCATCTCCAGCATTCCCGGTGTAACGACCTCGACAGGTGAAGGGAAGGATCTGTTCTTTCCTTTGCCTTTCAACCGAGAACAGGTCGAAGTGGTGCAGCGCCTGGAAGTGCGCCCTGGTGTAGTTGTTCAAGGGCCGCCGGGGACTGGCAAGACACACACCATTGCAAATATCATTAGCCACTACCTTGCCCTCGGTAAGCGCGTCCTGGTCACATCGCAAAAGGCGCCCGCACTGAAGGTTTTGCGAGACAAACTACCGGAAGCGGTGCGTCCGCTCGCGGTGAGCCTGCTCGAAAGCGATCGGGACGGTCTCAAACAGTTTCAGGAATCCGTCGATATCATCGCCGAAAAGCTCCAACGCCTGCGGCGCCACGAGTTGCAGGACGAGATCGATGATCTCGACGAGCAGATTGACAGGCTGCACCGGCAACTGGCGCTGATCGATACAGAGGTCGACAAGATTGGTCGCGCGGCAATTTCGCCAATCACGCTGGATGGCGACACTTACGAACCAATTCGCGCCGCCCGGCTGGTCGCAGCCTCGCCGGAACTAACAGCTTGGATGCCGGATGATCTCGATGTGTCTTCATCCTGCGATCCAGCGTTTTCCGATTCCGACATCGCCGAACTCAGGACGGCTCGGAGGGTCGTAGGCGACGACCTCGTCTATATAAACGCGCGTCTTCCGGACCTTGAACGCCTTCCCACAGTTGAAGCGCTCCTAAATGCGCACAAGGATCTGTCGAAAGCTGAGCAGATCCGGGAAAGGATTAGCAGGGGTGAACTTCCGGCTTTGCGCGAAGATCGAGACGACACTGTTTCGCGTCTGCGGGACCTCACGGCCAAATTGAAGTCGCTGTCTGCCGAAGAGCAACGGGTGGCAGGAGCGCCCTATCCTTGGACCAATGAGTTGCTTCAATGCATTGGAGAGGCCGAGCCAGACAACCGACTGAGTGCCTTCGAAAGCTTACGTGAAGAGGCTTTACGGCTCGGCACCGAGTATCAATATTTCCTGACCAGGCCGGTATTCGTACCGGAGGAGGCGCTGATCGATCCCAAGTTCCTTGCTGCCATCGAAAGGAAGGCCGACGGCAAACCTGCATTGGGTCTTGTTAGCGGGATTTTCGCGGCAAAACTCAAAGCTCAATTGGGTGAAGTCACCGTGCTCGGTGAGCATGCCTCAGGTGCCGAAGCATGGAGCGACGTGCAGCGATTTGTGGCTGCACGAGCCTCAGTTCGGCGTTTTCAGGCGGCTTGGAACAACGTGGTGGCCGGCGGAATTGGCGATCAGCTAGAGGGGCAAGAGTTAGGCTTGGCGCAACTCGCAAGGCGCCAGTTCGATCACATAGACGCTGCCAATGCATTGATCGCAAGCCGCCAAGAAATCCGGTCTATCGTCGATGCCATTTTTGTCTCGTTTTCAGCCCTGCGGGATGGAGATCAGCAAGCAATCAGCCATCTGCTCGATGCCGTTGACGCACACCTCTTACGATATCGATTGGCCGACGCTGAGAGCTTGCGCACTTCGCTCCGTTCAGAGTTGGATTCTTGTGAATACGAAGTCAGCACGGAGCTTCGAGCCCTAGCGGTAACGCGTTTGGGAAGCCCGGAAGTCTCAATCGATACCCTTTCTGAAGCGTGGACCTCTCTCATAACGCGCCTGCGAGAGATCGAAGCGAAATGCGACGCTTTTGAAAAGATTGCTGCGGTGACAGATCTCATCGAGATGTCTGGCGCCCGACGATGGGCGCGGCGTCTAAGGTCAAATCCGGTCAATGGTGTCGAAGATGAGCTCTTGCCTGGCGATTGGGAGAACCGGTGGCGTCTCCGCCGCTTAGAGCGCTGGCTGGATGCCAACGACAAGCATCATCGGCTCAGGGAACTTGGCTATGATCGCAATGAGAAGGAGACACTGCTCAAGCGAGCATACGAACGTTCGATAGAGCTGCGCACATGGCTTGAGCTTAGCAAGAAGGCTAGCGACGGGGTCAAGGCGGCACTCGCCGCTTATGCCGATGCCGTTCGAAGGATCGGGCGGGGCACCGGGAAACGTGCAGGCCGATACCGACGCCAAGCACGTGAGGCATCTGATCGCGCAAAAGGTGCTTTGCCATGCTGGATCATGCCGCACTACCGGGTTTCAGAATCGCTTCCCGCAGACTTGGGGCTGTTCGATCTCGTTATTGTTGACGAAGCATCTCAGTCGACGGTGGCGGCACTGCCAGCTCTTCTCCGAGCCAAGACCATCCTCATTGTTGGCGACGATAAGCAGGTGAGTCCCGACCTTGTAGGGCGCGATCAAGCGAGAGCGGATGAACTAGCGGTTCGACATCTTTCAGGGCAAGTTCCTGACTACCGTGCTTCTCTTCGCGAAGAGCAATCGTTGTATGATCTGGGTAAGGTTGTTTTCGCCGGTGGGGCGATCATGCTCACCGAACATTTCCGTTGTGTCGCGCCCATCATCGAATTTTCTAAGGCGCAGTTCTACAATCACCGCCTGAACCCGCTTCGGCTACCCACTGCCTCGGAACGGCTTGATCCTCCGCTAATCGACGTTCGGATCGAGGACGGCTATCGTCAGGGAGACATAAATCCTCCTGAAGCAGCCTACATCGTCGAAGAGATCGAGAGAATCACGTCCGATCCTATGATGGCAAAGAGGACGATCGGCGTAACAACCCTGTTAGGTCAAAAACAGGCAGCTCACATTTATAGCCTCATTGAGCAAAAACTGGGACCTGAGGTGATTGAGCAGCATCACCTCCGCGTTGGTGACCCAACCGCATTCCAAGGCGATGAACGAGACATCATGTTCATTTCCCTTGTGGCACAGACTGGCGACAGCGCGTTGTCCGGAGTGCGATTTGAGCAACGCTTCAATGTCGCCCTCTCGAGGGCATGTGACCGGACCTATCTGGTGCGCTCAATTGATGTGGAGGCCTTGCGCCATTCCGATCAGCTAAGGCGCGCGCTGCTGGATCATTTCCGTATGCCGTTTCCCTCTGATGGTCAGGAGGCCAAGGATCGGCGAGAAAAATGTGAGTCCGATTTTGAGCGCGAGATGTATGATTTGTTGGTCGAGAGAGGGTACAGGGTCGACACCCAAGTCAAGGTAGGGGACTTTAGGATCGACCTCGTCGTCGAGGGCGAGAATGACCGGCGTGTCGCCATTGAATGCGACGGCGATAGATATCACGGCCCTGATCGCTGGGCCGCCGACATGAACCGGCAGCGTATTTTGGAAAGAGCTGGTTGGACGGTCTGGAGATGCTTCGCATCTCGTTTCGTCAGGGACCAAGGACAAGTCCTGGAGGAACTGGTCGGATTCTTATCCGAGCGTGGCATTCAGCCAGTTGGCGGTTTCGACGAGTGGACAAGTCGACATGTTGAGCAACGTACCTGGCGTACTACTGACGCAGCTGGAGGTGACGACGCAGAGCAAACTTTCGCGCCTGATGAAACCGCTGACACTAGTGACGGTAACCAGGCCACCACGAATGATGAAGCTGCTCAGCATTCGCCTGCTGAGGACGAGGATCGCAACTCGACCAGGGTCACTGAAGGCCAAGTTCAGGCGGAGATTTTGCAGTTGATGTCGGATGGACAGGTCTGGAGCAACGCCCAGCTGAAGCGGACGTTGCCTGACCACCTTCCACTGTCACCTGCAGACCGCGAAACTGCTGCATTCAGGCCGCACGAAGAGAAATGGGAGGAGCTTGTTAATAACGCACTTTCTCCATCGCGCGGCAACTCGCTCCATTCGCGCGGGTTGGTGGAAAGCCGAGGAAGGGGGCTTCACCAGCTTGCCACCTCGCCTGGTCAAGATGAGCCGCAGACCTCGAATGATCGGTCCATGGAATCGCCTGGAGCGGTTTATCGTTTGCCCCTTCACGAGGTGGGGCAAGAGTACCAGTTTTCCGAGTTGTCAGTGCCCGAAGGCGATGGCGATCAGATTTATGAAGATGGCTATCAACGACGGCTGGAATCAATCGTCGGGGAAGTCATCGAACTCGAAGGACCTGTCTACCTAGACTTAGTTGTCGAGCGGGTCGCCCGCGCGCACGGGAAGCAAAAGGCGGGAAGGATAATTCAGGAGAGGGTCGTTGCTGCGGTACCAGCCGAATGCCGACGGTCGCACGATGGGGATCGCCTTGTCCTTTTTTCCAAGCATTCGAGCCCGGAGACCATCGTACCCCTAAGGCCCTCAAGATCCGACTGGAGATCGCACCGGGATATCCCATTGATTGAGTTGGCGAGTTTGGCGCTACCCGAAATCCGTTCGAAGAAATCAGACGAAGATATTCTCGCGCATTTCTCCAAAGCGTTCAAATTGGCTCGGCTCCGACAGCCGACGAGGCTCAGATTCGAAGAGGCAATTGCGATTGCGAGATCGGCAGTAGAGGCTGAGGTATGATTGTTTCAGGCATACTGTTCGTCGTCAGAACATTCGGCACAACTCGCGGCGTAGATTAGCGGAGTGCGGGCCTCGTCTGGGGGTTGATGTTAGGCGGCGAGCTTGCGGTGCTGCAAGCGCCGATATTCGATGGTCTGTCGCTTGATCCTTTCTCGTCGTTCGATGATGGCCGGGGCCCTGCCGAAGTAGGCGTCGGCGGGCGTCACGTTATTTAGGCTCTCGTGATAGCGCTGGTGATTGTAATGTTCGACGAAGGCCTCGATCTGGGCTTCGAGGTCGCCGGGCAGGAAGTAGTTCTCCAGCAGGATGCGGTTTTTCAGGGTCTGGTGCCAGCGCTCGATCTTGCCCTGGGTTTGCGGGTGCATGGGAGCGCCGCGGACATGGCTCATTTTGTTGGCCTCGATATATTCGGCCAGTTCGCCGGCGATGTAGCTGGGGCCGTTATCGCTGAGCAGCCGGGGCTTGTGCAGCACCGTGGCGCTGTCACAGCCGGAAGCCGCCAAGGCGAGGTCCAGCGTTTCGGTTACATCCTCGGCACGCATGTTGGTGCACAACTTCCAGGCAATGATATAGCGCGAGAAGTCGTCGAGCACGGTCGAGAGGTACATCCAGCCCCACCCGATGATCTTGAAGTAGGTGAAGTCGGTCTGCCACATCTCGTTCGGGCGGGTAGTCTTGGTGTGGAACTGATCGGCGGCCTTTATCACGACATAGGCCGGACTGGTGATCAGATCGTGCGCCTTGAGCAGGCGGTAAACCGTGGATTCCGATACGAAGTAGCGCTTCTCGTCGGTGAAGCGCACCGCCAGTTCGCGGGGGCTGAGATTGGTCGCGTCGGCTTCCAGCGCCATTTCGATGATCTGGTTCTGGATGTCGTCACCGATGCGGTTCCACACGCGGCTCGGCGCCGATGGCCGATCCTGTAACGCTTCCGGCCCGCCCCCAAGATAACGGTCATACCAACGGTAGAACGTCCGGCGGGCGATGCCGAGCTTGTCCAGCGTGCGTTTGGCGGGCAGGTGCGACTGCTCGACGATCCGGATGATCTCGAGCTTTTCGGATGCGGGATACCTCATTCGTCGTCGCCCCCATCCGCGATCATGCTTTTTTTCAGCAGACGGTTTTCGAGTGTCAGGTCGGCCACGCATTCCTTCAGGGCACGCGCTTCGCGGCGCAGATCCTGCACCTCGCCGGTGGTCGCGGCACGGGCAGTGTCGCCCGCCAGGCGGCGCTTGCCCGCTTCCATGAACTCCTTCGACCAGGTGTAGTACAGGCTTTGCGCGATGCCTTCCTTGCGGCACAGCTCGGCAATGCTGTCCTCGCCGCGAAGGCCTTCAAGCACGATGCGGATCTTGTCCTCGGCAGAGAAGTGCCGCCGGGTCTGCCGCCGGATATCCTTCACCACCTGCTCCGCAGGGGCCTTCGACGGCGATTTTGAATAGGAGGATTTGGGCTTCATCTTCGTTCCTTCGTCACTACGACGAAGCCCAAATCCTCCTTAAATCACAACCTCAAATCTGTGCCATTGGTGCTGACGGCGGACAACCTATTCCGCATAAAGGATGCGCCGACGCTGCTTTCGAGTCTGGTGGTACCTTAGCGGGCATTCTAGAGCATATGCAGTTGACGCCTATCCGCTAAGCCAAATCTCGCGTGCTCAATTTCGCCAACGCGATCTCGGTTCCCGCCCGAAGGCAACGTCGGAGGCTGTTCAGTCAGGTTCCTGCCCGGTTGCTTGAGCCTTCGTCTGTAAATGGCCAAGACGCATCGGTCTTCAGATGTGAACGTCTCTGCATCCAATGACCTGACTTTGGTGCAGAAATGGTATCTTCAACCGGGGCTTGGTTATGAAATTTGACGTCGGACTGCTCAACTCTGGTGTTGATGCGGATCGCAAGCTGCGGTTGGTGAGGCGTGGCGGCTGGCTGCATCCTTCATTCCCCGATGAATTGAGACGGGAACTAGCCGTTCTGATTGCTACCCCTGGTCTTTCGGATACATGGCTGATCCACAACCTGGGTGCTCACAACCAACAATTCTACAAGGCGCGACTTGCGCTGCCTGATACCAACGAACTGCGTGATGAGGTCGCCCAGAACTGGATGAGCATTTCTCGACCAGATGCCGTTGCGTTGGCAAACATGCGGCCCGGCAAGCAGTCCCCGATTCCGCTGGTGAGCCAGTTTCGCATTCTGGATGACATCAAATCTGGCGATACGATCAGGAGCTTGGCCAAGGAGTACTGGACTAGTGAGCATACCATCAGGCTGATTGGCAAGCACTGCCTGTCCAGGCGCAGAGCATGGGAGCGGCCATTGCCACGGGGTTTTGAGCTGCTGATAGCCTGAGTGTCTAAAACATGACTCTGGAACACGACGTCACCTAACTTGCCTATATATAAAAAAAAGTTCTCTCTAGTCATGTTTTATCTTATCTAAACGTGGTGATCTCTCTCTCTCTCTCTAAAACATTATTAAGGAGTATTTTTTTCTTGATATAGGGGAGGGAGTTCCGTGCGGAACTCCGTAGTCATGTTTTAGAGTTCGACGCATCTTTCCAACACCAAATGGCCCAATCTAAAAGCTGGTCCACATCCTGAGCCCGACGCGGGAAGGGAGCCGGCTTCAAAAAAGGTTGGGAAGCGGGCGACCTCAGATCTTCACCTACCGGCCAACCATGCCTTCTCGATGGCGCGTGATGCAGCTTGATCTTACCTAACCAGACCGGAAATTTCGCGCGCAGTCGTGAGCCCGCTGGATTGCCTCCGGTGAACACGGACCTATTTCTCTATAGCTTGGCTAGAGAAACTTTTCCGGCCCGCAGCCCTTGCGCGGAATCTCGAGGATTCCTAATTCGAGATTTCCCGAGAGGGAGCAAGCGGACCGACCGCGGGCGGCAACCCACGACCGGTCCTGACCACGAATGACTTTACAGGAGTCGATCCATGGCTGTTGAGCCGAGTAACACCGCGTCCGCGGTATGGCACCACCTCGTCGCGCTGCGCGACGAAATCATCCACACTCTCGAAACTGAACCGCGCGAGCCTGCCACTGAGCAAAGGCTGGCGGCGATCGAGCAGCAAATTCTCGAGACCGATGCACCATCGCTCGGCGAGGTCGCGTTCAAGCTGGGTTTGCTTTGGGGCGAGCCCTTGAACGGCGACGATCCGCAGGGCCGGGCGCAAGCTTCGATCCTCCGCGATGTCCGCGCTTTCGCGACGTCACGCTGACCCTCCAACCAAATTGAGAGATGAATGATGCTGCCATCCTACTATGTGGAGGAGGCCTGCGCGCGCCTGCGTAGCGGCCTCAGCGACCAGCAATGGTCGAAAATACTACCCGTCCTCGGTATCGCCCTGGACGACAGCGAGCCGGATTACGCAGATCTGGCCAGTAGCCAGGACGTCGATCCTGAGAATGTGCGTCGTGGCTGGGTCTTACTTCCAGCGATGCTGACCTTGTTCGACCTGCGCACGGACCTGACCCTTCGCTACGTCTACGTCGGTGAATTCGAATCGGACGACGGGCCAGAATTTGGCTCAGTCTCCCGGTTGGAGATGCTCGTCTGGCCCGATCAGGCGGGGCCGCCGCGCTGGCAGACATGCGACATCGGTATCCTTGATCGTGCCATGCTGGCGGAAATCGACGAACGCGTTCTCGATCAGGAACGGCGGAAATCGAATCTCTAGCATGACTGCGGTGTTCGCAATTGCTGCGCGGCTGAATCGATAACCCTAATTGGGAGCCCTCTTCAAAGAGGGGGCTCCCCGCTCCTTCATCAACAAGGAGCTGAACGTGGAACCGCTAGCATACGCCGTAAAGGATGCCGCCCGCACTCTCGGGATCGGCACTACCAAGTTTTATGAACTGATGAACGACGGGACCATCCCGAGCTTCAAGATCGGGAAGCGGACGCTGATCCGTCACGCAGACCTCGTCGCCTTCATCGATGACCAATCGAAAGCTGCCTGACTGCCATGGCAAGATCGATCAACAAACTGAACGCGATTACAGCCCGCAACCTCACCAAGCCGGGATTGCACGCTGACGGTCGCGGGCTCTATCTCAATGTCGAGAAGAGCGGCGCCAAATCCTGGCGCTACATCTTCAAACATGCGCGGCGCCGGCGCGAACTCGGCCTGGGATCATATCCGACCGTCTCTCTGGCGGAAGCCAGAAGTCGTGCCGAGGAACTGAACCAGCGCCGTAGCGAAGGCGAATGTCCGACGTCCTACCGCGTTGTTGAAACCGATGATACCGAGCAACCGACAACATTCGGCGAGTTCGCCACTGACTATGTCGACCTCCAGAAGGCCGGTTGGAAAAACCTGAAGCACCGCCAGCAGTGGCGCAACTCTCTGGAAACCTACTGTGGGCCGATCTGGGATAAGTCGATAAGCGACGTCGATCTGGAAGACCTGCAAACGATCCTGCGTCCGATCTGGCTCGACAAGCACGAGACGGCTTCAAGGGTTCGTGGCCGGATCGAACGCGTCCTGGATGCGGCGCGACTGAAGGGACTTCGGACCGGCGAAAACCCGGCGGCATGGCGCGGCAATCTTGCCTTGCTGCTACCAAAGGTGCGCAAGGGGCCGAAACGGCACCAGCCATCAATGCCATACCAGGACGCTCCCGAATTCATATCGCGCCTGCGGTCAAATGACGGCCTCGCCTCTCGCGCCCTCGAGTTGACGATCCATACCGCCACGCGCACATCCGAGGTTCTCCATGCGAGATGGGATGAGTTCGATCTCGATGTTGCTGTGTGGACCATCCCGGCTGAGCGCATGAAAGCCGGTAGGGCGCATCGCGTACCATTGAGTGAGCAGGTTATCGCACTGATCGAGGCACTGCCGCGTCAGAATGCTTATTTATTCCCCGGCGCAAAACCGGACAAGCCACTCTCGAACATGAGCATGCTGCAGGTTTTGCGGCGAATGGGGCTTGGTCGGTACACGGTTCATGGGTTCAGATCATCGTTCCGGGACTGGGCAGCCGACGTTGCTGAAGTCCCTCGCGAAATTGCCGAGGCAGCGTTGGCCCATCAGGTCGGCAGCGAGGTCGAGCGGGCCTATCGGCGTGGAGATGCCCTAGAGCAGCGTCGAGATCTGATGCGGAAATGGAGCAAATTTGTAGTTTAGCACTGCTGCCGATCTATCGTGGAGCGAATGTCCGTCACTTTACAATACTGGATAGCATTCCTCGCAAATTACGGAAAATGTGGCGACCCAAACTTTACTTGGCGTTAACCATTTCTCGTTACCTCTCGTTTGATTTTGAAAAGATCGAATTCCGAGCGGGGCTAGTGATATGCGCATCCTTTTAGTCGAAGATGAACCGACGACGGCCAAGGCGATTGAGCTTATGCTCACGACCGAAGGCTTTAACGTGTACCAGACCGATCTTGGCGAAGAAGGTCTCGATCTGGGCAAGCTTTACGACTACGACATCATCCTTCTCGACCTGAACCTGCCCGACATGCACGGGTACGACGTGTTGAAGAAGCTGCGCGTCGCCAAGGTGCAGGCGCCGGTCCTGATCCTTTCGGGCAATTCGGAATTGGATTCGAAAGTGCGTTCTTTCAGTTTCGGTGCCGACGACTATGTGACCAAGCCGTTCCACAAGGACGAACTGGTCGCCCGCATCCACGCCGTGGTCCGCCGTTCGAAGGGCCACTCGCAATCGGTGATCCGCACCGGCAAGCTTTCGGTCAACCTCGACACCAAGACGGTCGAAGTCGACGGTGCCCGCGTGCACCTGACCGGCAAGGAATACGCGATGCTGGAACTGCTCAGCCTGCGCAAGGGCACGACGCTGACCAAGGAAATGTTTCTCAACCACCTGTACAACGGGATGGACGAACCGGAGCTGAAGATCATCGACGTCTTCATCTGCAAGCTGCGCAAGAAGGTCGCGCTGGCCTGTGGCGGCGACAACTATATCGAAACCGTATGGGGCCGCGGCTATGCGCTGCGCGATCCGCAGGAGCTTTCGGAAGCGGCGTGATGGGGCGTCAGTGACTGCAACAGTCTTTACAGCGCAGTCCATGTCAGAACTCAAAGGCAGGTTGACAGATATTTTCCGGGGGTCTCGGATTGCATGAGGCTCTCCGGTAGGTTGCGGGACTCTTCCTCAGCCGCGCAATGCCATCATAGCAAACAGGGCTGCGCCTCCAAGCAATGTCGCTATCACGATGTCGGACGCGACTGATTGGCCCGACTGCTTGCGACTATCCGGCAATCTGTACCGGTTATGCGGAGCGTTGGTGTCGCAGCGGACTGGCTCGATGGCGATTTCGTCGCAGATACGCCCAACCGCAAGTGGGCTGGCGATATCACCTATGTGTGGACGCAGGAAGGCTGGCTCTACCTTGCCGTCATCCTCGATCTGCATAGCCGTCGTGTCGTGGGATGGGCAGTCAGCGATCGGATGAAGAAGGATCTGGCGATCCGGGCGCTGGACATGGCGGTGCGGCTCCGCAATCCGCCGCCAGACAGGCCCCGCCAGACTGCCTTTTCCATTCCGATCGCGGCAGCCAGTATTGTTCTTACGACTACCAGAAGAAACTACAGGCCTACGGCCTGCGACCGTCGATGAGCGGAAAGGGCAACTGCTACGACAACTCCGCCGTCGAGACGTTCTTCAAATCGCTGAAGGCGGAACTGATCTGGCGTCAGAGCTGGCCAACAAGACGTCAGGCTGAGGCTGCCATCTTCCAGTACATCAATGGGGTTCTACAACACCCGTCGACGTCATTCATATCTGGGCGGCATCAGCCCCTCGCGTTCGAAGCCAAGGTGGCATAGTGAGATAGGTGACCGGCGCAAAACCGTTACATTTCCAGCCTGCCCATTTCAAGGCAATGGACAATATTGGTCCTCATTTGTTTGCGGCCTCAATGCACCTATTGGCATCAATGATTTTTTGCGAGATTCTTGAGCAATTTCGTAGATCGCTCCAAAGCCACCTGTGCAAGGGTATTGGCGGATTTGTAAAGCTAGAGCTAAGGAACATCTAAAAGCACGCCTTCTTAAACTAACCTTCAGAAAGAGCAGTGGATGTCGAAACGCGCCCTTATCACCGGAATAACGGGACAGGATGGTTCCTACCTTGCGGAGTTTCTACTCGGCAAAGGTTACGAGGTGCATGGGATCAAGCGGCGGGCCTCATCGTTCAACACCCAAAGGATCGACCACATCTATCAAGATCCTCATGACCCTGATCCCAATCTAACACTTCACTACGGGGATCTCTCCGACACCTCCAACCTGACGCGCATCGTCCAGGAAGTTCGCCCCGATGAGGTCTATAACCTTGGTGCACAAAGCCACGTTGCGGTAAGTTTCGAGGCCCCTGAATATACCGCCGATGTCGATGCAATTGGCACGCTCCGTCTGCTGGACGCGATCCGCTTTCTTGGCCTTGAGAAGAAAACCCGCTTTTATCAGGCGTCAACCTCGGAACTTTATGGTCTCGTCCAGGAAACGCCACAACGCGAGACCACGCCCTTCCATCCCCGGTCACCCTACGCGGTCGCGAAACTTTATGCCTACTGGATCACGGTCAACTATCGTGAGGCCTATGGTCTCTATGCCTGTAATGGCATCCTCTTCAACCACGAGAGCGCACGCCGTGGCGAGACATTTGTAACGCGCAAGATTACGCGCGGCCTCGCCAATATCAGTCAGGGACTAGAGGACTGCCTGTTTATGGGCAATCTCGATTCGCTCCGAGATTGGGGCCATGCCAAAGACTATATCCGGATGCAGTGGCTTATGCTCCAACAGGAAAAGCCAGAAGACTTTGTTATCGCTACCGGCCAGCAATACTCGGTAAGAGATTTTATTACCTGGACAGCGCAGGAATTAGGCATTTCCTTGCGCTTTGAAGGTACGGGCACGCAGGAAATCGGGGTCGTCGAGGCCATAACGGGCAACGTAACGACATCGGTTAAACCAGGCGACGTGCTGGTGCGTGTCGATCCGCGCTATTTTCGGCCAGCGGAGGTCGAGACCTTGCTTGGTGACCCGGCGAAAGCCAAGGAGGTGCTTGGCTGGGTGCCCGAAATTTCGGCGCGGGAAATGTGCGCGGAAATGGTCGCTGCCGATCTCGACACCGCACGTCGACATGCTCTTTTGAAGGCGCACGGCTTCGATGCGCCCGTGGCACAGGAAAACTGAGGTGCCGCTGTGAGGATCTATGTCGCAGGACATCGGGGCATGGTGGGATCCGCCATCGTCCGTCGGCTTGCAACAACCGGCGTCGCTCCGCTCGTGCGCAGTCATGCCGAGCTCGATCTGACCGATCAGGCGGCTGTCCACCAGTTCATGCAGATCGAGAAGCCTGATGCCGTCATCCTCGCTGCCGCTAAAGTCGGTGGGATCCACGCAAACAACACATACCCTGCCGAGTTCCTATACGAAAACCTCATGATCGAGAGCAATGTCATCCATCAGGCATTCGTGGCCGGTGTCAAACGGCTTCTTTTTCTAGGATCTTCATGCATTTATCCTCGCGCGGTGCCCCAACCGATGGCGGAAAGCGCCCTTCTAACGGGAACGCTCGAACCGACGAACGAACCGTATGCAATTGCCAAGATTGCCGGGATCAAATTGTGTGAGAGCTACAATCGTCAATACGGTACAGACTTTCGCAGCGTCATGCCGACCAACCTCTACGGCCCCGGCGACAACTTCCATCCTGAAAACTCGCACGTTCTCCCGGCCCTTCTGCGGCGCTTCCACGAGGCCGCCGAAAATGATCTAGAGGAAGTGGTTATCTGGGGGACTGGATCGCCAAGGCGCGAGTTTCTTCACGTTGACGACATGGCTGAAGCGTCGTTGTTTTTAATCGATCTAGACGAGAAAATCTATCGCGGGAGCACCCAACCGATGCTGAGTCATATCAACGTTGGCACAGGCCGAGATGTTTCCATTGCAGAACTGGCCCAGACCATCGCGCGGGCGACCGGGTTCAAGGGACGCATTGCTTTCGATGTCAGCAAGCTCGATGGGACTCCGCGGAAGCTAATGGATGTTTCGCGCCTCTCGAATATGGGTTGGCAAGCCCGCATTCCGCTTGAAGATGGTATTGCCCAAACATATGAGTGGTTTCTGGCAAATCGAAATGCCCTGCGAAATCAATAGTCAATTGGCATTAAGCAACACGGAATAATGATCCATCCACATGAGCGCCGTACGGCGTCAGCCGACTAGTACAATGCCCAACATCACGCAGAGCACAAATAGCATTACAGCCGCGCCTCGCATATCAATTGGCACCAATCTAGAGCCCGAATCCTGAACCCTGTCATCACCGCTCTGCGGCTCCGATTCTGATCGGATTGATCCATGCGCGAATTGGGAGCGTAACAGCATCGAAGCTATCGCTGCTTGGCTAATAGGTTGAAAAAAACGACAACCAGTCGCCCCTCCTTCTGATCGGACTGCTTCCGCAGCGCACCAACCGTCTTCGGGGATGGAAAACTCAATTATCGTACCTACTCGGAGGCCTCTGGTCCCAGAGAGCAAGATTCCGTTTTCTGAAACATTCCCGATCTCAAATGCGCGACTCTCTCCATTCACCCGCGCAGAGAGAGAAAAGGCAACATTTCGGCGGTCTTCGCTACGCCCGGAATTGCTTCTTAGTTTTAGCGCAGCGCTCATCATCAGGTCCGTTCGAATTATTTGTCAGTGAATAGTGCACAACCCTCCGATAACCCTGATTGGCCGGTTTATGCAGAGGGCAAGCTAAAGGTAAGATGGAATTTCCTTATAAATCACTAAGAGCTTCTCTTTGAATGAGCATCAATTATAAATCTCAGTAAAGATAACGCCTTCGGATTTTTGCGATGCTCGGGCGTCACCTCGGCCGAGTATCGTATAATGTGAGAATCTTGCGATGCTCTTGCCGTTTGCCAAATTAAATTTGTCTATGTTGCATGGGTAGTTTGGGGGTGTATCCCCTTGCCATACGTAACTCGGTGTGGCATACAATGAGGCATGACAACGAAGCCCCTCACCACCGCGCAGTTCTTTCGCAAGTTTCCTGATGACGAAACCTGCCTCCAGCATCTGTTCGACGTTCGCTTTGGCGAAGGCTTCACTTGCCCCAAGTGCGAGCGCCCTTCGAAGTGGTTTCGCATCAAGGCAGAGCGCGCCTATTCGTGCCAGTGGTGCGGCCATCACCTGCACCCGACTGTGGGCACCCCGTTCGAAAAGACGCGCACTCCGCTGCAATTGTGGTTCTACGCGATCCACCTGTTCACGACCACGCGCCACGGCGTGAGCGGCAAGGAACTCCAGCGCCAGCTTGGCGTGACCTACAAGACTGCATGGCGCATGGCTTCGCTGATCCGCGATCACATGGCGGACGTTGACGGTGACCACCCCATCGGTGGCGCTGGCACGAATGTCGAAATTGACGAAACGCTCATGGGCGGCGTCAAGAAGGGCAAGCACAACCGTGGCAGTGCCGCCAAGACCGTTGTATTGGGCGCTCTGGAGTGCGGCGGCGATGTGGTGGCCCAAGTGGTGCCGAACCAGCGCCGCGCCACTCTGGTGCCGTTTGTGACCGCCAACGTGGAAGCGGGTGGCAACGTCCACACCGACGAACTGCGCAGCTACTCGAACCTTGCCGATCACGGCTATCGCCACGCTCGCGTAAACCACGGCGCAGAAGAATATGCCTATTACGATTACCGCCTTGCCGAGACGGTTTCAGTCAATGGGATTGAGAATTTCTGGCGGCATCTGAAATGCTCGATCAACGGCACCCACACCAGCGTGAGCGCCAAGCACCTGAACCGCTACGTCAAAGAATTCGAGTATCGCTTCAATCGTCGGAACCGTCCGGAGACGATGCTTCTGGAACTTCTTTCGACGTTCCGGCCATTGCCTTCACAGTCCGATTGAAGGCGTCCAGATCTCCAATATCGCCTTCGTGTTCGGCGATGAACTGGTCGATTTTGCCACTCTCTATGGCTTCACGAAGGGTTATCATCACTATCCTCGAACGGAAGTTGTAACGGCTCAACGCGGTTTACCAGAACCTCCATAACCTTCAAAACCGTGAAGCGCTCGGAGATCAATTCGTTGTCGAAGCCGTAGTTATATTCGATCTGGACCTCGCATCGGAGCGCGTCACCGGGGCGAACATCCTCTTGACGGTTCTGGAACCGCCCAAGCCAGCCCAAATCCTCTATACGCGCATAGATGTTTCGCTTTCCGTGCCGCAACTCCCACTGACTGCTCCCAAGGTAGTCGGGCTTCTTGACCGGCAGGATCATTTCGGCAGGCGGAACCTCAATTGACCGCGCCACGGCGAGCGCCTCAATATCGTCTATGTTGAGGGTCACTGTCAGATCGAAAGGAATGCTGCCATCGTCGGAAAGCAGGCGCGCCTTGTCGCCCGGCAGCAGGCTGTCTTTAACCCCCTGGAACCCCTTAACCGCATCAATCAGCGCGCCGGGTGACGGTGGCGTGTAGTCCGGCAAATGACGCACATCTGTATCCTGTGCGATCTGCTGCAATTCACGGCGCAAATCAGGCAAACTGCGGGGCGCGCTGTCATCATCAATCCAGCGAATGACTGCATACTTGGCTCGAACCAGATATTTGCCGATTACGGCTTCCAATCCAATGTCTTGAGCGCGTCATCCTCTGTCGCAGACAGCGCATTTCGCAGCCACGTTTTGATCGAACCGGACTCGATGTCTTCGAGGACAAGAATCGTTTCGATGCTGGAATCAATCGACCGGACAAGCTCATCGTCCAGTGCTTCGCAGACCTTAATGAAATCACGGGTCGCCGTGAACACACGTGAAGCCGGACCCACACCGCGCTGAAAATCAATCTCGAACCCAAAATCCGCCTTAGGCGAACGCGGTTCCTTGTCGGTGAGTGTCATCGTAGCCATCGCGCCCCCTGTCTATGACCACGACTTCTAACACATCCTGAATCACTGATTCACGTATGCTAAGGGGATACACCCCGAATTTTTAGGTCCGCCAAAGTGGCAGAATTGTCATCGCCTCAATCTTGAAGATCTCCATCAGCATAGGAGCGGTACAGCGGTCGCGAGGCATAAGAAAAATACCGAGCAGATAGAGTGGCGTGTTGATAAGAACTGATGTTCGATCAGCCAGATGACAATGATTGCAATACTAAACTCACATTCGGTTCAAAAATTTTGGTATTAATCGGACATAGATCGAAATATGGTATTCTACTTCATTAATCTACACCATTTAACCCTTGCGGTATCTTTTTCCAGAAAATGGTAGCGGTGGTGGATGCTTTGATATCAGGTCCCAAAACATATCTGCCGGCTTTTTTCTGAATGTGTGCCGAAACTCGCACTCCTTTATATATTTTTCGAGATGGTCCATGCTCACATGAAGGTGTATTCCCCGGATTGAGCGCTTCAAGGTCGTCCAGTAGGTATCCAGATGTCGCGTGTGAGCGCCTTCTTCACTGACCCACTGGCCGATTTTATGGTTACATTTTATGTGTTCAAAGCCGATTTCCGAAAGATGATCATAGGCACGCCAACCGTCGGAATTGATAATTGTGCCAGGTCTTATCCGCGCGCGGATTATTGGCTCGAGTGTTGCCCGATTCCGTTTCGGAACGATCATCGTCGAAACTCTCTTCCGATCTGAGATACCGAAGATAATTGCGCGACATGAACCCTTTCCGCCTCGACGGATGCCTCTGATTAGGGTTTCATCTATCTCCACATGTTCGCCCGCACCGCCAAAAATGGGAGTGCCGCAATGCCAAGCCATGTGTGAGCGAATTTTGTTTGCCAGCCTCCAAGATGTTTCATGACTAAAGCCAAAGTGCCTGGCGATGAAGGCATTCGAAATCCCGGTACGAGTATGAGTGAAAACCAGCATGGCTCGAAACCAAGTTCTCAGTGGATGATTACTATAGGAGAATACCGTTCCGGAACGCCCGGAAATTTGACAACCGCATCTTGAGCATGCAAAGCGCTTGTATTTATTTAAATACCACGGACCTTCTTTATCACATTTAGGGCAGGCATAGTTTTGCCCAAATCGTGAATTGAATAGGTGTGACACACAACTATCTTCGTTTGGAAATAAACCCTCGAAGTCAAAAATACTCAATGACTTTTGTGTAATTGGCATATATCATAATCTTCATAAAATACATTTCTATGCTACTGTGTCAATTCAATAAATGCAAAAAAACCGGCAATGCAAGAGCCTATGTATAGCATCAATATCAATATATGCTCACGGTATATGTCTTTATCGCCTAACTTCATTTTCAATTCCGTATTTTCATTGTGGAATCCAAAAGTCCTATCGGGAGACCGCGCCGCTCTTGAGGCGGTGAAGTGCCGGATAGATATGGGGTCGCTGAATAGACGAATTCGGTCCAAGGGGACATGATGAAAGTTTCCCCTTATACACTCTGGTAATCGGCCCTTTTAACCCGCACCAATTGGATCGTCCAGTGACATGGCAAGAGTTCCGGCGACTTGATCCGGTAACATTCTCTGGACTGCCTGGGATTGGAGTTTCCTGGCCATTGTCACGGTGAAGGGCTGGGCGAGCCACCGGGATTAACCAGTGTGATCGAGGGCTCGTTGCCTATAGCACCATGCGGCCGATGGCCGTGACCAGACCGACGATGCGATTCGTGGAGATACGGGCCACTGATCAGATCAATCTGCAAGCCTTGCATCGTGTTCCGGACTGGATGCTCCCATGAAGAACTAGACCGATCAATCAGATGCGGGTGATCTGCCTAGAGTATGGCATCGCGATCCATCATGGTGCTGGCAAATTCATAGTCCAGATGCCTCTTGTTCTGGCCGACGCAGAGAACGAGATCGAGGCCCTCGATGCGCAAGATCCTGACAGAGCAATTCGACGAAATGGCTAGGAGACCTGTGCGCGGGTGGGCCTAGACAGAGGCGTTGATTGCTGATTCTATAGACTTTCCCAGCAGGAGAGCGGCAGGTGGCACGGCGTTCGATCGGACAGGAGAAGTTTGGTTTTGCCGGGCGCAAGCGTGCGGCTTCCTCGCTCGATGCGCTGGTATCGCTGGTTGACTGGAACCAGGTCGCGGAGCTGCTTGATCCGCTCTATCCGGCTGCAAAGGGCGAGCCATCCTGGCCGCCGCTGGCGATGTTCAGAGCTCTGCTTCTGTCGATCTGGTACGACCTGTCCGATGTGAAGCTGGCCGAGGCGCTCGACGATCGAGCCTCGTTTCGCCGCTTCTGCGAGTTTTCCGCGAATGAAGCGACGCCCGAGCGGACTGCCTTCGTCAGATTTCGCAGGCTGCTCGTTGCGCACAAACTTGACCGGGCCCTGTTTGAAACCGCGACCATACAGCTCAAATCAAAGGCGGTGTCGGTCAAGACCGGAACACTGGTCGATGCCACCATCATCGCGTCCGCCAGCGAAGGCGATGACGATGCCCGCTGGGTAAAACACAAGGGGAAGCGGGCTGTTCACGGCTTCAAGGCCCACGTTGGCGCCGATGCGGACACGGCGGTGGTCGAGGAAATCTCGGACACATCTGACAATGTCAATGACGGCAAGGCAGGTCCTGGAGCTTTGCCCGACAATCCCGGCGAGGTGTTTGCCGACAGTGCCTATCGTGGCGATCACTTTCGCGATGCCGTGCGGGCCAAGGGCGGCATTCCCCGCATTGTCGCTACCGGCATGTGGGGCCGCGACGAAGCCGATACGCTGCGCAAGCTCTATGAATGGAACCAACCGATCCATCGCGCGTGCCGGGCCGGATCGAGAAGATCTTCGGAACATGGAAGCGATGCTACGGCCTCAGGCGATTGCGATGGCGAGGTCTCGCCAAAGCCGCCGCCCAAGTCCACCTCACCGCCATCGCCTACAACCTCAAACGCACCATGAATATTCTCGCCGCAGCGGCATGAAAATTACCATTTCCATGCCCAACGGCGTGGCTGGCTCAGGAACCAGCACTGAATAGGCCGAAAATTAAACAACCTTCAGCACTCTACGCCCACCCGCGCACAGGTCTCCTAGGCCCACATCCGCGAGCTGCAAGATGCATGTCCGCTATCCGATGACTATACGGATCGAGCATCGTTCCAGTCTTATCAGCCGCAACCTGGATCTGTGGGCATACCCGAACGACGTGACACTCTACTTCCATCGCCCGGACAAACCCACCGACAACTTCTATTAATCAGCGGTCGTGCTCTTGCAAAACGGGGACGCAGCCATGCCGCGCCCCCGCCTTTCTGTAAGCGATCCCGATCAGAAACGGAACGAAAGCGTCGCGCGTCCGGTGCGCGAGAAGCCCTGCTTCGACACGGTGCCGCCGTAAGACAGGCCAAGCCCAAGGCCCGGCGCCATCGTCCAGTTGAGACCCGCATCGATCAGTCCCATGTCCTTGGCCAGCGGCGAACCGGTCACAGTGAAGTCCGGACCACCGTCGAACGCCATCGTCGCCTCGGTCGAACGACCGTCCAGCGCATGCTGCCACTCTGCGGCAAAACGGAACGCAACTGCATCGGCGGGGTCGAGCGCGACGTGCCCCTTCAGGCCCAGCGACGAATAGGTCCAGTCGGCTTTTTTATCGGCGGCATTCAAGGCCAGCGTCCCGCCTGCTTCGGCAAAACCATCGCGGTCGAACCGATTCCACGTCACCCCGGCGAAGGGCTCAATCGCGCCCTTGCCCACCGGCACCAGCACCCCGGCGCGGGCATAGGCGCCATAGACCTTCGCTCCATAGTCGGCGGACAGGTCCTGATCGATCGTGGCAAAGGCAACGTTGCGGTCGGTCTCTACGTCGAAATCGGCGTAGCTGACCCCGGCAGCAAGCCGCAGCGCGCCCGCGTCGGTTCCGGCATAGAGGTGCCCGTGCGTGCCCTTGGTCGAAACATGGGACGAGCGGCTGCCCACCAGCGTATCGCCATCGGTATAGCCGACCGCGATGCCCAGCTTTGACTGGCCGAACCCGTATTCGAAACCGCCGGCATAGTTCGTGGTCTTGCGCAGGTAGCCTGCCGCATTGCCGTCGCCGTCGATATCGTCGCGCCCGCTCTGGATCTGGATCCACAGTTCGGGGCCCTGCGCACGCGGCAGGTCCAGCCGTTCCAGCACCGCGCGGCGAATGCGGGCGCTGTCCTGCCATGCCGTGTTGGCGACGGTTGCGTGGATTTCCCCGCTCAGCGCGTCGAGCGCTTCGCGCGCCATTACGCCGTTCAGGCTGGCGAACGCGAAGTATTCGTCGGTGGTGGGATCGAACGTGGCGTCGAAGGCAACGCCCGAAGTGCGCTGATTGGCGGTTTCCGCAACGTCGGCAAAGGCCAAATCGTTGCGCGTCATCACCAGCGACACGCCATTGGCGCTGTAAACCAGCGAGGGATCGAGGAAGGCAAGGTCGGTGACCGCGCCGTCGAATTCCCCACTGACCGTATCGGCCGCCGCGATCTGGTAGATCGTCTGCCAGCTATACATCCCTTCGGCCGCCAACACGCTGACCATGCCGCCCTGAATGTCGAGCGCGCCGGTCACGCCCAGCAGGTCGGCATTGCCGTCCGCATCGGCGTTGACGAGGAAGGTCGATCCGCTGGCGAACGTAACATCGCCATCGGCCAGCATCATGTCGCTGGGCGCAAGGGTCGCGCCATTGCCGACCAGCACATCGCCGACCATGCCGTTGCCCGTCAGCAATGCGCTCGACCCGACGGTGATCGCCGACGTCGCATAGCTGCCGATGACGTTCAGGCCGCCCTCGCTGATCGCGGTCGAACCGGTCATCGTATGCAGACCAGACAGGGTGACGATGCCGCTGCCGGTCTTTTCCATATCGCCGGTGCCGGAAAGCAGCCCGGCGAATTCGGCGTCGGCATCCTCATCGATGATCAGCGTGGCATCGTTCAGCACCATACCGCCCAGCGACATGGTCGAAGCCGTCAGCGCACCGCCGAGGATCGAAGTGCCGCCAGTGAAACCGTTCATGCCGGTCAGCGTGACGTTCCCGTCGCCGTCCTTGGTCAGCGAGCCGGTGCCGACGATCACGCCCGCAAAGGTGCCGTCGACATCCTGATCGATGATCATCACCGCATCGTTCAGCACATCGCCCGTCAGCGACGTAGTCGAACCCGTCAGAGTGCCGCGCCCGCGATCAAGGTCCCGCCGGTATAGCTGTTCGTGCCGGTCAGCGTGACATTGCCGTCGCCGCTCTTGATCAGCGACCCGGTGCCCGAAACATCGCCAACGAAGGTTCCGTCCGTGTCCTGATCGATCACCAGCGCCGCGTTATTCAACACGTCGCCTGTCAGCGAAGTCGTCGAACCGGTCAGAGTACCGCCAGAGATCGTCGTGCCGCCGGTATAAGTGTTCGTACCGGTCAGCGTGACGTGGCCGTCGCCGTCCTTGCGCAGCAATCCTGCGCCCGATACGTCGCCCGCGAACGTGCCGTCGGTATCCTGATCGATAACCAGCGCCGCGTTGTTCAGCACGTCCCCGGTCAGCGATGTCGTCGATCCGGTCAGCGTACCGCCAGAGATCGTCGTGCCGCCGGTATAAGTGTTCGTACCCGTCAGCGTGACGTTGCCATCGCCGTCCTTCGTCAGAGAACCCGTGCCCGAAACGTCGCCCGCGAAGGTACCGTCCGTGTCCTGATCGATCAGCAGGTGCCCGCTGTTCGCGGCGTTGCCCACGATCGTTTCGGTTGACCCCGCCAGGGTGCCCTGTTGGATATCCCACCCGCCGGTGAACGTATTCATGCCGGTCAGCAACAGCGTGCCCGACCCGGTCTTGATCAACGCGCCAGAGGGCCCGGATTGGTCCGTCAGCGTGCCGTTCAACGCAACATAGAACGTGCCGGTATCGATGGTGCCGCCATTGCCGGTAACGGTCAGGTCGGTGTCGAAGCTGTCGTCACTATCGAAGGCAAGCGTACCGCCGTCCATCGACGGTTCGTAGGTGCCATCGTCGACCGTTTCCGGCGTTGCATTCTCGCCGCCGGAAATTGGCCCGGCGGTCGTGCCCACGGTGACCACCGACGATCCGGCGGGAACCGATCCGATCTGCAACGTGCTGAAGACAAGGTAGCCGCCCGCGCCGAAATACTCACCGCTGCCGTTGGGGACCAACGTCACGCTGGAGAAATTGTTGCGGTCGTCGATCGCGGCAACGAAGTGCTCTTCACCGCCGATGCTGGTGCCGATCCCGCCGACCAGCAATGGGGTTGACCCGTTGAACAGCATGTAGATTTCCGACGCGTTTGCTGTGCTGCCATCGGGCGTAGTGTTGCCGGTGGTGCAGCAGGTACCCCAGTCATTGACATGAAGACCGACCGCGTTGATGTCGTATGATGTGGTGTAGCTGGCGTCGCTGTAGAAAGAGAGCGTGTAGCCTGCCGCGACAACACTCATCCAGTCGCCCGCGGCATAGCCGACCGACCAGTTGGTGAAGCCGTCGCCACCTTCGTCACCGGTTGACGTATTCGTAGCCGGGGCTCCGGCCAAGGTCGTTTGCACATAGACCGTGACCGTACCGGTCGTGTCGGTGACCGCAAAACGGTCGCTGCTGATGTTGGTGATGTCGTACTGGAAAATCAGCGAGTCTTGCGTCGCGCCCGGATTGGCATCGTTATAGGCCTGATCGGCGGCATCGGCGGTATCGAGGAAAGTCTGAAGGCCCGCGTTCAAATCTTCGTTGAAGTACACCGCCGGATCGGCAAGCGCGGACTGAACAGGCAGCACCGCCGCGGCAAGGATTGCCGTCGAAGCCATGAAGCGGTTTTTGCGGAAACGTTGGGTCATAATTCTGCGGTCCTCCTTCGGAACGCAGCGGCTATGAAGCGGGAACGGTAAACGAATTATTTAGGCTATTTCCAAGGCATAATTTGTCATAAACATTTGTAATTAGTTAACTTCGGCCTTCTGCGCCAGTATTTCCCGAAAGGTTCGGATCTCAGCGCTCACCATCCCGAAGCGCTTGCTGCTGTTGCCGCTGCTCTCAATAGAAGACCCCAGTAAAGCCCTAGGCCGTAAACTCATAAACTGACTTGCGCGGCGCGGGCGCGGTTGATTCAAGGCTTCGGGAAGGAGCTTTGGATGACGCGTCGTAGATTTGAACTGACCGATGATGAGTGGCTGGTGATCGAGCCGTTGTTGCCGAACAAGCCTCGCGGGGTTCCGCGTGTGGATGACCGGCGGGTCATCGACGGGATATTGTGGCGCTTTCGCACGGGCAGTCCTTGGGCTGATATTCCCGAGCGCTATGGCCCACATACCACCTGCTACAACCGTTTCGTGCGCTGGCGCAAAGCCGGTGTGTGGGACCGCCTTCTCGAAGCGGTGAGCCAAGCCTTCGACGGCGAGTTGGTCATGATCGACAGTTCTTCCATCCGGGTCCACCAGCACGGTGCGACCCTAAAAAGGGGGACCCAAATCGCTGCATGGGACGTTCCCGGGGCGGTTTGACAACCAAGATCCATGCCCTGGTTGATGGTCGCGGCCTGCCGATCCAACTGCATCTGTCCGAAGGCCAGGCGAGCGATTGCCGTGAGGCCGAGAGGCTGCTGGCCGCCGTGCCGAACGCCACCACCTTTCTCGCCGATAAGGCTTATGACAGCGATGCCATTCGCAGTCAGATCACCGCGCAGGGTGGCTTCGCCAACATCCCAGTCAAGCGCAATCGTCGCAAAGGCTTCGCGTTCAGCAGCTTCCTGTATCGCTACCGTAATCTGGTCGAGCGTTTCTTCGGGAAACTCAAAAACGCCAGAGGCTTGGCCACCAGATACGACAAACGAAGCGATAACTTCCTCGCTGCCATCAAGCTCTTCTGCACACGCCTATGGATCGCCGCTAATGAGTCTACGCCCTAGTCTGGAAAAAACCCGCAGAGGCACCTGGCCAGTGCCTGGCACAGATCAAAAAGCAAGCTGTTGCGACTACCGGTTGAATCCGCCCTGCATACCAGCGAGCAGTTCCAGCGGTGATGGCCGATAATGGCGTCACCTGCTCAATGAGCTAGTCCGGAAACTGCTGGGATAATGCCGTCATGGATAGTTTCTTCTCCTCGCTCAAGATCAATCGGATCGGGAAGAGCATCTACTGCACGAAGGCGCAAGCGAGAGCCGACGTGCTCGATTATATTGAAGCCTTCTACAAGCCGACCCGGCGTCCTTGACCCTAGGGTCACCTCAATCCTATCGACTTCGAACGGGAAGCTTGGGCTGCCCTCGATGTCCACCAAACCGGCAGCAGGCTAAAGCATATGCCCAAGCTGGAGTCGTTCAACGTTTCTGCTTGCAGTCATCATACTCTTTAGTAATTAGGCCGGATGTGAGCTTTAGCAGAATTTTTGATTGCCGTGGTTTTCGGAACAGTGGGGCTCTACACTACCTTCCTCGCCGCCTCTTCATTTCGCACTCATCGGCATGCACGTGATTTGCTATTAGCAGCGAGCGGTCTGCTTCTGGCCTGTCTAGGTCTTATCCTCATTGGACATGTAACGGTTTTGTGCCGGTCACCTGAGAGCATATTGCTCATTCAAGGAGACCGAAGAGATGATCAAACACGGAGAAGAGTTTCAGCGTGAAGCGGTGCGGATTGCACTGACCAACGGTCTGCCGCGCAAGCGTGTCGCGGCCGATTTGGGCATTGGATTGTCGACGTTGACCCGCTGGGTGAGTTTGCATCGCAGGGAGGATTTACCCACTAACCCCGATGCCGAGCTGGCGCGCGAGAACGAGCAGCTTCGCCGGGAGAAGCGTATCCTCAAGGAGGAGAGGGATATTTTAAAAAAGGCCACGCAGTTCTTCGCGAGCCAAAAGCCGTGAGGTTCGCGTTCGTGGAGAGCTGGCGCCATGTCTGGCCGGTGGAGGCGATCTGCCGGGTTCTGCGCGTCAGCACTCGTGGCTACCGATCCTGGCGGTCACGCCCGATCAGCCGGCGAGCGCGCATGGACATGAAAGTGCTAGCGCATATCCGGGAGCAGTACAGCCTGAGCCTTGGCAGTTACGGTCGTCCCCGCATGACGATGGAACTGAAGGAGGCTGGTCTTGATGTCGGCGAGCGTCGGGTTGGTCGGCTGATGCGGATCAACTCGATCAAGCCAGTTCGTACCCGCAAGCACAAGGTTACGACCGACAGCCACCATCGCCTTGGTGTCGCAGCGGACTGGCTCGATGGCGATTTCGTCGCAGATACGCCCAACCGCAAGTGGGCTGGCGATATCACCTATGTGTGGACGCAGGAAGGCTGGCTCTACCTTGCCGTCATCCTCGATCTGCATAGCCGTCGTGTCGTGGGATGGGCAGTCAGCGATCGGATGAAGAAGGATCTGGCGATCCGGGCGCTGGACATGGCGGTGCGGCTCCGCAATCCGCCGCCAGACAGGCCCCGCCAGACTGCCTTTTCCATTCCGATCGCGGCAGCCAGTATTGTTCTTACGACTACCAGAAGAAACTACAGGCCTACGGCCTGCGACCGTCGATGAGCGGAAAGGGCAACTGCTACGACAACTCCGCCGTCGAGACGTTCTTCAAATCGCTGAAGGCGGAACTGATCTGGCGTCAGAGCTGGCCAACAAGACGTCAGGCTGAGGCTGCCATCTTCCAGTACATCAATGGGGTTCTACAACACCCGTCGACGTCATTCATATCTGGGCGGCATCAGCCCCTCGCGTTCGAAGCCAAGGTGGCATAGTGAGATAGGTGACCGGCGCAAAACCGTTACATTTCCAGCTTGGCATCAGCAAGCGCGGCAACAAGTACTTGCGAAGGATGATCGTCCATGGCGCACGATCCTGCGTTACGCACCTCGACAGAAGCAGGGACCGACTGGGGCCATGGCTCGATGGGCTTGAGAGCAGGATGCACAAGAACAAGGTCACTGTCGCATTGGCAGCCAAGATCGCCCGCATCGTTTGGGTAATCCTGACCAAGCCTGGTGCGACCTACGAGCGGCGCGTTCCAGCGTTCGGCTGAACGGAGCCGCCACCAACTGCGAGGTTCGTGAGAGTGATGACGAGACAGTGGACCAGCGCATCGTAAGCCCCTGCAAAAAAGCGGGCAGCAAGCCCGAAGCATTTATCTGGGAACGAGGCGCGCGGATCTCATCAAGGCCTGGCCGCAACAGCGGCCCACTCGCGAGAGGCCGGATACATTTGTGCAGACTGGCACCGTCAACACCAATCGACCCTTGCATGGACAGGGCGGGTCATACATTTTTTGATGCCAGATCCTTCAGCACAACATTGTCGAGCATCGCCTCGGCCAGCAGCTTCTTCAGCCGACTGTTCTCCTGCTCGAGCGTCCGCAGCCGACGGGCATCGGACACCTCCAGCCCGCCGAACTTCGACTTCCATTTGTAGAACGTGGCAGAGCTGATCCCGTGACGGCGGCACACCTCCGCCGTCGGCATGCCAGTCTCCTGCTCCTTCAAAACCGCGATGATCTGCTCTTCGCTGAACCTGCTTCGCTTCATTATCGTCCGACTCCTTTGCGTCGGACTCTACCAAAAACCGGTCACATTTCAGGGGAGCACGTCAGCTCGCAAACGCGGAAGTGTCCTTCCAAAGCGATCACTCGGAGCATTCCTTGTGAGGTGGGATGCCTTTGCACTGAAGGCAAGGAAGCTGACCACCGCCTCGTGCAGGCAGCTATCGAACTTGATTCCGACGAATGCGTTCCTGTCCCAGACGACAATGCCCGAAGTCCTGATGCCATTGTCGACCTTAATGTTTACCCGGTCAGCGATCGAGAGTCGGTTTCTCGGAATTTCCAGCATGCATCCACCGACGGAAACGTTCGCCAGCACCGCACTGAACTGGTGACCGCCCGCACGGCATTCAACGCGGTGACATGATTTCACCCGATCATATTGACGTTTGACGATACGCTGGCGGACTGCCTTGGTTTGTTCCATTTTCTTTCCCTGAAGCCCGATCCGGGCGCGTAAACGAATTACAGAATTTTCATCACTGCGCGATGGCAGGTGACGGATGGCCTAGGTCCAGGTGAGAATTGCAACCCCTCCAGTTTCAACTGCGTCCCGAGAAGACCGGTTCGCGGGACGGACTGGACATGAGCGAGGTTTCAGAGCCCACGCTTCGTCTCGTCAAATGCCATCCTATTGGCCATCGTCAGTATGGAGTGTTAGCGAGTGGGGTTAACACCAAATTATCTATAAATTGGGTTTGTTCACGAATGCACGGCATTTGGCTTTTGTCCGAGAACAATCTTCCGACCCCTGTGATATTTAATGTGATCGCCACTCGCGGCTGGTGAATTGGCGCTGACGTAATCCGAATGCCCTCGCGCGCATTGCCAGCTTTGGCATCATCTTCGCTCTTTCGTGATGCCGAAGTCCTGTGTCTTCGCGGGATCCTGACAGTTCTAGGCCGTAAACTCATAAACTGACTTGCGCGGCGCGGGCGCGGTTGATTCAAGGCTTCGGGAAGGAGCTTTGGATGACGCGTCGTAGATTTGAACTGACCGATGATGAGTGGCTGGTGATCGAGCCGTTGTTGCCGAACAAGCCTCGCGGGGTTCCGCGTGTGGATGACCGGCGGGTCATCGACGGGATATTGTGGCGCTTTCGCACGGGCAGTCCTTGGGCTGATATTCCCGAGCGCTATGGCCCACATACCACCTGCTACAACCGTTTCGTGCGCTGGCGCAAAGCCGGTGTGTGGGACCGCCTTCTCGAAGCGGTGAGCCAAGCCTTCGACGGCGAGTTGGTCATGATCGACAGTTCTTCCATCCGGGTCCACCAGCACGGTGCGACCCTAAAAAGGGGGACCCAAATCGCTGCATGGGACGTTCCCGGGGCGGTTTGACAACCAAGATCCATGCCCTGGTTGATGGTCGCGGCCTGCCGATCCAACTGCATCTGTCCGAAGGCCAGGCGAGCGATTGCCGTGAGGCCGAGAGGCTGCTGGCCGCCGTGCCGAACGCCACCACCTTTCTCGCCGATAAGGCTTATGACAGCGATGCCATTCGCAGTCAGATCACCGCGCAGGGTGGCTTCGCCAACATCCCAGTCAAGCGCAATCGTCGCAAAGGCTTCGCGTTCAGCAGCTTCCTGTATCGCTACCGTAATCTGGTCGAGCGTTTCTTCGGGAAACTCAAAAACGCCAGAGGCTTGGCCACCAGATACGACAAACGAAGCGATAACTTCCTCGCTGCCATCAAGCTCTTCTGCACACGCCTATGGATCGCCGCTAATGAGTCTACGCCCTAGAACACTTTCCTGGAGCAAGTGCAATCTGGATTCCCCAACAATTCAACGCGGTATCAAAGGGCTATCAGTAGGGCTCCCTCAGTCTTGCGAATCCAGGAGGCGCAAACGGCGGGTTGTGTCAGGCCGGGTATGGGGCTGCCCGATCGGAAATGAACTTTCAGCAGCCCCGTTTACGCCGCGATAATGATTCGGTGTTAACCATCAAGACGAGGGCACAGGCACGCTGCTGCCACAATAACCGCTTGGGGGGTATTCTCAGTGACGGAACAACACGGAACTGATTGGTGCTCTGCGATAGCCGGGGCTTTTGCCGAATCTCCAAGACTGGCATGTGGCGCGGCCTCACCCCTTGCGATCGATTGGCGAGTCAGCGCAACCAATCCCTTCCAGGCAGCGCCGAAGTTTGGGACGCAGGGCCGGTCCTCGCCGGGCGCACAATGATGGGTGCTAGCGTCGGAGCAATTCCCAGAACCTCCTATCGCATTGTCGCCGGAGTCTCGGCTGTCAGCGCGCTGATCGTCCTGCTCGTGATCGCGCTCCTGGCCTGGTCATCGAACGCTGCCGATCGTATCTCCCGCGAACGAGATGAAGAAATCGCAAAGACGGTTCTTACGCAAAGTGTTGACCGAATCGCGCACGCACAGGAGTCCTCGACAGTCTGGGATGATGCGGTCAACGGATTGCGCCAGCGGCCACTGGATTTCGATTGGATCGACCTCAATCTCGGGATTTGGTTCTGGGACTACTCGGGGTTCGACGAGGTCTATATCGTCGATCCGGAGGATGCACCGCTATATGCGATGCAGGGAGGCAAGCGGATCGATCCGAGCAGTTTTTCCCGGATCAGGTCAACGGTTCTTCCGACCATGCAACATGTGCGAACCCTAGCGAAATCGGAGGCTGCGGATAGCATTCCCCCTGGCATGTTGAGCGTAGGGGCGTCTGACATCGTGAAGATCGAGGGTCGCCCTGCGATCCTGAGCGTCAAGCCGGTCGTGTCGGACAGCGGAGAAATCAAACAGCAAGCCGGTACCGAATACCTGCATCTGAGTGTGATATTCCTCGACCGCGGCTATTTCGGGCAGCTGAGTGGGCTATATGGCCTTGCCGATGCGCAATATCGACCGACCGACTACTTGATGCAAGGAGAAGCTAACGTGGCCCTCACCGGAAGTGGTGGTGCCGTGGTCGGTTACCTCGCCTGGAAGCCACTGGCTCCAGGAAGGGATGTGATCACGACAATAGGACCAGCCTTGTTGGCAGGAGTGCTGCTGTGCTTTGGCCTGATCGCATTCCTGGGAACGCACCTCAGTCGGCGCGACATCGATCTCCATGCCAGTCGAGCACAAGCCGAGCATATCGCCTTCCATGATGTTTTGACGGGGCTACCCAACCGGGCGCAGTTCGAGAAATCGCTGGAGGAAATGCTTCATCAGGAATCCGGTCCGGCGAAAGAGTTCGCTATTCTTTATATCGACCTAGATCGATTCAAGAATATCAATGACACCTTAGCCCGTCTTATTCACGGGGTTGGCTACGAAGGGTTGGCGGGAGTGGCATAAGCCTCTGATCTGAATTAGGAACTGGGTGTCTACACCGGCCCTGCTGCAGGGCAGAAAATGCCACAGGCCACACCCGCCATGAACGACGATATCGCAAGCCCCTTCCGATTCCCAGCGGTCGACCGCAAGAAAGTCACAGCCGCGTTCGACGGTGGTCGGCTCACTTCGGACGGCGGCGTTCTGTTGCTGTCGCAGGCCGAGCGCGCGATGGGTATCTGCCAGCGGCTTGCGACTTGCATTGCCGATCCGCGCGATCCTGCGCGGGTGATCCATCGCCTCGACGACATCCTGCGTGCCCGCGTGTTCGCGATCGCCTGCGGCTATGAGGATGCCGACGATCTCGATGCCCTGCGCGACGATCCGGGCTTCCGCCTGGCCCTGGGCAAGCTGCCGGGATCGGGCGCGGGGCTGGCCAGCCAACCGACGATGAGCCGGTGGGAGAATGCACCGATCACGCGCGAGTTGGCGAAGATGCTGGCCGCGATGATCGACATCTACTGCGCCAGCTATCCGGCCCCGCCGGCGGCGGTGACGCTGGATATCGATGATACCTGCGATGTCGTCCATGGCTATCAGCAGTTGTCGTTCTGGAATGGTCATCATGGCGAGCGTTGCTTCCTGCCGATCCATGTCTACGGCACCGCCACTGGCCGGCCGGTGGCGATGCTGCTGCGCACCGGCAAGACACCGTCTGGTGTTGAAGCTGCCGGTCACATCCGGCGCCTCGTGCGCCACATCCGCCGGCAATGGCCCGAAACGCACATCACCATCCGCGGCGACGGGCACTATGGGCGGCCCGAGGTCATGGCCGTCTGCGAGGGTTGCGGCGTCGACTACGTGTTCGGCCTGCCGACCAACGCCGTGCTACGCGCCGATCCCGAAATCGTCGTTGCCGCCGATGCCTGTGCGGTCAAACGCGCTCAGCGCCAGTACCCGGTCCTGCGCACCTATGCCGAGACCCGCTACGGGGCCAAAAGCTGGAAGTGCCAGCGCCGCGTCGTCGCCCGGATCGAGGCCAGTACGATGGGCATGGACATCCGCTATGTCGTCACTTCGCTGACCGAAGGCTCGGCCGAGCACATCTATGATACGCTCTACTGCGCGCGCGGTCAGGCCGAAAACCTGATCAAGCTGCACAAGACCCAGCTGGCCAGCGATCGCACCTCGTGCCGCTCTCCCAACGCCAATCAGATGCGCCTCATCCTGCACACCGCCGCATACTGGCTCCTGTGGCGCATTCAGCAGGAAATCCCCAAGGCAGCCTCGCTCGCGACCGCCGAGTTCGCAACGTTGCGCCTCAGGCTGCTCAAGGTCGCTGCCCGCGTCATTGAGAGCGCCACTCGCATCCGTGTCGCCTTCGCGTCAGCCTGTCCCGATGCCTCCGTTTTGAAAGCCATCGCCACCAATCTCAGGCCTGCACCTACTTAGGCGGTGCGGCTGTGCCGCCGAACTCCGAGCTCCATTCCATCAACCTCGAAAAGCCCATTGATCCTGACGCGGTGAAAAATGCCGTCGAAGACGCTCGCCCGGACTACGCCGCCAACGTCAGATCAAGGCCCATCCACTTCGCTGCTGCGGCCTCATGAATAAACCGGGTTAGATCGTCGCTGATCACGTATTGCGGAACGACCAAGTTCTTCGGTGCCGGCCCTTTCCGCACGCGTCCGGAGTTGTCGTATATTGACCCGTGGCAGGGACAAAACCATCCCCCATATCTTCCGCGATTTTCACCCACTCCCTGTCCCAACGTACCCATCCGGTGAGGCCCGCCTTGTCTGGCGAGTGAACGACCGGTCTTAAGAGCGCTCGTATGAGCGAGCTTAGGAGCGGAGCATGGGTCAGATCACGTTGATGACGGGGCCGGAGCGTCGGCGGCGTTGGAGCGAGGAGGAGCGGCTTGAGATTCTCGCCGAGGCCTTTGCGCCGGGCGCCTGCGTTGCCGATGTATCCCGGCGGCGGGACGTTTCGACCAGCCTGATCTACACATGGCGTCGCAAATTGCGCGAACAGTCGGCAGCTGCGTCCTTGCCGGTACCGGAGATGACTTTCGCCCAGGCCGTGCTCGCCGATGACGAGCAGCCTGCCGATCATGATCCGTGCGCCGCGATCACGGTCGATCTTTGCAATGGTCGGCAAGTGCGCATCTCCTCGTCTGCACCTGCTACGCTGGTTTCGGCGGCATTGAAGGCGCTGCGATGATCCCATCGGGCGCGAGGGTCTGGATCGCGATGGGCCACACGGACATGCGCAAGGGCATGCAGGGGTTGGCCTTGCAGGTTCAGCAGGGCCTGAAGCGCGATCCGCATGGCGGCGACCTGTTCGTGTTCCGAGGGCGGACGGGATCGCTGATCAAGATCATCTGGCACGACGGCATCGGCATGTCGCTCTATGCCAAACGGCTCGAGAAGGGTCGCTTCGTCTGGCCCACGGCTCGGGAAGGCATCGTCTCGCTGACCAATGCCCAATTGTCCTGCCTGCTGGAGGGGATCGACTGGCGTAACCCGCAATACTCCTGGCGTCCGCAAAGCGCCGGATAGGGGCTGCATTTTCTTCGTTGGCTGGCGCATTTTGAGCTTTGACCGAAGGCCGATCTGTGATTCCATGCCGCTTATGGACACGGTCGCATCGCCCCTGCCGGACGACGTTGAAGCGCTTAAGGCGCTGCTGGCCGCCGCGCTCTCGCGCGCCGATGATGCCGAGGCCCGCCTTGCCAAGGCCAGAGCCCGCGAGAGTGCGATCGAGGCAATGATCGCTCACCTCAAATTGCAGATCGCCAGGCTGCGGCGCGAGCAATATGGTGCCAGCGCCGAACGCAGCTGCCGCCTGATCGACCAGCTGGAATTGCAGCTTGAAGATCTCGAGGCCGATGCCTGCGAGAATGATTGCGCTGCCGAAGCCGCTGCGGCGAAGACGAGCGAGGTCGCCGCGTTCGAACGCAAGCGCCCGAGCCGCAAGCCGTTCCCCGAACATCTGCCCCGCGAACGCATCGTCATTCCCGCGCCCTGTTCGTGCCCGTCCTGCGGCGGCGCGCGCCTGTCGAAGCTGGGAGAGGATATCACCGAGACGCTGGAAGTAATCCCGCGCCAGTGGAAGGTGATCCGGACGGTGCGAGAGAAGTTCTCCTGCCGGGATTGCGAGACGATTACGCAGCCCCCGGCGCCGTTCCATGTCGTGCCGCGCGGATGGGCCGGACCCAGCTTCCTCGCCATGCTATTGTTCGAGAAGTACGGTCAGCACCAGCCCCTCAACCGGCAGGCCGAGCGCTTCGCCCGCGAAGGCGTAGCGCTCAGCACCTCGACCCTGGCCGACCAGGTCGGTGCCGCCGCCTTCGCACTCATGCCGCTCTACCGGCGGATCGAAGCCCATGTGCTGGATGCAGCCCGGATCCATGGCGACGATACGACCGTGCCGGTCATGGCGAAGGGCAAGACCGATACGGCGCGCCTGTGGGTCTATGTGCGCGATGACCGGCCCTTCGCCGGTTCCGATCCGCCCGCAGCCTTGTTCCACTATTCCCGCGATCGGCGCGGTGAGCATCCACGGGCGCATCTGGCGTCCTGGGCAGGGATCCTGCAGGCCGATGCCTATGGCGGCTACAACGAGCTTTACGCGCCCGGTCGTCAGCCGGCGCCCGTGATCGAGGCGGGCTGCTTCGCGCATGCACGCCGCAAATTCTTCGAACTGGCCGATGTTGAGGGGGCCGCACGCAGGAGGAGCCGCGGCGAACGCACCGGCATGATCTACCCGATTGCGCTGGAAGCCGTGCAGCGCCTCGATGCCCTGTTCGAGATCGAGCGCGGCATTAATGGCAAGACGTCAGCCGAGCGCGTTGCACTCCGGCAGGAACGCAGCGCGCCGCTGATGGCGGATTTGCACGCCTGGCTCGCCGCGCAGCTCGCGAAGCTGTCGCGCAGCCACGATCTGGCCAAGGCCATCAACTATATGCTCCGGCGCTGGGATGCCTTCACCCGCTTCCTCGATGATGGCCGGATCTGCATCACGAACAACGCCGCCGAGCGGTCGCTGCGCTGTGTACCGCTTGGCCGCAAGGCATGGCTGTTCTGCGGTTCTGACCGCGGCGGACAGCGTGCCGCCGTGCTCTACACGCTGATCCAGACGGCCCGGCTCAACGAAGTCGATCCGCAGGCGTGGCTGGCCGACGTCCTCGAGCGCATCGCCGGACATCCTGCCCACCGGATCGACGAACTGCTGCCCTGGAACTGGCGTGCGAACGCAGGAGTGCTATCGCAGGCGGCATGACCGCTCGATCCATGCACAGGCCCACGGCCATCGACAGCTTCACGCAAATCGCCACGCTGCGCATCGACCTCAAGGACAGCGATCCGCCGATCTGGCGGCAGGTCGAGGTGCCGACCTCGATCACCCTCAAGGTGTTGCATGACATCGTCCAGGCCGCGATGGGATGGTTCGACTATCATCTCTGGGAGATGATGATCGACGGCCAGGCATACGGTATCCCGATGGATGACGACTGGGGCACTCCGCCGCCCAAAAATGCCTCGCGGGTTCGTCTGCGTGATGTCCTTTCCCCGGGCACCACCACGATCGCCTATTCCTACGACTTTGGTGACGACTGGCAGCACACGCTGACCCTGAGTGATGTTCGCCAGGGCGACCCGGCCATAGCCTACCCGCGCTTCATCATCGGCGAGCGCAATTGCCCGCCCGAAGATTGCGGCGGGATTAGCGGCTTCTACGAAGTGCTCGATGCCAGGTCCGATCCCACGCACGAGGAACATGCTGACATCTGCCGATGGCTCGACGATTACGACCCGGAGGAACTGGATATCTTCCCCATCCAGGTCGCCCTCGGCCGTATCGCCGCCAAACGCAACGCCGCCGCAAAGCGCATCATCTCGAAAAAGGGCTCCTAGCCATCACGCTGCGGTCCTCACCGGATGGGTACGTCCCAACGGAATGCAGCCAAGATGCGTGCAGACGCCCACCACCACAAGCCACTCTGGTCGCTGCACGCGCGCAGCGTCCGTCTCTGGATCGATCAGCCCTGAAGAGGCATCGTCGGCTCTGGCTCGCGCGATCTCTTCAGCTGTGCGCCGCACGATGAATACCGGCTGCTCGCGCCAGCTCACAGTGATACGTTGACCTGGCTCAATCGGTTGCAAATCGACTTCGATCGTAGCTTGTGCAACCACGTCGGCCGATGGGTTCATGCTGTCGATAAGCGGCCAGACGGCTGCTGCGGCACCGGTTCCCGCGAACGCAACGGGCGCGATATGGATAAAATCGCGCCGGCGCACGCCTTCCGTCCCGCCGTCCTTGTCAGCACCGTTGCTCGCCGCAGTCCCGTTTCGACATCTATCCCGCTGGAAGATCGCCGAACCCAGATACCGCTCAAGGCCTAGTCAGGTAAGGACCTGCAGACCGGGCAGCGCGATGCCAGCTACCCATTCGAGAAATGCGCCGCCTCCAGTCGACACGTGGGTGAGGTCCGCAGTCAGACCGCTGTTGTTGAGGGCCGCAACTGTGTCACCGCCACCGGCAAGCGAGGTCAGCGATCCCTTTCGTGTCAGCTCGGCGGCCGCCTGGGCGATCGCAAAAGTCGATGTCTCGAAAGGAGGCGTCTCGAATGCACCGAGCGGGCCATTCCAGATGAGCAGCTGCGAGGATCGCAGCACGTCCAGAGTTTTCGCGACAGTGAGAGGCCCCAGATCAAGGATCATCTCATCGGCGGCGACATCTTCGACCAGGGCCGTGCGCAGCGAAAGGGGATGCGGCGTCAGTTCCCTGCCTACCATGACGTCCTGGGGCAGATGGATCTGGCACTTTCCCTGACTGGCACTCTTCAGAATTCGTAGCGCTGCATCCTCGAGGTTCCGCTCGGCGAGCGATCTGCCGATTGGCTTGTTCAGCGCGGCAAGAAAGGTGTTCGCCATCGCTCCGCCGATGATGAGGTTATCCACCTTCGTGCTGAGCTGCTCGAGGACGTTGAGCTTGCTCGAGATCTTGGCGCCGCCGATAATCGCGGTGGAAGGGCGCCGCCCGAGCCCGGTCGCCGATTGCAACGCCCCGATCTCGTCTTCCAGGGCGCGGCCCATATAGCTCGGCAGCAGTCTTGCCACTCCCACCGTGGATGCATGCGCCCGGTGTGAGGCCGAGAACGCATCGTTGACATAAAAATCCGCAAGGTCGGCCATCGCGCTTGCAAGCTCGGGATCGTTGCTTTCTTCGCCTGCGTAGAAGCGGGTGTTTTCCAGTAAGGCAACATCGCCCGCCTCTAGCTCGGAAACCGCGCGCTGCGCTCCCGGGCCAGTCCAGTCTTCGAGAAAATGAACCTCGTCTCCGAGCAGGGAGCTGTAGGTTTTGGCAACCGGCGCGAGCGAGAATGCCGCGTTCGGTTTTCCTTTGGGACGACCAAGATGCGAGAGCAAAAGGATTACCGCGCCGCGCCTTCTGAGCGCCATCACCGTTGGCAAGCTCGCTCGCAAGCGCGTATCATCACCGACCGCGCCGTCGTTTCCGATTGGTACATTGAAGTCGACCCGGACCAGCGCAATTTGGCCAGCGATTTCGCCCAGATCATCGAGGGTTTGCGGAACCGACATGCGACTATTGCTCCTTGCTGCAGGAATGGTGCGAAGTCGCGGCTCAACCGCGCGCACTACCCTCCACTAGGGACGGAAGCCCGCGCGAAGGCTTACACAACCGCAATGCCATAGAGAACGGAGTCGCCGGAAAGTGTAAGTCGCGCGGGCTTCCAGCGTCCCTTTGGATCAGATCCCGCGGGGGCGAACGCAAGGCATCTGCCAAGAGTGGCCTGATATGCAACACGCCATCGGAGCGCCGGGCGGTTTGCCGGACCCCGCAAGGTTGCAGGAGAGGAATGAGACAATGAAAACAGTGCTGCTGCACGTCAATCGCGACGCCGGACAGGACAGCCGCCTGGCCGCCGCGATCGATCTCGTGCGAGATCACAAGGGCTTCCTAATCTGTCTGCAAGCCACAAGCTGGAATTCCTATGTCTTTATCGGTGATCCTTATGGTGCAAGCTATATTTCGCCCGAAGCGCTGCAATCGGTGCGCGATGCGGAAAATGAAGATCGCCAATTGATCGAGAGCCGCCTGGCGCAAGAGGGTATTGAGTGGGAATGGCGCCGCGTCGAGGGCTCCGCCGGACAGGCGCTGGCTGCACACGCCACGCTGGCCGATCTGGTGGTCATTAGTCAGCCTGAGCAGAAAGATGCCGTCCTGCCGCGAGCCGCGCCGCTCGTCGCCGATCTTGTCGTTCATATCCAGTCTCCTTCGCTCGTCGTACCGCTCGGCGGAAAGCGGTTCGCGCCCAGGGGGAATGCGATCATTGCGTGGAATGGATCCGCCGAAGCCGGGCATGCCGTTCGCTTGAGCCGATCACTCTTGCGCGATGCTGCTGAGGTCCACATCGTAACCGTCAGCGAGGACAAAGAAGGTTCGTCGCCGGACGAACTTGCGCAATATCTTGCACGACACGGCATCGAAGCGCAGACCCGGCGGCAACCCGCCGAAGATGCATCGATCTCTGAAGCGTTGGTGGCTGCGGCGAACGATGTTGGGGCGGCTTACATCGTGCTCGGCGCCTATGGGCACTCGCGTATCCGGGAAACCATACTCGGTGGGGTCACCCGGGAGATGATCCTGCACAGCCCGATCCCGATGATTCTCGCGCACTAGAGCAGAATAGGCATAAGGGATCTAGGCTAGTGTTGGACTGGCGGCGTCTTATCGATCGGCCAAACGCTTGACTGTCGAAGCCCGGTAGATGCGCTCGACGGCGCGCCCGAGCACATCGTTGAATTCCTGATCTTGCATGTGCGCCCGCAAATCCTGCAACAGAGCCCGGCTGAAGCTCGCGATCATCCCGCGGTTTCTTTCGAGCGCGGCGCAAGCGGCATCCTGGGAGAGCCCACCCGAAAGGGCGAGCACCCGCGCGCAGCTGGGATGGGCAACGAGGGGCGCGTAAAGCCCGTCCGAAACCGGCAGCGAGAGTTTCAGTACCACACGGCGGCCATAGGCTTGCCCATCGAGCGCATTACTGAGTTCGGCAAGAAGGATACTCTCGCACTCTTGGCGCGTTGCACTTGCGATATTCACTTCCGGTTCGATAATCGGCACAAGTCGCTGGTCGAGGACATGGTTGGCCAGCTCGAATTGCTGGCGCACGACGTCGCCGATCCCCTGGTGCGATGCGACGTTGATCACCGAACGCATCTTGGTGCCAAAAACGGCCCTTGAGCGCGCCCGGGACAGCAGGCTTTCGAGATCCGGCATGGGTTTCATGAGCTGGACGCCGCCTGTGTCTTTCTCCAACCCTTGGTCGATCTTGACGAAGGACACGATCCCCCGCCGCCAGAGAAACTCTGGCACCGGTACGGTGTCAATCTGCGCATCCATAGTGCGCTCGAAAAGGATGACGCCAAGCACCCTTCGCCCATCGATGCATGGGGCTTTCATGATCCGCACGCGCAATCCATGGATAAGCGCGAACATCTCGTCCTCGCCGGAATACCGGTCCGCGTCGATGCCGAAGGCCTGAAGGGCAGCAGGTGTCGAGCCGCCGGACTGGTCGAGGGCCGCTACAAAACCGGCACCACCCACAAGCTGCGCCATCATTTCCGCATATTTCATGGGGTCTCCCCGGCTCCAGTCTTTGCAAACGCGACCGATCGACGCGGCCGCGAATAATATCGTCAATGCGTAGAGAATGGACGCCTTTGGCAGCGCTTGATTACAAACGCCGCTACCGGCGAGCAGACCTTGGGCGGCAATACCCCTCGGTCAGTGAAGCAACTTCGCCGCGCGGGTTCTCCTTCTCAGGCCAGCCCCGCACAGTAATCCACCCGCATTTCGAGCGTCCAATCATGGTGAGGACACAAGAGGTCAGAGCGGGCTATGATAATCCGGGGAATTCAGATCATGTGGACAGCAACCCGGCTCCTGCTGGATGTGCTGAGCGCAATGATGCTGAATCGGATGGGGTTCGGTCGGCGCATGACCACGCTTCCGCAAAGGACCACGCGGCGTCTCGAAAATCTCGGCCCGACCTTCACCAAGCTCGGTCAGGCGCTGAGCGAGCGCCGCGATATCCTCGATGCGAACTGGGCCGCGAGCCTCTCGAACCTGCAAAGCAAGGCCGCTCCTTTCCCTGCCGATGCAGCGGTAAGGATCATCGAGCAGTCATTGGCCGCGAACACAGCAACGGCCTTTGCCAGTTTTGAACGCGACCCTCTGGCCGCGGGCTCGGTAGCCCAGGTCCACGCCGCAAAGCTGCATGACGGACGCGAAGTGGTCGTCAAGGTCCTCCGGCCCGGAGTGGGCGAGCAAATTGCAAGAGATATGCGCATTCTGCTCATATTGGTGCACCTGTTTCAGCATGTCATACCTGCGCTGAGACGTCACCGCGCGGCGGCACTGGCGAAGGAGCTTTCGCACAATCTGAAAAGGGAAACCGATTTCCGGCAGGAAGCGCGCAACATCCGTTTGTTCGCCCGCGCTTTCGCTGATTCTGAGACGGTTTACATTCCCGATGTCGTCGACGAGATGTCGGACGCCTCCGTCATTACGCAGGAGCGCAGCATGGGCACCCCGCTGGATGAGCGCGAGGCCATCGAGCGCGGCAATACGCTCACCGAGACTTTCATCGATTTCTATCTGCAACAGTTTTTCGTTCTTGGTGCCTTTCATGCCGACCCGCATCCGGGCAATTTGCTGATCATGTCGGACGGGCGTCTGTGCGTGCACGATTTCGGAGCTGTCGGCAGGCTCGACATTGGCACCCGCGAGGCTCTGCTCGGTTTTGTGGCAGCGTTCATTTACCTCGATTCCGAATGGCTCACCGATGCGGCGATCGACCTCGGTCTCCTTTCGGTCACTGCCGACCGCGCGGCACTTACCCGGGGCGTGGACGGTATCCTGGCGGAGTTGCGGGGCGCTGCCATGTCGGAATGGTCTCTTGCCAAGACCATGATCGATATCGGACGGTTGTCGGGGCACAGGACACTCAGCTTGCCGCCGCATCTGGCCGCCTTGGTCCGCACTGTGTTCACGGCAGAAAGTACATTGCGGAAGCTCGACCCCGAGGCGGATCTGCTGCTTGTGTTGCAGGCGACCGGAAACCGCTTGCTCGCGGAGCGACGCAGCGCGGCTATCGGCAATCTCCATACCCCCCGGCTCGAATGGGAAATCGCCCGATTGGTCCGGCGGGCGCCCGCAATCGGCGCCGGGTGGCTACAAAGGGTTTCCGCCGGGACGGCAGGGCATCCGAGCGGATCTCTCGCCCCTGGAAACAGGCTTGACCATGCTGTCAGGCAGGTCGCCTTGTCGATCGCCGCGCTCGGCAGCTACCTCGCCTCGGCAGCGCTGATGGTGGCCAATCGGGGTCCGCGCGTGCTTGGCGATATTCCCCTCCCGGCAGCCATCATCCTCGCAGCGGCCCTCCTGCTGACCATTCAAATCCTCATCCAATCGCGCCGTCAAAGCGAGCAACAACCATGAGGCAAATGCACAGCCAGGCAGCACACGCCACGGCTAGTGGCATTCCCCAAACGTCCCGGAGGGACCGCGCATGAACCCTGTCGTCGAAGCCGTTACTGCCCGTATTGCCAACCGTTCGAAGCGGCGACGCGACGCCTATCTCGCCTTCATTGACCGTCAGCGGGATGCCGGCCCGCGACGAAGCGCGCTTTCTTGCAGCAATCTGGCGCACGCATTTGCCGCTTCGGGCGAGGACAAGCAGACCATCGCGGGCGCCCATGCGATCAACATCGGAGTGGTCACCGCCTATAACGATATGCTCTCCGCGCATGCGCCCTATTATCGCTATCCCGAACAAATCAAGATTTTTGCCCGCGAGGTCGGCGCGACAGCGCAGATCGCGGGCGGCGCACCGGCGATGTGCGACGGCGTCACCCAGGGCCAGGACGGCATGGAGCTCTCGCTGTTCAGCCGCGATACAATCGCGCTCGCCACCGCGGTAGGGCTCAGTCACGCGATGTTCGAAGGTGCGCTCCTCCTCGGCATTTGCGACAAGATCGTGCCTGGCTTGTTGATCGGCATGCTCCGTTTCGGACATCTGCCTGCGATCCTCGTGCCCGCCGGGCCGATGCCGTCAGGGCTCCCAAACCGGGAAAAGGCGCGCATCCGCCAGCTCTTCGCCGAAGGAAAGATCGGGCATGACAAGCTGCTCGAAGCCGAGAGCGCCTCCTATCATGCCCCTGGCACCTGCACATTTTACGGCACCGCCAATTCCAACCAGATGATGATGGAGGTGATGGGCCTCCACGTGCCGGGCGCTGCGTTTGTCAATCCCGGCACGAAGCTGCGGCAGCAACTTACGCGCGCTGCCGTCCACAGGATTACCGAGATCGGATCTGAGGGCCAAGATTACCGTCCGCTAGCGCATTGCATCGACGAAAAGGCGATCGTCAATGCTGCCGTGGGCCTGCTCGCAACCGGCGGCTCGACCAACCACACCATTCATCTGCCGGCCATCGCCCGCGCGGCGGGCCTGGAGATCGACTGGAGCGATTTTGAGGAGTTGGGCACGGTCGTTCCGCTCTTGGCGCGGATTTATCCGAATGGCGGTGGCGATGTGAACGACTTCCAAGCGGCAGGCGGAATGGCCTTTGTCATCCGCGAACTCCTCGAGGCAGGTTTGCTTCACCAAGATGTCCTGACCGTCTGGAAGAACGATCTCGGTGCCTATGCAAAGCAGCCGGCATTAGATGGTGATGAACTTGTATGGCGCAGCGGTGCAACAATAAGCCGCGACGAAAGCATTTTGAGAACCGCTCAGGCACCGTTTTCGCTCGATGGCGGGATAAGGCTCCTCACCGGCAATCTCGGTCGCTGTGTCATGAAGACGAGCGCGGTCGCCCCCGAACGCTGGACAATCGAGGCGCCGGCGCGGATTTTTCCGGACCAGGATGACGTGCTACGCGCATTCGAGGCGGGGGAGATCGACCGCGACATGGTGATCGTCGTGCGCTTTCAGGGGCCGCGCGCGAACGGGATGCCCGAACTGCATAAGCTCATGCCACCTCTGGGCGTCCTTCAGGACCGCGGACTCAGCATCGGGCTTGTCACGGACGGCCGTATGTCAGGGGCTTCGGGCAAGGTGCCCGCGGCGATCCATGTCTGGCCCGAAGCGCATGCTGGTGGTCCGCTCGCGCGCTTGCGCGACGGCGACGTGGTGCGGCTGTCTGCGGATAACGGCGTGGTCGAAGCCCTGGTGAGCGAGAAAGACTGGAACGACCGCGAACCCGCCCTGCCGCCGCGGGACGAGCAAGGGCTGGGCCGTGAGCTCTTTGCGATGATGCGCCAGCACGCCGACGAGGCCGAAAAAGGCGCGTCAGCAATGCTGGCACTGGCGGGGCTTTAGCGCGGTGAATGCGAGCACTCCAGGAAAGCGCTCGTCCGCTCTAGGTTCAACGCCGCTTTACAAGGATCGCAGATGAACGTCCTGACCATGCCCGCGCGCCCCTACGATGATCAACGTCCAGGCACTTCGGGGCTCCGAAAACCGGTGGCTATATTCAGGCAGCCGCATTATCTCGAGAACTACCTGCAGGCGATTTTTGAGACGGTCGGCGGAGGCGCGAACCGGACGCTTGTCATCGGCGGAGACGGCCGCTTCTTCAATCGCGAGGCTATCCAGACAGCCAGCAGGATGGCGGCCGCGAATGGCTACAAGCATCTCGTCGTTGGCCGAGCAGGCCTGCTGTCCACGCCGGCAGCTTCCCATCTTATCCGAAAGCGCGGTGCAAGTGGCGGTTTGATCTTCTCGGCCAGCCATAATCCCGGTGGACCCGAAGGTGATTTCGGGATCAAATACAACTCCGCGAACGGAGGGCCTGCCTCGGAAACTCTGTCGCGGGCCATCTACGCGCGTAGCAAACGGATAGTCGCCTATCGCTTGGTGGACGAGCCCGACATCGACATCGATCGATTGGGTAAGGTCTCGCTTGGCGAGACCGAGGTCGAGGTGGTGGATCCGGTGTCGGACTACGCGGAACTTATGGAGACGCTGTTCGATTTCGAGCGCCTCGCCGAATTGCTGACGAGCACCAGTTTCAAAATGCGGTTCGACGCGATGCACGCGATCACCGGACCTTATGCGCGAGCAATCCTCGAGGAGCGCCTCGGGGCGCCGGTCGGAACCGTCGTCAATGGAAAGCCCTTGCCGGATTTTGGCGGGGCGAAACCGGACCCAAATCTTGGGCGGAGCCGGAACCTGGTCGACTTCATGTTCGGGCAGGACGCCGTGAATTTTGCTGCCGCCTCGGATGGCGACGGGGATCGCAACATGATCCTGGGTCGCAAAATGTTCGTGACGCCAAGCGACAGTCTCGCCGTGCTAGCGGCAAATGCGCATGTCGTCCCGGGCTACAGCGGCGGTCTCGCCGGCGTCGCGCGCTCCATGCCGACGAGCCGCGCGCTCGACCGTGTCGCGCAAGAGCTCGGCGTTCCCTGTTTCGAAACGCCGACCGGGTGGAAGTTTTTCGGCAATCTGCTCGACGCCGGCAGGATCACGCTGTGCGGCGAAGAAAGTTTCGGGGCCGGGTCCGACCATGTCCGGGAAAAGGATGGCCTGTGGGCGGTGTTGTTCTGGCTCACGATCATCGCCGTTCGCGGCATGCCTGTACACCGCATCATTAAGGATCATTGGGATCGCTACGGGCGTCATTTCTATGCGCGGCACGACTATGAAGCTGTGGACGCCGCCGCGGCGAACTCGCTGATGGACGCCTTGCGCGATCAGGTCGGCGACATGGCTGGCAAGCGGCTCGCCGGGTCGATAGTCAGCACGGCCGACGATTTCAGCTATACCGATCCGGTCGACCGCAGCGTGGCCGAACGCCAGGGCATCAGGGTCCTGCTCGAAGACGGCTCTCGCATCGTCTACCGCCTCTCCGGCACGGGAACGGGGGGTGCGACATTGCGGATTTATCTGGAGCGGTATGAGGCCCGTGCGTGGTTGCACGATAAAGACGCCCGAAAAGTACTGAACGACCTTTCGTTTGCCGCAGGCAGTCTGGCCGAAATTCCGGCACGCCTCGGGCGCGAACGTCCATCGCTTGTAACATGAGACCCAAGCGCGTCTTGGCGCAGGCGGGCAAGAGCGATACCGCGTTTTCCGGACCCCGCAGTCCCGATGCCGCTCGCCCGCGCGATGTAATTTCCGTCCTCCCCATGCGTCTTACCTTTCACGCAAATGGAGCCCGATATGATTTCGAAACACATTCGGTCAGCAATCGCGCTGGTTGCAGCGGCAGGTATGTTCGCAGCGGTCATGGCGCCGACCAACAGTCACGCAGGGGTGGTCGATGGTGTCAGGACCGCGGACGGGTTAGTGATGTATCTGGGCGTGGTGCCTGCCGCGACAGTGCGCGGCCACGCCAAGAGCCACCCCGAAGCGAGGATGCACGGCGGCGTGCCCGCCGGTTCGCACAGCATGCATATCGTTGCGGCCGTTTTCGACGAGGCTTCCGGCGCCCGGATAACCGATGCGAAGGTCAGGGCGCATATCACCGAGCCCGGCGGTTTGCAGCGAACGATCCGTCTGGAACCCATGACCGTCGCCGGCGCGCTCACTTTCGGTGGTTTCACGACATTCCAACGCGGCATCAAATACCGGATCGGGATCGAGGTCGAACGCCCCCCGCATATGCAATCCTCCCCGTCCAAGAATACGCCGCCAAGAATGCACCGGGTCCCCGCCGTCACGGCGCACTTTACCTATACCCACGACTAACGATCGGGCCGCGAGGTGCCGATCCGCGCAAGAAAGGGAATTCTTCTTATGGAAGACCACCGATCCGCGACAAGCTTTGATCGCGCCTCTACCCCTCAATCGGTTCCCTCGGGGACGTTTGACGCGGGGCTGCGATCATACATGCTCGGCGTCTATAATTACATGACGAGCGGATTGCTTCTTACCGGTATCGTCGGACTTTGGGTCGCGAATACCGCCAGCATTCGCGAGATCTTCTTTTCCGCTACCGGCGCGCCAACGGTGCTGGGCTGGATCGCCATCTTTGCACCCCTGGCCATTGTCTTTGCCTTGGGATTTGGGATCAATCGTTTCTCGGAAAGGACCGCGAAAACGCTGTTCTGGAGCTATGCGGCACTCATGGGCGTGTCGCTATCGACCGTATTCCTCGCCTATACCGGGGTGAGCATCGCCCGGACCTTTTTCGCCGCCGCCTCTGCCTTTGGCGGCCTGAGCCTGTGGGGATATACAACCAAGAAAGATCTATCGGCCTGGGGCGCCTTTTTGATCATGGGGGTTGTCGGCCTGCTCGTTGCCCTGGTCGTCAATATGTTCCTCCAATCCTCGACAATGGACCTGATTGTCAGCGGTCTGGGCGTGCTTATCTTCGCGGGCCTGACTGCCTATGACACGCAGAAGATCAGAAACATCTATTTCCAGGTCGGGCAGACCGAGTTTCGCGGCAAGGCCATCGTACTGGGCGCCCTGACGCTCTATCTCGATTTCATCAATCTGTTCCTGTTCCTGCTTCGCCTGATGGGAGAGCGCCGCTGAGGCAATCTGCCGCGGCTCGTGCGAGCAGTTCAAATGCCAGAACAGGCACGGCACGGATGGGCGCGATCCGAAGCGTGGGTTCGTTTCGAACCGTTGGCTCGGCGATACTACGCAGACGGGTCGTACAAATGCTTTCGATCAGCAATTAATTTCGCATCGCTGGCAGCACCGCAGATGCTGTGCTTCGCAACCGCTTGCGAATTGCACCCTCACAAGCGGCTCGACTCTTACCGGACGTGCCTTTGTTCTGCCGTTCAACCTCAGCTGGTCGACGAACCATCGTAGCGCATCGGTGGAACCCCTTCGGAGTTCGACGTCCCAAGCAAACGCGAGCGAGCTGAGCAGCTGCAGCGCAAATGGTTCCCGCCTGCATCGCGCGGCACGGCGCTTTGATCGCGTGGGGCGTAGAGATATTCACGCGTCAGCGGGACCGCGTCCCGCTTGTGCGCAAGCTGGAGCTGGAAAACCATAAGATTGCCATTGCGAAACATCATTTCGCAGGCGGCGAGATAATACTCCCACATCCGGCAGAAGCGCTCGTCGAAGAGTTCGAGCGCCTTTTCGCGGCGCGATTGAAAGCGCTCGTACCAATGCGCCAGCGTTTCCGCATAGTGCAGCCTCAGGATCTCGATATCGGTAACCCACAGGCCCATGCGCTCGACGACGGACAGGGTCTCTGACAGCGACGGGATGTAGCCGCCGGGAAAGATGTACTTGTCGACCCAGGGATCCTTTCCGCCCGGGGGAGCCATTCTCCCGATCGAGTGGACGACGGCGACCCCGTCCGGAGCAAGATGCTCTTCGATGGCTCTGAAAAAGGACCCGTAGCTGGCGGGACCGACATGTTCGAACATGCCTACCGAGACAATACGATCGAATTCACCCTGAAGGTCGCGGTAGTCGCAGAAATCGAACCGCGCCTCTTCTGCAAACCCAGCCTCCTCGGCGCGCTGGCGCGCCAGCGTCAGTTGCTCTTGCGAAAGGCTGATGCCTAACACTTCGGCCGCGCCCTGCTTTGCCAATTCGATCGCGAGGCCGCCCCAGCCACAGCCAATGTCAAGGACGCTCATGCCTTCACCTACCATCAGCTTTTGACCAATATGGGAGCGCTTTGCGGCTTGAGCGTCCTCTAGCGAGGAACAACCTTCGCAAAAATAGGCACACGAGTATTGCCAGTCTTCGTCGAGGAAGAGTGCATAGAACTCGTTCGAAAGGTCGTAATGACGCGCGACGTTTCTGGCCGCTTTACGGCGCCGGTTGCCTGTGAGACGGGTGGCTATGCGCGCGAGCGGTGCGCGGAGGCGTTCGATCGGCAATTCATCAAGTCCGTCGAGCCCGGAAGTAACAATTGCAAGGAGATCGCGAATGGATCCGCCCTCCACAGTGAGGGACCCATCCATATAGGCCTCGCCGAGCGCAAGCGAGGGGCGCGAGAGAAGCTTGAACGGCAGCGCAGCGCTATGAAGCTTGATCGCAACCGAGGGCCCTGGTGCACCCGAATCGATGACCAGTCGCGTCGCGTGAGCACCGATGACTGTAAGTCGACCAGCCTTCACGACGGCGCGCAAGGCCGGCTTCAATGCACGCAAACCAAGTTCGTGACGCGCTGATTTTCCTCGTTGTCTCTGGGTCATACCGCCTCTCAGGTCTTGAATGATTGTGTTCCCAAAGACGAGCGGTCGGTGATCAACTTACACTTCCAAGTCCGGCGTGGGTGGTTTCGGGCACCATAAGAAAGCCTCTCTGTAAGAACGCGGCCGCCTCTGCGTCTACTTCTTGAAGCGCCGCCAAACGAGGCGCGGCGCTGCGATGGAGGAATAACTATGCGAAAGGGGACAAGTGGTCCGGATCGGCCATTTTTTGGAACGCGCGCGGGAATAACGGTGATCGTGTTTCTTCTCGCCGCCGGGTTTCTGCTGCTGTTCGAGCATCAGGCCCATATCCCCGGCGACTATTATCTGCTCGGATTGATCCTGGCGTTTTGCGTGGGCATCCACCTCTTCATGCACGGTGGGCATGGCGGACACGGCGGGCATGGCCAGGCCGATACACCACCTTCCGGGCACCATGGCGCACATGACCAGACAACCGATAGCGCGTCCAAGAAAACTGCCTCCCGCTATGCGGCTAATGACCGGCCGGGCAACGAAAGAGGAGTGCGCTGACGATGCACGATTCCGCATACGGACTTTGGATATTGGTCGCCTTCAACTCGGCGATCTTCATTCTTTTTGCGTTCAGCTTTTTCAAGCCGAAATCGGGCCGCGATTGGCGCTCCTTTGGGGCGTTCAGCGCCTTTCTCGTGGCGCTTTTCACCGAGATGTACGGCTTCCCGCTTACCATCTACTTCCTGTCCGGATGGCTGCAGAGCAATTATCCGTCGGTTGACTGGTTCGCGCACGATTCCGGTCATTTGCTCGAAATGCTGTTTGGCTGGCGCGGCAATCCGCATTTCGGTCCGTTCCACCTCCTCAGTTTTGGATTGATCGGAGGTGGTTTCATCCTTTTGTCGGCCGCGTGGCGCGTGCTCTATCAGGCACAGAAGGGGGGGGCACTTGCAACCGAAGGACCTTATGCTCGCATCCGCCACCCGCAATATGTCGGTTTCGTCCTCATCATGCTGGGCTTTCTGGTTCAGTGGCCGACCATACTTACGCTGGCCATGTTCCCGATCCTCCTCCTCATGTACTGGCGGCTGTCGCTGCGGGAGGAGCGAGAGGCACTCGCCGAGTTCGGCGAACGCTATCGTCAGTACGCAGCACGCGTTCCCCGGTTTTTCCCGAAGTTTCGCACGCTCGTCTCCGCCAAGCCAGGGAGGTGACAATAACTTGCTCCATTCCTGCCGGGGCGCGGTTCGCGACTGACCTGACCTAATGAGCGCAGCCGTTACAGTGGTCGGCGCAGGTCCGGCGGGTCTCGCCGCGGCGATCGTGCTCGCCAAAGGCGGAAGGGATGTCGAGCTTCACGAATGGCACCGCCACGTCGGGGCGCGGTTTCACGGCGATTTCCAGGGCCTTGAAAACTGGAGCTGCGACGAGGATACGCTGTGCGAACTCCAAAGCTGGGGGATCGATATCAACTTCCTGGCCCATCCAGTCCGGACAGGCACGGGTTTCGATGCGCGCGGACGGCGGCACGAGATTTCAGCGCGCCGCCCACTCTATTATCTCGTTGAGCGCGGCGGATCGGTGCAAAGCCTCGAGTATGGGCTCCTCAAGCAGGCAGAGGCGCTTGGTGTGCGGGTCCATTTCGGGAGTCGCGTTCGCGAAACCGAGGGAGAAACGATCCTCGCCGGGGGACCGCGCAAAGCCGATATTATCGCCTCGGGATATGTATTCGAAACCGAGTGTGAAGATGGAGCTTACATTGCCTTCGACGACCGTTTGGCACCGCGAGGCTATGCCTATCTCCTCGTCCATCAAGGCCGCGGGACTATCGCAGCGTGTCTTTTTAGCGGCTTCAAACGGCAACAGGAATTTGTCGAGCGAACCTGTGATTTCTTCCGGGAGAAAGTCGGGCTCGTGATGCGTAACGAACAAGCCTTCGGCGGTTATGGAAATCTGCGACTCCCAAGAAGCGCAGTCCAGGGGCGCCATCCGGTTGCGGGCGAGCATGCTGGTTTCCAAGATGCCCTTGCGGGGTTTGGTTTACGCTATTCAATCACTTCGGGCGCGCTCGCTGCACAAAGCATCCTCGAAAATCGAAGCTATGAGCAATTGTGGCGCCGTTTGCTTTTACCGAGAATGAAAGCGGGCATCGTCAATCGTTTTGTCTTCAACAGCATCGGAACGACAGGACGCCATTGGGTGACAGCGAAACTGATGCAAGCCAGTACGGGAGAGAGGCTGCACAAGCTGTATGCGGCATCATCTCTCCACGCTATGCTCTTCCCCGCTGCAGAACGTCGCCTGCGCAGGGGCTTACATGACCCAAGTTGCGACCATCAGGACTGCAATTGCGTGTGGTGCGAACATGGAACGGCGTTCTGACGATGCAGGTGACCGATCCAGTATGCCAGCGTAGCATTCCGCTAGAGACCGTCGAGGCCCACCGCGAATTTTTGGGATGGTCTTATTTCTTCTGCTCGGCTCAGTGCGTGCGGCGCTTCGATCAGCGCCCCGAGAAATACATTGATCGGCAGCAAGGCGGGCCGCCGGCGCACATTGCGCAGCCCTGACAGGGCAGAGCCTCTTCGCTTGGAGGCGAATGCGCATCGACCCTTGCGCGCAGTCTGGTGAGCAAGATGCCCCGCCGGGCCAGAGCCTCCACCGATCGATAATCCCGGTTCGATCTTGGAACGCGAGACCGCACGCGAACCAATGGTGCGGGTGTAATTGATCAGTGCCGCTCGCGTCCAAGTATATGTCGGCCTTCCCCGATCGGCCGGCTTTCGAGAAGAAGTCTCGCTGCCCTGCATGAGGCTGGTGAGACCATGCCGGTGCTTCCTGCGTCTGATGGCCGATGTGCCATAAAATCCATTCGCGGGGGCACCAGGCATGATTGCCTGGGCGAAACGATGATGCCGGAGCGTACTGCCATGTCGACGAATACCCGATCACGTGCCAGCACGGTGCTGAGGTCGCCGGTTGGAGACGAACGCACCCGCTTTTCTAGCCAAGCGCCGCAAATTCTTGCTTGTCTGGACGAAGACATGAACCGCCTCGAAGTGACACGGCACGCGCGCGCAATCGCGAAAGCTCTCGACCTGCAGCTTGGCTTTGCCCAGATCGTTGAAACGGCCCCGCATGGGGTTCTTCCTGCCGACCCGATCGAGTGGAACCTGCGCTTCACCGAATGCCGCGACGGCATAGGCGAGCTTATTGGGGAGGCAAGCGAGACGGTCTCGGATGTGCTGCCCGTTGTTCTCCCGGGGACCGCCCATGAACGGCTGATAGACTGGGCGGAGGGTCATCGCGGGTCGGTCCTCGTCCTCGCGCGGCATAGCGGGCGAGGTCCACATTCAGGCCTGGGCACCACCGCCGACCGGCTGCTGAAAAGCGGCGCAGCATCCATGCTTCTACTTCCTTCGGGACGCGAAAGGAAATGTTCGGCCGAGTACCGCAGACTTCTGGTGCCGCTTGATGGATCGCCCAATTCCGAGAGCGTGCTGCCGGTTGTCACAAGGCTTGCCCAGTCGCTAGAAGCGCAAGTGATCCTGGCGCACATTGTTTCTCCAACCGCCGAGTTGCCCTCACTCGAAACACAGGCCGGTTCCAATAGGAGCAATACCTCCGCGCGCGCCCGCAACTATCTCGAAACATGGAAGTTGAGGCTCCTGCGGCAAGGCATCGACGCTACCGTGTATTTCGGAACCGACAGCGAAACGTGCGAGCGGCTCAATCTGATCGCATCCCGCCTCGAAATCGACCTTGTTGTGGTCGCTTCCCATGGCCAGACCAACCTTGCCAGCGCGCCCTACGGAAGTGTCGCCGGCGCTCTGGCGAAAAGTGCGCCCTGCCCGACATTCATCGTCCAACCGGACCTTCGGATTCCATTGGCCAAACCGGGCCGCTCTGGCTTCATGTTCGAGGCCCTCGCTGCGGAAACTGAATTCGCCAGCTGATGTCGGACATTAATAGCGATTTCTCGGCGCTCGATCATGCTGCAATCCAGTTTGCCGAGGAGGACCGGATATCCCCGCAAGCAGCGCAAGAGATTCCCGCTCGCACGGGAACCGATGCCATCCTCGAGTGGCTGCGTGCGGCTTGCCTGGCATGCGCCAAGGCTGGGGCCGAAGCCAGCAAGGCGGCGGAATGGTTGCTCGACAATGACTATGTGGTCCAGCGCGCGCTGAGGCAGATCAAACAGGATCTGCCGACCGGCTTCTATAGCAAACTGCCAGCCCTCGAGGGTGAAGAAACCATTGGCTTCCCGCGTGCCTTCGTGCTCGCGCACCGTTTTCTCGAACTGAGCCGAATGCAGGTTTCGGCATCGGCCCTGAGCCGGTTCCTGATCGCTTATCAGCGCACGGCGCCGCTCCGCATCGGAGAACTCTGGGCGTTCCCGGCCATGCTTCGCATCGCTTGCGTCGAGATCCTCGTGGAAACCCTGTCGACCCTGCTGTGCGATCAGCTCGACGTGCCCGTCGCGACCACCTCATGGGCAGGCGAGGCGCATGCACTGGAAGCAAATGAACGGGTCGCACGCGCGATCGCCAATCTCAGTACCCTTGATGCCATCTCGTGGGAGGATTTGTTCGACGACGTAAGTCCGGTAGAACAGATCTTGCGAAACGACCCATCCGGATATTACGGGCAGATGGATTTCGATAGCCGCGATCGCTATCGCCGCGCGGTTGAAGAACTGGCGGAATATGGCGATTTATCCGAGACCGATGTCGCACTCGAGGCGATCCAAGCAAGCCGCGCTGCTTTGCCTGACGACCGATCTCATCACGTCGGATTCTGGCTCGCCGGTGAAGGACGCCGGGCATTCCGGCAACAGACGGGAGCGGTATTCCCGGCTCGGGTTCGGCTTCTGGACTATGCCTTGCGCCATCCTGGCCCGGTCTACTTCGTTTCGCTCATCGGGCTCCTTGTCTGGGCCCTATTGCTGCCAGCGATATATCTCGACGCCGCTGACGCAGGCGCGACGGGATGGTTCGCCGGCTTGTCCTTGTCGCTCATTCCCGCCTCGGTTGTCGCGATCACTTTCTTGCATTGGTCGATCACGCGTCTCTTGCCACCGCGAGTTCTTTTCAAACTCGACTTTGGTGACGGGCTGCCGGAGGACTGCGCTACGCTGATTGCGGTCCCGGTCGTGATCGCCCGCGAGGACGAAGTGCCTTTCCTGATCGAAAAGCTGGAGAACCACTGGCTTTCGAACGGCGAGCCGATGGTGGACGTAGTGCTCCTGGCCGATCTCGCCGACGCGGCGAGCGAAAGCACTGCCGGGGACAAGCAAATCGAGCAGGCACTAGAAAGGGAGATTCTCGCGCTCAACACTCGCTATCGCAGCGAGGGAAGCGAGCCGTTTCACCTGCTGATGCGCCCTCGACAATATTGTGAAGCACAAGGGTGCTGGCTCGCATGGGAGCGCAAGCGCGGAAAGCTTGAGCAGCTCAATCACATGCTCATCGAAGGCGATGGTGGAGCATTCCATCGACATGTCGGCTCGCGCGAAATACCCCGCAATATTCGCTTCGTCGTCACTCTCGATGCGGACACCACCTTGCCTACAGGCACTGTGCGAAAGCTCGTCGGCACGCTTGCCCATCCACTAAACCAGGCCAAGTTCGATCCGGACACTGGAACGTTGCTTGGAGGCTATACGATCATCCAGCCTCGGGTGGAGATTTCGCCCCAGAGTGGATCGCGAACGCTGTTCGCACGGCTCTTTGCCGGCGATACGTCAATCGACATCTACAGCCGGGCTGTCTCGAACGTCTATCAGGACCTGTTTGGCGCGGGAATTTTTGTCGGTAAGGGCATTTACGACCTTCATGCTTTCCACCGCAGCGTTGCCGGGCGCGTGCCCGAAAATTCCATTCTCAGCCATGACCTCTTCGAAGGTGTCCATGGCCGGGTTGGTCTGGCCAGCGATATCGTCCTGTTCGAAGGCTTTCCCGGAAACTACCTCGAATATGCGCGGCGCGCGCATCGCTGGATCCGCGGGGACTGGCAGCTCCTGCCATGGCTGGCAGGCAAGGTGAGGCGATCAGATGGCACAAGATCCCCAAATCCGATCGCCGCCATCGACCGATGGAAAATTATTGACAATCTGAGGCGGAGTCTGGTTGCCCCGGCAACGATCTTGCTGGCGATCTCGGGTTGGCTCATCCTGCCGGGACAAGCCTGGTTCTGGAGCCTGCTGGCCTTCTTCATGCCAGCGGGCCAGGTATTCACCGATCTGGTGACCGGATTGGCGACAGGACGGCGGCGTGGGACATCGCGTAGCCTGGGGCCGCAATTGCGCGATCAGGCCGGCCGCTGGTTTCTGGCCGTCGTCTATCTGCTCGATGACGCCATATTGTCGGTGCGTGCGATCGCGGTCACGCTCTGGAGGCTTTTTGCAAGCCGGCGCAACCTCCTCGAATGGACAAGCGCCGCGCACTCCGCCACCGACCTCCGCTCGAACCGAGCGCGAGGTGTCATATGGCGCAAGATGTGGTTGGGACCGACTATTTCGGTCGCTCTCGCGGCGCTTCTTGCCGCCATCAAACCTGACGCTTTGGCCGCATCCCTTCCGCTGCTCATTCTTTGGATCGCCGCGCCGGAAATCACTTGGGCGATGGCCCGCGAACGCCGCGAAGATGCGGAACCGCTTGCCGAGGATGACCGGCGCTTCCTGCGGGGCCTGGCGAGGCGGACCTGGCTCTTCTTCGAGACCTTCGCTGGTCCGGAAGACAATTGGCTCCCCCCGGACAACTACCAGGGCGCTCCGCATGCAGAAATCGCGCAGCGCACGTCACCGACGAATATCGGCATGTTGATGCTATCGACAGCCGCAGCCTGGGACCTCGGTTACATCGGCCGTTCGGAACTCGCGGCGCGGACGGCGAACCTTTTCGCCACGCTCGATCGCCTGGAACGATATCGAGGACATTTCTACAATTGGTACGACACAAGAACGCTCGCGTCGCTGGAACCTCGATATGTCTCGACGGTGGACAGCGGCAATCTCGCGGCGGCCCTGCTCGCCTACGCTGCTTCCTTGCGTGAGGCGCGGCGTGCGGAAGGTATGGAGGAGCAACGCTGGCGCGGCCTGATCGATGTGATCGATCTGATCGAACAAGTCGCGCAAAACTCTGAGGATGCAGCGCTTCCTCGTTGGATCACCCAGCTAAGGTCGCGCCTGGAGGGTGTCGAGGAAGACCGTGCCCACTGGATGGCCGGCCTGCAGGATATCTGCGAGGTATTGATCCCGGAGATGGAGGCAGCGCTTGGTCTGGGCGAGCAGTCCGAAAAGGCAGCGCCGAACCATCTGGTCGACATCGAGGTGCTCGTCGATCGGTTGCAGTACCAGATACGTTCGATGTGCCGGGACCTGGGGAACGGCGGTATCCCGGCTGACCAACTGTCCAGCCTCGCAGACCAAGCAATCGAGATGGCCTATTCAATGGAGTTTGCGCCTCTCTATGACGAGCACCGGCGCCTCCTGCGCATTGGCATCAATGTCAGTCTGGGACGTCCCGATACACATTATTATGACCTCCTCGCTTCCGAGGCACGGCTAGCGAGCTTTTTCGCCATCGCAAAAGGCGATGTTCCGCCAGAACACTGGTTCCATCTGGGCCGCCCGTTACGGCGCGTCGAGGGTGGAGCGATGCTGATCTCCTGGAACGGCTCGATGTTCGAATATCTTATGCCGCGCCTGCTGCTCAAGCCGGACACCGGCACGCTGCTGGGCGAGAGCGAGCGGATGGTGGTCGACGTCCAGGAGCGCTACGGGCGAGCCCAGAGCGTTCCCTGGGGTATCTCGGAATCGGCATATTCCGCTCGCGATCCTGAACACCGTTACAGGTATCAAGGGTTCGGCGTTCCCGAACTTGGCTTGAAACGGGGCCTCTCGCGGGACATGGTTGTCGCGCCTTACGCAACTGCGCTTGCACTGGCAGTTGCACCAAAGAAGGCAGTAGCGAACCTCAGGCTGCTGACACGATCGGGCGGCAGCGGTCGATATGGCCTGGTCGAAGCGCTCGACTTCACGCCTGAGCGGTCCCCGGGCAGCGGTCCCCGGACCGTTAATGCTTATATGGCACACCACCAAGGCATGCTCCTGTCGGCGATCGTCAATGCGCTGTTCTCAGACCGGTTCGCTAGCCGTTTCGCCGAAGATCCACGAATGCGGCCCACGATGTTGTTGTTGAGCGAACGGGTGCCACGCGAGATTCCACCAGAAATTGACAGGCTTGCCGACCCTACGATTTCCATGGTTCGGGGAACGCCCGTCACTCTGCCTGCGTCATGGCAACCCAGGCGCGAAGCATCCGTGCCGCAAATGCTCCTGCTTGGAAACGGGCCTTTATCGACGTGGCTCTCTGATAGCGGTAGCGGCGGACTGCGCTGGCATCACCGGGCGCTGACACGCTTCGTGGCCGACGCCACTCACGACGCGGACGGTTACTGGATCTACATCGCCGATGAAGACACCGGACGGCTATGGTCGGCGACGCTCGAACCAACCGGGTCCGAAGCGGAAGAGTACGAGGTCACATGCCATGCGCACCAGGCAGTAATTCGCCGGCGCGATCAAGGCGTTGTATCGCGTCTCGAGATTGGCGTTCTTGCCGGAAGCGACATCGAGGTGCGGCGCTTGCGGCTCATCAACGAGAGTTCCCGTCACCGCAAGCTTCGCGTGACGACCTATGCCGAGATCGTGCTCGGCGAGCCGCTCGAGGACGAGCGGCACCCGGCATTCAGCAAACTGTTTATCAAGAGCGAGCATGTCCCATCGCTTGGTGGTCTGCTGTTCGAGCGCCGCGCGCGCGCGCCACAGGACACGCCGCCGGTGCTCCTTCATTTTGCGGTCGATGGCGGGGGACCGGTTCGCAATGCCCGCTTCGAAACCGACCGGCGCGCCTTCATCAGGCGTCATGAAAGCCTGCGCTCCCCAACAGGAGCGACCGAAGCCGTGCAGAACACCCAAGGGTGGACCCTGGACCCGGTCATGGCTCTTCAACACCTCATCGACCTGGAGCCGTTCGAGATTAGGGAAATCTGTTTCCTGACAGTCGCAGCCGCGTCGCGCGAAACCGCCGTCGAGCTGGCCGAGCGTCATTCGTCTCTCGATTCGATCGAATGGGCGCTCCACGATACGGCAACCGAAAATGCACGCTCCCTGGTTCACATGAACATCGAAGCCGAACACCTGCCCGTCGTGCAGCAGCTCGCTTCGGCTCTCATCTATCCGCAGAACGCCCCATCGAGCGCGCGGACGATCAAGAACGAGAACAGTCTCGGACAAGCGGATTTGTGGGGGATGGGCGTGTCCGGCGATTACCCCATCCTTCTGCTGCGGTCTGCCGGTGAGACCACGACCCTGCTGCCCGTCCTCCTCGCCGCCCATCGATTGTGGCGGCGGCACGGACTAGAGGTGGATCTGGTGATCCTCCAGCTTGCCGGCTCAGCTTACATCGAACCGGTGCTCGACCAGCTCAGGGAGGCGCTGCAACGCGCGAAGATGGCGGAGCTGCTTGGACGCAAGGGCGGCGTGCATATCGTTTTCGCGGATCAGATCGGTGCGGATCGGGTGCGCCTTCTGGAGAGCACGGCGCGTGTCACCCTCGACGACGCACGGGGTAGTTTGCAGGAACAGCTGGAAGAAGCGCACGATGTGCCAAACCGCTTGCCGCTGTTTTCTGCAACAAGGGCTGCGCAGCATCCCTCGATGACATCGCTCGAACGTTCAGCGAACCTTCTCTACGACAATGGTCTGGGTGGGTTCACGGCGGATGGCCGCGAATATGTCATCTTCGTCGAACCCGGGCAGGCGACGCCTGCTCCGTGGTGCAACATTCTCGCCAACCGTGACTTCGGCGCGCTCGTAAGCGAAGCTGGCGGGGGGTATACTTGGGCAATAAACAGCGGCGAGAACCGTCTCACAACATGGTCGAACGACCCGGTCACGGACCGTCCCTCCGAAACACTCTACCTGCGTGATGAGGAAACTGGCGAGGTATGGACCATAACGCCTGCTCCTGTTGGCGATGCCGCTGCCTGCGAAGTCAGGCATGGCGCGGGTTACACTACATGGTCAAAACGGTTCGCCGGCTTGGCCCATCAGCTCACAATGTTCGTACCGCTTGATGCATCGGTGAAGATCGTTCGGCTGCGGATCCGCAACTGCGAAGACCGGCACCGGCGCGTAACCGCAACCTATTATGCCGAGTGGCTGCTCGGCTCTCTTCCCAGTATCGCACGCCCGCACATAGTCTGCGACTTTGACACCGAGACGCAGACCATCACGGCAACGAACCGCTGGAACAGCGATTTTGCCGGACAGGTGGCGTTTCTCACGGCAAACCGCCCACCGCACGGCTTCACGACCGACCGCGGCGAATTCATCGGCAGGGGTGGGGACCCGGCGGATCCCGCGGCGCTTCGGCGATGGGGTCTAACCAACAGCGTATGCGCGGGCGGCGATACATGCGGAGCCTATCAGATACACCTCGATCTTGGCCCGGGCGAGGAAGAAGAAATCCTGTTCGTGCTCGGCCAAGGGCTAGGCCACCATGCGGCCATGGAACTCGCCCAGCGCTGGCGTGAGCCAGACGAGGCAGAGACGGCAATGATAGCGCTGGAGAATTTCTGGGATGAGACACTCGGCGCCCTTCAAGTCTCAACCCCGGACCCTGCTTTCGACGTCATGGTCAACCGCTGGCTGCTCTACCAGACGCTGTCGTCCCGTGTTCTCGCGCGCACGGGATTCTATCAGTCGAGCGGGGCCTTCGGCTTTCGCGATCAATTGCAGGACGTTCTTGCGCTTCTCCACACCGCGCCGGCGCTCGCTCGCGCGCACATCCTCGAAAGCGCGCAGCATCAATTCGTAGAGGGCGATGTTCTGCACTGGTGGCACCCCCCTGCTGATCGCGGCGTGCGAACGCGTTTTTCCGACGATTTACTCTGGTTGCCTTATGTTGTCGGCATCTATGTCACGACGACCGGTGACCTTGATATCCTCGACGAGGAAGTCGCGTTCCTCGATGCCGATGAACTCGCCCCCGACGAAGCCAATCGATATGCGCAATTCGATGCGACCGAGTGGCGCGGCTCGCTGTTCGAGCACTGCGAGCGCGCACTGCACCGCGCTCTGGCAGTCGGGGCCCATGGACTGCCGCTGATCGGCGCCGGGGACTGGAATGATGGAATGGACCGCCTCGGCGCGAAGGGCCATGGCGAAAGCGTCTGGTTGGCATGGTTTATCACGGTCACAGCGCAAGGCTTCGCCGACATCTGCCGCCGGACCGGTCGGATGCACGAGGCGAAAGAATGGGAAGAACGGGCATCCGAGATAAGACGGCGCGCGGAAGAAAGCGCGTGGGATGGCTCATGGTACTTGCGCGCGTTCGATGATGACGGGCGGCCCATCGGCTCGGCAGAAAGCGACGAATGCAGGATCGATTCGATCGCGCAGTCATGGGCGGCCTTTGCCTCGGCTGATCAAGAGCGCGTGAGCGAGGCTCTCCAGTCCGCATGGGATATGCTTGTTTCGCAGGAAGACCAGTTGGCCAGGCTGCTCTGGCCCGCGTTTGACGAAGGCTTGATCGATCCCGGTTACATAAAGGCCTATCCCCCGGGAATTCGCGAAAATGGGGGTCAGTATTCGCATGCGGCCGCGTGGCTGGGCATGGCCTTTGCGCGGGTGAAGGACCCCGAGAAGGCCTTTGCCCTGTTCAACATGATCAACCCCGTCCGTCGCTCTGACGATCACGCCAAGGCCGAGCATTATCGCCTGGAGCCCTACGCCGTCGCCGGAGACATATCTGCGGGCAAGCAACATACGGGCAGAGGGGGCTGGAGCTGGTATACCGGGGCCGCAGGCTGGGCATGGCAGCTCGCCACGAGAAGCATCTTGGGGTTGCAACAGACCGATGGCCGGCTTGTCGTCAACCCCTGTATCCCGCCCACCTGGGGCGGCTTCAGCGCGACACTGCGGGTTGGTGGCGGGTTGGTGTCAGTGAAAGTCGAAGATCCGCAAGGGCTTGGCTGCGCCGACGTCGAACTCACCGTTGATGGCAAAACTCATGCCGGGAATGGGATTGTACTCCCGAAGAATGGCGAAACAGTCGAGCTTCGGGTCCGCATTGTTGGACGCAATGTACAACACCCCTCCCCTGCCTGAGAATTCCGCCCGGAGCTATTCAAACGCTCCTCCCAGCGCGTGAAAATCCTGGCGGGGTGTTTGGCAAAGATGCGCGACGCGAAGTCTGCCGTGCAAAGCAAAGTTGATCCTATAATAGCGGGCTAAAGAGCCGTGCTGCATTTTCCGCAGCGCGGGCAAGCGCAGGTCTGGCATTCCATTCGGCGCGAACCAAGCGCTCACTCCCCGCAATGTTGCGCGCCTCCTCTTCGCGCAGGCGCGCGGTTGTGTCCTGATCATAGATGAGAAGGCCGGCTTCTCCGTTCAACTCCAGCGAGCGCAAATCGATGTTCATCGAACCGACAAGGACGAGGTCATCGTCAACGCTGACATGCTTGGCATGCAGGAATCCGCGATGATAGAGGTGTATGTCGATGCCCGCTTCCAGCATTCGTTCGAAGAAAGAGCGCTGCGCCAGATCGACCAGACGATGGTCGCCCTTCTTCGGCAGAATCAAGCAGACCTCGACACCGCGGGCGGCGGCCCCTTCGAGCGCGAGCAGGAGCGCTTCGTCCGGCACGAAGTAGGGCGTCGTAATGACAAGCCGGTGTTCGACCGTATGCACCAGCGCATCGAGCAGCAGCCGGATGACAGAGCGCCGATATTCGGGTCCGCCAGCCACCAATTGTGCGTGCGCCGCCCCTGCGGACCGTTCATGCGGAAAGAGCGCCCCGTCACTCAACAGATCGCCGGATTCCAAAAACCAGTCATTGGCAAAGAGCGCCTGCATCTGGAGCACGACGGGTCCGTTGACCCTCACCACGAATTCCTTGCTGCGCTGACCTCCCGGTAGCTCGGCGCTGATGACGTTCTGCGAGCCGATATATCCGAGCCGTCCGTCGATCACAGCGAGCTTGCGATGATTGCGCAGATCGGGCCGCAGGGCCTCCATGTTCGTTAGCGATACGGGCAGCGCGCGGCGCACCGTTATCCCGCAGCTCCTGAGTTTTCGAATGATCCGGCGGGACCACCAATAGGAACCGAGCGCATCGATCAGAACGCGGCATTCAACCCCGCGGCTTGCGGCAGCCACGAGCGCCGCGATGATCTGGTTGCCCACAGCATCGTCGGAGAAGATGTAGGTCGTGAGATGAACATGGTGCCGGGCAGTACCAATGTCGGCCACGAGACGGTCGATCACTTCCTGATAATCCGCTAGCGCTTCGATGTTGTTTCCACCCACCGCAGGGAACAAATTGACCCGCTCGATGAGCTGCGCTGCCCGAACAAGATGCGCGGGAAGCTGCGGCGGTGAGCAGTGCTGCGACATCAGGATCTGGCGGCGCGCAATCTTGAGCTGCCTTCGCGCTTCAGCAAAACGCGCACGCCTGCGCGCCGTTGCCAGCGGACGGAACGCCCAGAGAACAACGAGAATGGCTGGAATGGGGAAGACGAGAACCAGCGCGAGCCAGCCCTGTGCGCCAACCGCTGGTCGGCTGAAAATGATCACCGCGAAGATAGCAAACCGCGCGAGCCAATCCAGCGTGAGGAATAGCAAGAGCGTATCAGACACCGGTCTTGCTCCCGCTTGTCGGAAAGCAATGGCGGCACGCCGTAGGAGGGGGGAGGATCACGGCGTGCCGCACTGCCGAGGCGCGGGGTTGGAGGCATCGCCGCGGCAACGAGCTTGGCGGGTTCGGGCTTTTACGCAGCCAAATGGTCCCGACAATTCGACCCTTAGAGCTCGCATGCATGTACATAGACGCGGGAGCGCGCCTGCTATTACAGCGCAGACCTCGTTTCGGTCTCACTGAATAGGCATGACATAGTCTCTGCCCGCCCACACGAGCGCGTCGGCTCCTCAAGTTTGCAAAGCAATAGGGGTGTCGGCCAAAGCATCGCGAAATGCGCCGCGGGCACGATGGAGTCTTACGGCGAGATTGTTGGGCGAAATGTGGAGGCGCGAAGAGATGACTGAAGGCTCGTCCCGCCCCAGGTCCATTTGCCGGATGATTTGCGTATAGGCTGGCCGAAGCGTCGCCAATACCTCCTCGACCACCTCGCTTTCATCGACCGACAAACTCTCTCCCGAGATTTCTTCCAAGGGTGGGCCGCCGGGTTCAAGCGGGGTCGTTTTGGCGTTGAGCCGCGCCGAGGCCCGGTAATGGTCGAGCAACGTCGTTTCGAAGAGACGCCGCAGCCATCCGTGGACGGCCTTTTCATCGCGCAACTGATTCGCGCGCTCAAGCGCTTTGACGCAGAAGGACTGAAGGACATCATCCGCCGCGAGGCGGTCGCGCAGACGCTTGAGAGCAAGCCGGCGGAAGATGACATAATCGCCAACAAGAACCCGCTCAATAATCTCTCTGTTCGTCTCTCGCCGGTTCTCAGGTTCGGAACGCTCCTGCTCTTCGGCAACAATATCCTCTGATTGTGCGGCGTAAGATAATGGCATGAGTTCTTCCCCACCGAAGTTCCACCTACTTGGAATACGCAGGGAGAGGCCCCGCCCCTCAGATTTCTTTGGTGTTTCGGCGGATGATGAGAGGTTCCGGCCGGGAAACAACGCGCTGATGCGCTTCGTCCTGTAAGCCGAGCTGCCGTGCCCCGTCTCTTGTTTCAGCCCGTTTAGAAATCCTCTGCACCGAGACGAGAAAACCCGATGAGCCGCCTGATCACCACTATGCGAAGTCTCGCCTTTGCAGTGTCGGCGGCGGTGTGGACTCTCCTTTTTGCGCCCTTGATCCCGCTATTGGTTCTTCTGGGTCGTCCGCCGCGGATCATTCGGCAGCTCACCCGGATTTGGGCGCGCGGCCTTCTCTGTCTCCTCGCTGCGCTGGCCGGAATCCGCTATACGGAAAGGGGACGCGTTAACCTGCCCGAGGGTCCCGTCCTCATCATCGCCAACCATCAATCGGCCTGGGAAACGTTTGCCGCACTCGTTCTCTTCCCTGACGTGGCGATTGTCACCAAGCGTGAGCTTCTGGCGCTGCCTGTGATAGGATGGTTCCTGAAGAACTCCCCCATGATCCCGGTCGATCGCGCTCAGTCGGCGCGGGCGCTGCGTGAAATGCTTGCGGCCTGCCGCGCGGAAGTAGCGGCGGGTCGCTCGGTGCTCATTTTCCCCGAAGGCACACGCAAGCAGCCGGGAAGCCCGATCGAATTCAAGCGCGGAGTGGAACTGCTCTATCGAAATCTGGCGATACCCCCAGTAATCGTTGCCCACGATGCCGGCCGGCTCTGGCGGCAGGGCATGCGGCTGCATCCTGGATCGATTACCGTTTCGATACTCCCGCCGATCCCACCTGCTACCGATCATGGAGTTCTTGTCGCGCAGGCACAGCGGTCCCTCGCGGTCGAAGTCGCCAATCTGAACAAGGCCTAGACTGACCGCCGAAAGGGCCCGGATCCCTATGAGGATGAGGAGGCCTGCGCTCCCATGAACATGATCTTGCATCTCATTGCGAGAGGCAACACCCATTTGTTCTGAACTTCGCCGTCGGCGACGTTCTCGTAATCACCAAGCGCGCCCCGCGTCTGTTTATCCGAATGAGGTGCCGCCCGGGCAGGCCAGCGCGCACCAGGAGCCGGTCTGGACGGACAATCAAAACCGGGAGTCTTGCAATAAGGAGCAGTGTGTGTGGCGAAACCGCCAACGAACAAGAGGATATTGGAGCAGCAGTTTTCTCGCCGGGCGACAATCTTGTGCGCGGTGCAGCTCGGTCTCGGCGGTGTGTTGGCAGGCCGGCTCGCCTGGCTTGCGATCGCCGAAAACCAAAAATGGCAACTGCTCTCCGAGAGCAATCGGCTTCAGCTGAGCCTGATCCCGCCGAGGCGCGGATTGCTGCTTGATCGCACGGGCGTCCCCCTCGCCAGCAACAAATCGGTCTTCATGATCGATCTCCTGCCCGATCGCCTCGAGGACGCCGATAAGGTCGTGAAGCAGCTTGCCGAGCTGCTCGATCTTAGTGCCGATGAGACGGACCGCCTCAAGACCGACCTCGAACAAGCATTGGATCACCAGCCCGTGCGGGTTGCGAGCGATGTCGAGTGGGACCAATATGCCGCTGTAAATGTACGCCTTCCCGACCTCCCCGGCGTATCCCCGATGAGAGGGTTTTCGCGGCACTATCCAGCAGGAGCCGCGACAGCTCACTTGCTCGGCTATGTCGGAGCCCCAAGCCGCGAGGAGTATGAAAAAACCGGCGATCCCTTGCTAATGGTTCCGGGCATGCAAGTCGGCAAGGATATGCTCGAGAAGACGCTCGACGAGCATTTGACGGGCAAGCCCGGCGCGCGCCGGGCCGAAGTGACAGCCACGGGCAAGGTCGTACGCGAGCTAGAGGTCCGATCCGACACTATAGGTAAAAGCGTACAATTGACCATTGATGGTGGGCTTCAAACCTATGCGTCGCGGCGACTGGGCACCCAGTCCGGCTCGGTCGTGGTGCTCGACGCGGTCACCGGCGGCGTTCTCGCTATGGCTTCGATGCCAGCCTACGATCCCAACAGTTTTTCGGATGGGATCAGCCAGTTCGAATGGGACATGCTGTCGCAAGACGAACGCGTTCCACTCAGAAACAAGACCCTCCAGGGACTTTATCCGCCCGGATCGACCATCAAGCCGATCACGGCCCTGGCTTTGCTGAATGAGAACATCGACCCAGACGAAACCGTCCTTTGTACCGGCCGGATCAACATTGCCGGCGGCACGTTCCATTGCTGGCGCCGTAGTGGCCACGGTGTAGTCGACATGAACCGGGCGATTGCAGAAAGCTGTGACATATATTTCTATGTCATGGGCATTCGGGTGGGCATTCAGCCAATTGCCGACATGGCCAGACGTTTTGGGCTTGGCGAGCGGTTTTTAGGCTTGCCGGTTCCCTATCAGTATTACGGCACTGTCCCCGATCCTGCCTGGAAACGGCGACGATACAACGAGCCTTGGGAAGCCTATGACACTGTCAATGCGACAATCGGGCAAGGCTATCTGCTCGCCAACCCGCTGCAGCTTGCGGTCATGACGGCGCGGCTTGCCGCCGGTGAGAAAACCCATCCCAAGCTACTTGCCGCAAAGGAGGCGCCTGCCGCACCACTCGAAATTGACCCCCGAATGCTTGCGATCGTCCGCCAGGGAATGGAGGATGTTGTCAATGGCCAGGGCACCGCAACCCGCGCCCGCCTTCCCCTTCCGAACATCAAGTTGGCGGGCAAGACGGGCACCGCGCAGGTTCGCCGCATCACGATGGCCGAACGTCGCCGCGGCGTCCGCTCCAATGCCTCTCTCCCCTGGAAGCTGCGCGATCATGGATTGTTCGTTGGTTATGCGCCGGTTCACCGGCCCCGCTATACGGTGGCGGTGGTAATCGAACATGGCGGAGGGTCTGGAGCGGCCTATCCCATCGCAAGCGATACGCTGCTCTATCTGTTTGACGAACGGCAAGCCATGAAGCGCCTGGCATCACTGGAGAATGGCTGGGGTGGCGGAATCGAGGAGCGAATGGCGCGCGAAGCGGCAGAATTCGCCGCCCGCACACCGAGCGACTGACCCCCTAAACAATGAGGTTCTTCGGCGAACCCATTGCAAAAGCTTCGATATTCTCAATTGTCGTCTCGATGATGCGCGCGACCGCCTCATGCGTGTTATAGGCGACATGCGGAGTCACGATGACGTTCGGAAAGCGCAGAAGCACATGATTGGCCACGAGGGCCTCCAAATTCTCCTTCTCCAGCGGCGGTCCGCGAAACACTTCTGCCTCTTCACGGACGAGCGGCTCCTGCGGGAGCACATCAAGGCCAGCGGCGCGGAGTTTCCCCTCCGCCAGCGCGCGCACCAGAGCGGGAACGCTGACGATGTTGCCGCGCGCCGTATTGATCAGGAGCGCGCCGGTCTTCATGGCAGCGAACTCGGCATCGGACAGGAGATCCTGGGTCTGAGGGGTTGCCGGCAGATGCAATGTGACGATGTCGGCTTGGGAAAGGAGTTCGGCGAAAGGCAAATAGGTAAAGCCGAGATTTGCTGCCGCAGAGCTATCCGGATCGACGTCGAACGCTACGACATTCATGCCAAACCCGCGCGCGATCTCGATCGCGCGGCGCCCGATGCGGCCGGTCCCGACGACGCCAAGGGTCTTCCCGCGCAGCTCGATACCGCGCAGATCATCCTGTGAAAAATTTCCGCGCCGTGTACGTTCGACCGCCGGAACGAGATATCGCGCGGCAGCCAGCATCAAGGCAAAACTGTGCTCGGCTACAGTAACATCACCATAGTCGGGAACGTTGGCGATCTCGATGTCTTCTGCGGCGCACCAGGCCAGATCGATGTGGTCGTGGCCGGTCGAGCGGGTGGCGATCAGCCGCAGCTCGGGGAAGTGGCGCAGGACTTCTGCATCGAGCCGTGAATTGATGAATGTGCTGATCACTTCGGCATCGCTGTATTTTGCCGCGTTATCAGATGTCAGCCGTTCCTTGACACAAGTGAGTTCGTGATTGCCGGAAAGTGCGCGGCATGCCCTCGCCTCCCATTCCTCGGCCTCGAAGATGACGACCTTCATATCCGCGAACCCTCAGCCGGATGTGCTCGGCCTTTATCCGACATGGCCTCGGCTTGAGCGACCACCTTGACTGCGGCAACAAAACTGTCGGGGTTAAGCGAAATGGAGTCGATCCCGCAATCGACCAGGAAACCGGCAAACTCGGGATGGTCACTCGGTGCCTGGCCGCAAATTCCGATCTTTATCCCGGCCTGGTGCGCCTTGATAATGGCTTCGCCAATCGCCCGTTTTACCGCCTCGTTGCGTTCGTCGAACTGATCGGCGAGAAGCTCGGAATCGCGGTCGATCCCGAGCACGAGCTGGGTGAGATCGTTGGAACCTATCGAAAATCCGTCAAAGCGCTGTGCGAACTCCTCCGCGAGCAGGACGTTCGCCGGAATCTCGCACATCATATAGATTTGGAGACCGTTTCGGCCTCGTTCGAGACCGTTTTCCGCCATCACTTCGAGGACCCGATCGGCTTCGGCGAGCGTACGGCAGAATGGCACCATGATGATGACATTCTCAAAGCCGATCTCCTCGCGTACGCGCCGCAAAGCGCGGCATTCGAGCGCGAAACCCGCCTTGTAGCCTGGGCTGTAATAGCGCGAAGCGCCGCGCCATCCGATCATCGGATTTTCCTCATCCGGTTCGAAGGCCTCTCCTCCGAGAAGGTGAGCATATTCGTTTGTCTTGAAGTCGCTGAGGCGGACAATCACCGGCTGCGGATGAAACGGGGCCGCGAGCTTGGCTATGCCGAGCGCGAGCGTGTCGACGAAATAGTCGGTAGGCTCGGCATATCCGTGCGTAAGCTCGGCGATCGCGCGCCTGGCATCCTCGCTTGTGACCTTCTCCGGGGCGACGAGCGCCATCGGGTGAACTTTGACCAGGTGGTTGATCACGAATTCCATCCGCGCGAGGCCTACTCCGCGCGCGGGAAGGCGCCACCAGCGCATGGCGGCGGCCGGACTCGCGATATTCAGCATCACATCGGTTTCGGTCTCGGGCAGATCCGCCAGGTCGAACTCGATGGTTTCGAACTCGAGCGTCCCTTCATAGACCGCACCGCGGTCGCCTTCCGCGCATGACAGGGTGATGGGCTGCCCGTCCTGCAGGGTGCGCGTCGCTGTCTGTGTCCCAACGATGGCCGGCACGCCGAGTTCGCGGCTGACGATCGCTGCGTGGCTGGTAGTTCCGCCGTGATCAGTGATGATACCCGCTGCGCGCTTCATGATTGGCACCCAGTCCGGATCGGTCATGCCTGTCACAAGGATTGCACCATCTCGAAAAGCCTCGATCTGCGAGGCGTCCCGGATCGCGCAAACCTCCCCGGTGGCGATCGCCTCGCCGACCGCCGCGCCCGTAAGCAGCGGTTCGGCGCGCTGTTTCAACCTGTAGGTAGTCAGTCTTCCCGCTGCCTTGCCCGCCTGAACCGTTTCCGGGCGGGCCTGGACGATGAAGAGTTCGCCGGTTGCACCATCTTTCGCCCACTCCATGTCCATCGCGCGACCATAATGCTTTTCGATGGTCTTGGCGCAGCGCGCCAGCTCAAGTACCTCGTCATCGGAGAGGACGAAGGTCTCGCGTTCGCGGCGCGTGGTTCTCTTGGTCAACGTCCTGACGCTGCCGCCGGTCGCATAGATCATCTTGCGCTCCTTGGCCCCAAGACTGCGCTCGATAAGCGGAACCGTATCTGTACGTTCGAGAAAGGGTTTGAAGACACGGTAGGTGTCAGGATCGACCGAGCCCTGGACGACAGTCTCCCCAAGCCCCCAGGCGGCACTTATCACGATCACGTCGGGGAAACCCGTTTCGGTATCGACTGAAAACATGACCCCCGATCCAGCGAGATCCGAGCGCACCATGCGCTGCACTCCGATCGACAGGGCAACATCCATATGGTCGAAACCCTGTGCCTGACGGTAGCTGATCGCCCGGTCGGTAAAGAGCGAGGCAAAGCAGCGCCTGCAGGCATCGAGAAGTGCGCGCTTCCCGGTGACATTGAGAAAGGTCTCTTGCTGCCCGGCGAAGCTCGCTTCGGGAAGATCCTCCGCTGTCGCGCTGCTGCGGACCGCGACGCTGACCGCATCCTGTTCGCTGCGCGCAGACAAAGCGTCATAGGCTTCACCGATGGCCGCCTCGATCTCCGGTGGAAACGCCCCTTCCAGAAACGCATGCCGGATCGCAGCACCTGCCACTTGAAGCGAGGCGCGCCCGGCATCGAGCGCTTCGATCCAGCGCCTCATTTCGGGTTCAATGCCGTTGGCCGCGATATAGTGCCGATAGGCCTGCGCCGTTGTGGCGAAGCCTCCCGGCACTCTGATACCGCGCTTCGACAGCGCGCCGACCATCTCACCGAGCGAAGCATTCTTTCCGCCAACCATGGCGACGTCGCCGCGTCCAATATCCTCAAACCAGGCAATAAGGGCGTCGGGCATCGAAATCTCCGGGTCATTCGCGAGCGGTGCTCGGCAGTGGTCGAACGTGGACGTTGCCTCGAGCGGCGGCTAAATCTTACCCGTCGCCGCCGAAGCATCGTCCATATGGTGAGACGGTTTTCAGCCCGGCCGATTACAGCCCTGCTGCCCCCGCTCGCGAAAAAGCCAGCGCAGTCCGATGGGTGTGACAATCGTGGTGACGAGCGCCATGAGGACGAGAGCGGAAAAGAGATTGGCGACGACCGTGCCGGGATAATCGAAGAGCCCTGCCTCCCATGCGATACTCACGATGATCAATTCAACCGCCCCGCGGCCGCTCATGCCGAACCCGACCCCGAGCGCCTCCTTGCGGGTGAGACCAGAAAGCAGAGCAGGAAGCCCGGCGCCAATGATCTTGCCCATAAGTGCGACTAGAATCAGCGCCAGCACGATGCCAGGAATGATGGCAAGGGCCGCGAAATCCACGCGAATACCGATCGAAAGAAAGAAAAGCGGGGCCAGCAAGCCCATCGTGAGATCGCTGACCGTTGCTTTCAGGCGCGCGAAAGAGGCTTGACCCAGGCTCTTGGCGTTGAACAGAAGGGCGGCGGCGAAGGCTCCGATGATGAAGTCCATGCCAAGCAGTTCGGCCAGCCCTGCAAACCCCAAGGCTGTCAGAATGAGCGCGGTAAACTCAGGGGCGGGAATCCGCAGGCGCGAGATCAGATTGGCGATCCTCGGCGCCCCGAAATAGCCGGCGGCAGCGACAATGAGGAAGAACAGCGCGGCTTTGCCAAGCAGCGGCAACATCGCCCCAATCCCCGGGACGGAACCTGCCGCAATTGCGCCGGTCAAGATCGCGAGGAGCACAAGTCCGATGATATCGTCGAGAATTGCAGCGGCGATCACCGTGCGACCGGTTGGGGTGTGGACCATGCCGAGATCCATGAACACGCCGATGGCGACCGGGACCGCAGAAATTGACAATGCAACGCCGACCAGCAGAGCCTGGACGAATTTCATCGGGTTGTCGGGAAGCACCCACCACGCAAGGGCCATGCCCAAAGCGAGTGGCAACAGCACGCCTCCGAGCGCCACGGCAGCCGAGCGACCCGAATGTCTGAACAGCTCTCCGGGGGCAATTTCGAGGCCGGCAAGCAGCAGCAGGAAGAAAATTCCGAACTCGGCGGCAAGGTCGAGAAAGGCGCTGCGCGACAATTCGGCGAGAAACGGAGCGTTGAGGGAGGCCGCCAAAACCGCCAGTATTAGCCCGGCCCCGATCTCCCCCACCAGCGCGGGCTGGCCGAGGCGCGTTGCAATCTCTCCGAAGGATCTCGCCGCCAGCAGCAGGAGAATGAGATGCAGCACATGCTCGATCATCGTGCGAACCCGATTGCGGCAGCTGCGACAAGGCCAACGGCGGCAGTATAGGCGAGCATTGGCACAAGCGTGACCCGGATGATCTCTCCCTCGCGCCCGACACGGCCGACGACGGCTGCAGCTGCCACCACATTGACGACCGACACCATGTTCCCCGCGCTGGCGCCAAGGATCTGGGCGCCAAGGACGGTTTCCGGTGGCAGTCCGGCCTGATTGGCTGCGGTGAACTGAAACAGGGCAAATGTCATATTGCTGAAGGTCGCGCTTCCTGAGAGAAAACTGCCCAGCGCTCCGATAAATGGTGCAATCACCGGCCAGTTCTGTCCGGCGGCATCGGCCGCAAGAACTGAAAGCGCCATTGGCATGCTCGGCAAACCGTCCGAATTGATTCCCGAATACACAAAGACGCGCACCATCGGGACCGCCGCCGCAAGCGTCACCGCGCTTGCGGCCGTGATCTTCAGAGTGTCCCGGCCAGCGCTGCGTAGACGCTCACTGTCGAGAGGCAAAATACAGACGGCCAAGAGACCCGCGATCAAAAACATCGAACCAGGCAAATATAGCGGCGCAAGCGCTATGTTGATCTGCGTCCCCAGAACCGAATCCCAGGCAAAAGAGACGTCCTGCAAGGCCTGTTTGACCGGCAACAGATCTGCGCGGCTCACGAGAAGGAGCGCGGCGAGCAAGAGATAGGGTGCCCAGGCTCGCTTCAGTGTAACGCGTGACGGTTCTACGGCAATCGGCGCACCCGGATCAGCCCCGCTCGAGCGGGGCATGAGAAAGCCGTGCCGTGCTGCTGGTACCACGAGCACGATGGCACAGAGCGCGCCGACAAGCGCGGGAAGTTCGGGACCTAGCGTCGCACTGACGACAAAGGCAGGTATGGTGTAAGCAAGACCGGCAAACAGAGCGAACCGCCAATATCCCAGCGCACTGGACCAGCTTCGTTCTTCGGAAAAGAACCGCGAGTAGATAAGGATGAGCGCGAACGGGACGAGCGATCCGGTAGTCAGATCAATTGCAGCTGCCACCTGCGCCGAGTTTTCAATCAGACTATCGAGCCCGCCATCTGCGGCGGGTTGACGAAGTCCTTCGCGTAGCCCGATGGCTACCGGCGTGCCGATCGCACCGAAGGCAACCGGGCTGCTATTGGCAATCAGTGCAAGCGACACGGCTGCCATGGGTGTGAAACGAAGCGCCACAAGCAGCGGAGCGGTAATGGCGGCCGGTGTGCCGAAACCGGCGACGCCTTCGAGGAAAGCACCGAAGGTCCAGCTGATGACGATGAGCTGGACCCGCGGTTCCGGCGATATGGCCGCGAATCCTTCGCGTATCCGGGCCATCGCCTCGCCTTCGGTAAGGAGCCTCAAGAGAAGTATCGCACCAAAGATGATCCACAAGACCGAGGCCGCGATCGCCAAACCCTCGATCGAAGCGGCCAGGATTGTGCGGGGCGCCATGTGCCACAGGAAATAGCCGGCAGCAGCGGTTACGATATAGGCCAGTGCCATGGCCCGCGATGCGGGCATCCGCAGACCGACAAGGAAAAGCAGAACCGCGAGCAGGGGCGAAAGCGCTGCAAGAAATAGGCTGAATGTAATGTCGCCCTCCGCTCGGCCGTGCGCAGCGTCAGACTGCGTCTCGTCTATCGGACGGGAAAGAGGGCCGGCGATTACGGCGGAGATCGGCGCAGAGGCACCCTCGGCCCGCATCAGCGCGGCTCGGCCCTCCCCGTCCGGGGCCAAAGGAGTCAGGCGGGCTCAGCCATTCGGCAGCATGGCTTCTCGCGCCGCTTGCTCGGCAAAGCTCGCGATAAGCTCACAGCACCTTTCCGGCTCGCGCAGAAAGGGGTGATGATCGAGCCCCTCAAGGACACAAAGCTGCACATTCGAGAAAGCTTCTGCCAGCGCTCTTACCGGCGCAAGCGGTGCCATGATGTCATCGCTCCCATGAATACAAAGCACGTTGTGAACGGGCTCTAGAATTCTCAGGTCGTCCGCAACATCATGGCGATAGACAACATCCCATAGCGACGAGGTAGATGACCTCCACGTATGCTTGACAAGGTCTTCGACGACCTCGCGCGGAATATCTCGAATGAGATAGGGCAGGATTCTCCCTAACAGGCGGCGCGTGATGATGCAGGCTAGCATGGTCAACAGGACGTTGGTGTATATGAGCCCTCCTTTAACCGGTCCCTGGCGCATATATGTATACGCCGCGTCCTGCGATCCGAAGTGAGGCAGGCTGATGAGTACGAGGCGCTCGACAGTCTCGGTATGTCTGGCCGCATAGGCTGCGGCAATCAAAGCGCCCAGCGAATGGCCAACGAGCGTTACCGGCCCGAGAGGGGCGAGAACGCGCTGCAGGGCATCGACATGCCGTTCGACGCTATACTTCACCCAGGGCTTGGGCGATCGTCCGAAGCCCAAGAGGTCGACGAGCACAATTCTATGCTCTTGCGCAAGCTCGGTTACCCGCGTCTCCCAATATCGCGTGGTCCCACCCAGCCCCGCAACGAACACCAGGGTCCGGACACCGCTTCCAAATATCTTCACAAATAGCTCAGGGTCGCGATCGCGTCTTGAAGGGAGGATCAAATCTTGCACCATTTCTCTGATTTTTCGCGCGTCGCCTGCGAGGACAGACGCCTTGGCGTCGCCAAGGTTACACGGGCGGCTCAGCCTGACGAGCGCCGACGAAACCAGACAGGCATACGAGCGGATCATGGCGGCGTAAGGCTGCGTATCCTGCCGCGTCTTAACCGGGGAGACCGTAAAAAAGACAAAGGATCCCCTCGTCATGATAGCCACCCTGACGCTCAACCCGACTATCGATGGTGCGGCGCAGGCCGAGGTGGTGAAGCCGATGCACAAGATCCGCACATTCGATGAGCATTATTACCCTGGCGGAGGCGGTCTCAACGTTGCGCGCGTCATCAATGAACTCGGCGGCGAGTCCTACGCGCTTTATCTTGCAGGTGGAGCAACAGGCGGCGTGTTGCAGGAGCTCGTCAAGCAAGCAAGGGTGCGGGCCGAACGCTTCTCGATCTCCGGCTCCACGCGGATCAGCCACGCGATCTACGAACGGTCCACCAATTTCGAATTTCGCTTCGTGCCGCAGGGTCCGGAAGTCTCCGAACGCGACTGCGAAGTCGTCCTGCGAGCGCTTCAAACGCTCGATTGCAAATATCTCGTGGCAAGCGGGAGTCTTCCGCGCGGCCTGCGTAGCGATATCTACGCCGTCGTCGGTGCGATTTGCCAGCGCCGAGGCATCAAGCTGGTACTGGACAGTTCTGGAGACGCTCTGCGGCATGGCATTGGTGGCGGCGTTCACCTGGCAAAGCCGAGCCTAGGCGAACTCGAAACGCTCGTCGGCCGAAGGCTGGCGACCGCGGCAGAGCAGGAAACGGCGGCCCAAGCCATCGTGCGCGATAATGGCCTCGACATGCTCGCTCTCACTCTGGGGCGCGATGGCGCCATGCTTGTCACGCCCGAGAAGACCGTGATGCACGCCGCCCCGAAGATCAATGCACAAAGCGCCGTCGGTGCGGGAGACAGCTTCCTTGCCGCAATGACCGTTCGCCTTGCCGCAGGCGACGCGCCCGAGGCGGCCTTTCTTTACGGCATGGCAGCTGGCGCTGCCACGGCGCTTACACCAGGAACTTCGCTATGCAAGCGCAGCGATGTCGAGCGGCTCTATGCCGAACTCAGAGCGCGCAGCGAGGGCTAGGGTGGCAGGCAAGCAACTGTAAGAGCCAGCGCTCATTACCGTCTTGATCCAGAAGCACTATGGTTCAGCCTAGAGGGAATTCGCTTTGGCAACACTCACTTTAGAAGTCGGAAATCTCTTTGAAGAACTCGATCACCTCGGCGTGGAGAAGCAGCTGCGGCATGAAGCCGGCGTAAGCCGAGCCACTGCAAACCCCGCGGGGGGCAGCGTGACCGTGGAATACGACCCTGCGCAGACCGATGGGACGCGGCTTCAGAGCCTGATCAAAAGCTGCGGCTTCCGCTGCCGTGGCGGCATCGTGCCGAAGCATGTCTGCAAGCCGGCGGAAGCAAATCTTTCGGACTCCGGCAGGGGACCGGAGCGCGGTACGGACAGCAAGGAAAGAGAGGTAGTCGGCCACGATCACCGCCAAGGCGGGGCGAAGGACGAAATGGCCCACGAAATGGGGCATGGAGGCGGGATGGATATGCAGGAGATGGTTCGCGACATGCGCAACCGTTTCTGGATTGCCTTCATCTTCACGATCCCGATTTTCATTTACTCCCCGATGGGCGGCTTTTTCACACCTCCGGCCCCGCCCTTCGGACTGAAGCTCGACCTGTGGCTGTTTGGATTGGCGAGCGCCGCCGTGCTGTATCCGGCCTGGCCATTTGTGGTCGCTGCCTGGCGAGCGCTGCGCAACGGCATCCTCAATATGGCTGTCCTCGTCGTGCTTTCCGTTGGCACCGGCTATCTCTTCAGTGTCGGCTCGACGTTCTTCTTCCCCGGCGTGCAATTCTACGAGGCGGTCGCGATCCTGCTTGTGTTCATCCTTCTCGGACACTGGCTGGAAATGCGCGCGCGGGCGGGCGCTTCGGCAGCGATCCGGGCATTGCTCGATCTGGCCCCGCCAATGGCGGTCGTTCTGCGCGATGGCGAGGAGCAGGAAATCCCAACGGCCGACGTCCTTGAAGGCGACACCGTGCTCATCCGCCCGGGCAACAAGATCCCCGTAGACGGGGAGGTATTGGAAGGCAGCTCCCAGGTCGATGAATCGATGCTGACCGGTGAATCCATGCCGGTCGCAAAAGGACCCGGTGACGAGGTCATCGGAGCGACCATCAACAAGAGCGGCAGTTTCCGCTACCGGGCGACCAAGGTCGGCGCTGACACGGCGCTCGCGCAAATCGTGAAGCTCGTGCAGGAGGCGCAGAATTCCAAGGCGCCCGCGCAATTGCTCGCCGACCGCGCGTCGCAATGGCTTGTTCTGATCGCGATCGTCATTGGCCTCGGAACGTTTGCTGTCTGGTTCTGGTGGATCGGTGAAACATTGCTGTTTGCCGTGACCCTGACAATCACGGTCTTCGTGATCGCCTGCCCCGATGCGCTCGGACTGGCCACACCGATGGCGGTCATGGTCGGCACCGGGCTCGGCGCAAGTCGCGGCATTCTGTTCAAGAACGCGTCGGCGCTGGAAGACGCCACAAAGCTCAATGTCGTTATCTTCGACAAGACCGGCACCTTGACGATGGGCGAACCGCGCGTCGTGGATATCGTGGCCGCCGAGGGCCGCATGCCCGAACAAGTGTTGCTACTGGCCGCTGCGGTCGAAAAGGGATCGGAGCATCCGCTCGCCCTTGCGATCCTTGACAAGGCCGAAGGACTGAAGATCCCCGAAGCGCGCGATTTTCTCAACCGCGACGGGAGAGGGGCGCAGGCGGAGGTCAACGGCGATACCGTTTTCCTCGGCAACCGCCGGCTGATGGACGAAGAATCAATCTCACTGGGAGGGCTGGCTGACAAGGCCGAGGAACTCAAGGGAGCGGGCCGCACGGTCGTCCATGTCGCTCACCAGGGGATTCTTGTAGGCCTGATCGCGATCGCCGATGCGCCGCGTCCGACGGCCAAGGCCGCGATTGCCCGGCTACATGACAAGGGCGTCGAGGTCGCCATGCTCACCGGCGACAATGAGGGTACCGCGCGGCGCGTGGCCGAGGAACTGGGTATCGACATCGTGCTCGCCGATGTGCTTCCCGGCCAGAAGGCCGACAAGGTGAAAGAGCTTCAGGCGCAAGGAAAAAGAGTCGGAATGGTCGGGGATGGCATCAATGATGCGCCTGCCCTGACCCAGGCCGATGTGGGCTTTGCGATCGGGGCCGGTACCGATGTGGCCATGGAAAGCGCAGACGTCGTGCTGATGCGAAGTGATCCCTACGATGTTGTGGGCGCGGTGGAGCTGTCGCGTGCGACGCTGCGAAAGATGCATCAGAACCTGTTCTGGGCGGTCGCCTACAACGTCATCGCCTTTCCCGCCGCCGCCGGTGTCTTCTATCCGTTCATTATCAGTCCCGCTGTCGCAGCAATCGCGATGTCCGGCAGTTCCGTCCTTGTCGCGGTCAATGCCCTGCTGCTCAAACGCACCCGCCTAGACAGCTATAAGCCTGAAAATTTTGCCGAAGAGGCCCCCACACCGCCTGTTACCGGTCAGGCGAGTGCCTGAGTGTCAGGCCTTGATGCCGTCCAAGTGTCCTTCACTGCAAGAGCGTCCGACGCCTCATTCGCTCGGCAGGGCACGGGCCAACAGCCGGTCGGTGTCAAGCGAAGCATTCGCTCCGCCATAAAGAAACGCACGGTTGTCGGGGTCGAGCCGCGTCACGCAGAACCCGGCGAGAACGGCAGATGGTGCATCGCGGAGGCAGACTGCCTCGAGCGACAGCGCGACCGTCTCGACGAAGGCGCGCGCTTCGGATTCCGCGGGGACACCATTGACACGAATGCCGTCGAGGCGATCGATGGCCGCATCGAGCAGCGGATGCGCGCCCTGCGCCCGGCCAAGCTCCGCGCGCAGGGCTTCCCACGCTTGCGGTTCGCGCGTGAGCGCGCGGAGGGCATCGAGCGCGATCACGTTACCCGATCCCTCCCAGATCGCGTTCAGAGGGCTCTGCCGAAAAAGGCGCGGCATGGGCCCCTCTTCCACGAAGCCGGCGCCGCCAAGACACTCAAGCGCTTCGTAGACGAAGCCGGGTTGACGTTTGCAGACCCAATATTTTGCGATCGGCGTCGCGAGGCGCGCAATGGCCGCTTCGCGTTCGTTGCCGGCCTGCGCAGCGTCGAACGCCGAGGCGATGCGGATCATCAGCGCCGTCGCGGCCTCGACCTCGAGCGCGAGGTCGGCGAGAACACCGCGCATGGCGGGCTGGTCGACCAATTGGCGCTGGAAGGCCGTGCGGTGCCGCGTATGCCATGCGGCTTGCGTAAGAGCTGCACGCATTCCCGCGGCGGACCCTGCAATACAGTCAAGCCGTGTGCCCTGCACCATATCGATGATTGTCCGGATGCCTCTACCCTCCGCACCGACACGCTGGGCCCAGGCGCCGTGATATTCGATTTCGGACGAGGCGTTGGAGCGGTCGCCGAGCTTGTCCTTGAGCCGCATGATGTGAATGGCATTGCGGGTCCCGTCGGGGCGCCAGCGCGGCACGAGAAAGCAGGTCAGGCCGCCTTGTGCGTAGGCGAGCGTCAGAAAGGCGTCGGACATGGGGGCGGAACAGAACCATTTGTGGCCGATCAGCTCATATTCCCCTGTGCCGAGCGCATGCGCGCGTGTAGTATTCGCGCGAACGTCGCTACCGCCCTGCTTCTCGGTCATCGCCATGCCCATTGTCGCGCCAGTCTTCTCAGCAGCCGGGATAAACCGCGGGTCATACTGGCCGATGGTAACGCGCGGCTCCCATTCTGCGGCTACGGCTGGTTCGGCGCGGAGCGCGGGAACGACCGCGTAAGTCATCGACATCGGGCAGACCGCGCCCGCGTCGGCCTGGGTCATGAGGTAGAGGAGCGAAGCGTGCAGCATATGACCCGCATGCTCGGTGTTCCAGGCCGCCCCCGACACGCCGCCTTCAAGGCCGAGGCGCATCAGTTGGTGGTAGGCGGGATGAAACTCGACTTCGTCGATCCGGTGGCCGAAGCGGTCGAAGGTTTTCAGCTTTGGCGGGTTTTCGTTGGCAAGGCGCCCCCATTCGAGCGCCTCGAAACTGCCGACGCGTTTGCCAAATACAGCAAGCTGGTCGCGGTGCGCAGCCGCCCCGTTTCGTTCGAGTGCGCTCTGCAAGGGAACGTCGAGCTCGAAGGCGTTGAAATCCACAAGTGGTGGAGGCTGGTTGAACACTTCATGCGTGGCAAGCTGGTCTGGCGATGGGATTTTCGGCATATCCGAGTCTCGCCGAGACAGCGAAAAAGCGCAACTCCTCACTGGGCAAAGTGCTTTATCTGCCCATTATTGACGGAACCGAATGATGCCATGCGATGAAAAAACCGGCAGCTGTGCTGCAGAACAGGCCGAAGGGAAGGCGGCGGACTGGGCCAACGCCGAGTGCATGTGCGTTACGCTCGACCGGCAGCGTTTGGCGGCCCTCCTCGATGCGGAACTCGGCGTGAACGGAGCCGGCGACACCCTTCTTGCATCGCAATCGACCCTCTTTGCCGCTGCCCCGGTCTTCATCGATCCAGCTACCCTTTCGGCCATGACGGAGGTTGTCGCGGCCATCGAGACCGTCGCCAAAACCCCTGCCTTCCGCTCGGTTGTCATGAGCTGGGCGCCTTCGTCAGCCGCCCGAGATTTCGGCCCCAAAGGGGGTCTTATGGGCTACGATTTCCATCTTACCGCCAACGGCCCTCGGCTCATCGAGATCAACACCAATGCCGGCGGCGCTTTTCTCAACGCCCTGCTTGCCGATGCGCAAACCCAGTGCTGCCGGGAAACACGACCGGCTCTGGTCGCGGGCATCTCACAGGACACATTCCGGACAAGGATTGCCCGGATGTTCGAGGAGGAGTGGCATGCACAGGATCGTGCCGGTGAGCTCGAATGCATAGCGATCGTCGATGATGAGCCTGAAGAACAGCCGCTCTTTCCCGAATTTCTCGCAGCAAGGACCCTATTGCAGGAGCACGGATATGAGGTGGTGATCGCCGGGCCCGACGACCTCAAGCTCTCCCCCGCCGGATTACTCTTCGAGGCCAGGAAAATCGATCTTGTTTATAATCGCCTGGTCGATTTCTCCCTCGATCGGCCGGAGAGCAGGACCCTGCGGGAAGCCTATCTGAATGACCGCGTGGTGCTCTCGCCAAATCCGCATATCCATGCGCTCTATGCCGACAAGCGGAACCTCTGCCTGCTGTCCGATCCGGATTGGCTGGCCTCGTGCGGTTTGAGCGAACGCGAGACGAAGGTGATCCTCGCCGCGGTGCCGAAAACGGCTATCGTCGACCGTAAGAACGCCGAGCAATTCTGGTCCGAACGGCGAGACTGGTTTTTCAAACCTGCCCGCGGATATGGCAGCAAGGCGGCCTATCGCGGAGCGAAGCTGACGAGAAGGGTCTGGTCCGAGATCGCCGAGGGCGGCTATGTCGCGCAGCGATTTACGCCCCCGAGCACGCGCAAGGTCCGTCTTGAGAACGATACCGCCGAGCTCAAAGTGGATGTCCGGCTTTATACCTATGGCGGAGAAATACTGTTGCGCGCGGCACGGCTCTACCAGGGGCAGGCGACAAATATGCGAACCCCGGGTGGCGGCTTTTCGCCGATCCTTCCCATGCCGGATGCTCCTGACAGCGGGTTCCGGTAAGTTCGAAAGGATAAACTGTAATTCCCGCCACGTGCTCCCGTCTGTTGGGGGTTACGAATCTATCCTAATGGCGGGGAACACGTCTGGTGAGCTACAAGCTAAATTTTCTAGGAGCAGCTGGAACGGTCACCGGATCGAAATATCTTCTGCAGACGCCTGATCACAGGATCCTTATTGATTGCGGTCTTTTTCAGGGTTTCAAACAGCTTCGTGAGCGCAACTGGAAGCCGTTTCCGGTCGATCCGGCGTCAATCGATGCGGTCCTCCTCACACATGCTCACCTTGATCATTCGGGCTACGTTCCAGCCCTGATCCGCGACGGGTTCAAGGGGCGAGTGCTGAGCACGCACGCAACGCTCAAATTGTGCGAATTGCTGCTTCCCGACAGCGGTTATTTGATGGAGGCCGACGCCCGCTATGCAAAAAGGAAAGGGTACAGCAAGCACAAGTCGCCTCGGCCCCTATACACCCAGGCCGATGCGAAAGCCGCGTTGAAGTCATTTCGGCCTGTGCCCTTCCAGCAGCTGGTCGAAGTTACGCGCGATTGCAAGGCGATCTTCCGGCCGATGGGCCATATTCTCGGCGCATCAAGTATCGAGCTGCAGTGCGGCGATATGAAGATTGTCTTCTCGGGTGACATCGGCCGCTATGGCAGTGCGACGATGGTCGATCCTGTGGCAGTTCCCGAGGCTGATTACATCGTCACCGAGTCCACATACGGCAATCGCCATCATGGCGAGGCCGATCCTGAAAGTGTACTCGAAGACGTTGTCGGAAGAACGGTCCGGCGCGGCGGGTCGGTCATCATTCCTTCCTTCGCGATCGGGCGCGCCCAGACGCTCCTCTACCATCTCGGTCAGTTGCGGCAGCAAGGCCGCCTGCCGCAAATCCCCATCTATCTCGACAGCCCCATGGCGGTGAACGCCAGCTCGATTTTCTGTGACCATCTCGGCGAACATCGCCTGACCGAAAAGCAATGCCGCGATGCATGCGGAAGTGCCGAATATGTTCGCGAAGCCGAAGATTCGAAGCAGCTCAATCGCAGCGCCATGCCGAAGATCATCATTTCAGCGAGCGGCATGGCAACCGGCGGGCGGATTCTCCACCACCTCAAGCACTATGCCCCCAGTCACCGCAACACGATCATTTTGGCGGGGTTTCAGGCTGGCGGCACGCGGGGGGCGGCCCTGCGGGATGGCGCGACTGAACTGAAAATCCACGGCAGCTATATCCCCGTTCGCGCCGAGGTGGCACAGCTCGACATGCTCTCGGCTCATGCCGACCAGGACGAGCTGCTGCGATGGCTTGAAGGTTTCCGGTCCTCCCCGCAGCAGGTCTTCGTAACCCATGGAGAACCCAGTGCGTCCGACATGCTAAGACATCTTGTTACTGAACGTCTTGGCTGGAATGCGCGCGTCCCCGAGCACGCCGAAGAGGTCGTGCTTTCATGAGAGAGGGTGTCCTTACCCCCACCTCCTCCACGGATGCACTTGCTCATCCGTTGCGCGCGCGCGCCTTACCGATCGAAACCGATGGCGAAGCGATGATCTTCATGCATGAGGATTGTCCGGTTGCGCGGTCCGAAGGGTTCCGCGCCCGCGCGCGGGTGGAACTTGTCGCGCGAGGAAGAACGGTGTTGGCGACGCTTTACCGGGCCACTGATAATCTCCTGGCCGATGATGAAGTGGGTCTGCCTCACCGGCTGATGGCACGGCTTTCGCTCGCCGAAGGCGACGAGCTTCAGGTCAGGCATCCTCAGCCGTTGTCGTCGCTCAGCCACGTTAGAGCTAAACTCTATGGCCACCGGCTTGATGACAACCGACTGGGACACATCATCGCCGATATCGCGGACGGTCGGTATTCGGATGTCGACATCGCCGCGTTCGTCTCCGCATTCGCTGCGCAACCGGCACAAGGTGAGGAAACCGCCGCCCTCACCCGAGCGATGCTCGCTGCAGGCGACCGGCTCGAATGGAATGCCGACCGCGTGATGGACAAACATTGCGTCGGCGGGCTGCCGGGCAATCGGACAACACCAATCGTGGTCAGTATTGTCGCAGCCGCCGGGCTCACGATGCCAAAAACGTCATCCAGGGCGATCACGTCACCGGCCGGCACTGCGGATGCGATGGAGACCATGGCGCCTGTAACGCTCGATGTGGCGGCCATGCAGAAAGTGGTCGAGCGCGAAGGCGGCTGCATCGTTTGGGGCGGCAGCGTCAATCTCAGTCCTGCAGATGACGTCCTCATTCGGATCGAGCGGGCTCTGGATGTTGATAGCGATGCGCAACTTGTCGCTTCGGTGCTCTCCAAGAAACTTGCTGCCGGATCGACGCACGTATTGCTTGACCTACCAGTAGGGCCAACCGCGAAGATCAGGAGCACGGGAGACGCCGATGCCCTGGCGCGGCTGCTCAAGGACGTGGCGCTGCAATGCGGACTGCACGTCACGACGGTCCAGACCGACGGGACCCAGCCAGTGGGACGCGGGATCGGGCCGGCTTTGGAGGCACATGATGTCCTTGCGGTTCTGGCCAACCGCGACGACGCGCCGCAGGATCTCAAAGCTCGCGCGCTGGCGCTGGCTGCCGGCATCCTCGAATTGAGCGGCGCACCACGCTCCGATGCTCTCCATCGGGCGACGCAATTGCTGGTCGAGGGGCGCGCAGAAAGCAAATTTCTTGCTATCTGCGAGGCCCAGGGCGGCTTCAAAGAGCCAGGGCGGGCGCTCCAGACGCGCGAATTCCTCGCCGCGCGCGCAGGACGGGTAGCCACCTTCGACAACCGCCTGCTTGCGCGCACTGCCAAACTCGCTGGCGCACCGCAGCGCGCGACGGCCGGTATCGCTCTGCATGTGAAGTCGGGCGATTTGATCGAGGAAGGCCAGCCCCTCTTCACCATTCACGGCGAAAGCATGGGCGAACTTGATTACGCTTTCGCCTTTGCTTTGCGCAACAGCGATATGATCAGATTGGAGGCACAATGAGCAGGGTCGTCTTTTCCCTTAGCGCGGCACCGGGCATGGCCGAAGGACTTGCCCGGTGTTTCGAGGCCGATCTCGGCGAACTCGAGACGCGCCGGTTCCCCGATGGAGAAACCTACTTGCGGATCGCCACACCCGTAAGTGGCCGCGATGTAGTCCTGCTATGCACTCTTGATCGGCCCGATGCGAAAATCGCGCCATTGCTTTTTGCGGCGGATGCGCTGCGCGATCAGGGCGCACGCAGCATCGCGCTCGTCGCGCCGTATCTAGCCTATATGCGCCAGGACAAGGCGTTCAATCCGGGCGAGGCCATCACATCCATGTCGTTCTCGCGGCTGCTGTCGTTCTATTTCGATTTCCTCGTCACCGTCGATCCCCACCTGCACCGCATCGACAATCTCGATGAGATTTATTCGGTGCCGAGCAAGGTCGTGCCGGCAGCACCGGCGATCGCGGATTGGCTAAAAGCCAACATTCCGGACGCTTTCGTCATCGGGCCCGACGAGGAGAGCGAACAATGGGTGCTCGATGTCGCAGACAGGGCAGGGATCCCTTCAGCCGTTCTGGAGAAGAAACGCTGGGGCGACTTCGATGTGGCGATCAGCGGCGGGAGCCTTCCCGATATGGACGACAAACAACCCGTCATTATCGACGATATTGCCTCTAGTGCGCGAACGCTCGTCGAAACAGTCAAGCTGCTCTTGAAGGCTGGGACACAGCCGCCGGTGTGCGTTGTGGTCCACCCCATCTTTGCCGGCGATGCATATGACGAGCTCCTGCAGGCCGGGGCCAAGCGCGTGATCAGCGTCAATGCCATCGCGCATCCAACCAACGCGGTGGATATTTCGCCGGCACTCGCCGAGGCTTTGTGCGCATGGAGCGTCCAGAACGATGAGCTGATCGGAGCCGGCCACTAATCCCACCCTTTCGGCGTAACGAAAGCGCCGCAACCACCAACTGGAGTTCATTTTCAATGACAAAGGAGCCAAACAAGATCTCGGTAGGGGTCGTAGGAGCAGGGGTAATCGGTCGCCGCGTTGTCGGCGCCGTAAGGCTGCAACCCGATATGGCATTGGCCGGTGTCGCCGACGTCGCCGCCGATTGGCGGATCGCAATGCTCGCGAAGGGCGGCGTTCGCCTGTTCGCGGCCAGTTCGCAGGCCTCGCAAACCTTGCCGGAGTCGGGTCTCGACGTTGCGGGTTCGCTAGAGGATCTCATCGCGGCAAGCGACGTCATTGTCGACTGCACACCCAAGGGCATCGGTGCCCAGAACGCAAACATCTATCGCCGCGCCGGGAAGCCATTCATCGTGCAGGGAGGCGAGAAGCACGACGTGGCGGGGCACTCATTCGTCGCCGAAGCAACCTACGGGAGCGCATTCGGACGCGATGCGACACGGGTCGTGTCATGCAACACCACGTCGATTGTCCGCACCCTAGGGGCGCTGAAGCGCGCAGGCCTGCTCAAAAAAGCGCGCGGGACACTTATGCGCCGGGCCACCGACCCCTGGGAGAGCCATCTCGGGGGGATCATGAACACGCTCGTGCCCGAGCCGACAATCCCGAGCCATCAGGGGCCGGATGCCCGGCATGTGGATCCGGAACTCGATGTGGTGACGATTGCGATCAAGGTTCCTGAGACCCTGGCTCATCTACACAGCTGGTATGTCGAGCTCACCCGGCCGGCGACAAAGGAGGAAGTCCTCGACGCATTTGCGGCCTCGCCAAGAATTCTGCTCATCGATGGAGACAGCGGACTGTCGGCCCTCAACAGCGTCAAAGAGGCGATGGCGATGGAGGGGCGGCCCAATGCAGACCTCTACGAGGTGGCCCTGTGGAGCAACATTCTCGCGGTCGATGGAACCGAACTGTGCTACAATTACATGGTCGACAATCAAGCCATCGTCATCCCTGAAACGATAGATGCGATCCGTGCCCTGGCGTCGAGCGAGGAGCAGCCCGAGGTCTCGATGCGATTGACAAACAAGACGCTTGGTATCGGAGCAGACGAGCTGAGATTGTAGCGATTGAAGGCAAGAGCGAAGCCAATGACGAACGCCCCCACGGACCGGCCACGATGCAAGCCAAAGACGCGATCCTCCGGCCTGGAAGAGCGAGCGATCGACGAAGCTTTGATCGAAACGTTTCCCGCAAGCGACCCGCCGGCCTGGACCTTAGGCGTCGACAGCCATCCACGCCAAAACGATAAAGCTACACAGCCATACAGCCCAGGAGACGCGCGGCCGAAGGAGGGAGACTAGCATCGCCCAGATAGTGCGGCCCCGACAGTCCGCGTCTACAGCGCGGGCGCTTGCTCCTTCTCTTGCTGGCATTCGCAATCGAGGAAACCGTGAATGACACAGGTGCGGCACATCTGGAGCAGGCGCGTGCGAAGTGCGCCGCGCGCACGATGAAGACGCACGTTGATATTGTTGACACTCGTATCGAGCGCGCTGGCAATGCTTTCACGCGGCTCCTCGAGCAAATCAGCGCGCCAGATGACTTCGGCATAGTCCGGCCTGAGCGTTGGCAGGAGGCGATAGAGACAGTTGCATACGGCAGCCTCCATCTCCGCGTCAGAAACGACCTCCGCTTCTGCGAGTTCGGCAAGTTCCTGAGGATCAATGGCGGTTTCGTGTTTACGGCCGCGCGCAGCCTGTCGGTAAAAGTCGGCAATCGTCGTCGCCAGCACTCGGGAGAGCCATCCCTTGACCGAACCCACATCCCGCAGGTCCCCAGCCCGCTCGATCGCACGAAGCATGAAACGCTGGAGAACTTCCTCCGCCTCCTGACGCCCCCGCATGCGGCCGATAAGGAAACGCAGCATATCTTCGTGGCTATCCACCAGGGCCCGGCGCACTGCTTCATCCATCGGTCGCAACGCCTCCTCGGACCCGTCAGCTTTATCGGCTTTATTTTCGATCATGGAAAACCCCGAAGCGCCAGTGCCCCAATACCGGAGAAGGGCCCGTCCCTTCCTGTAAAACGGTCGCAGGCGGTAGTATCGTTACGACATGTTCGGGGCTCGTCCCCTCATCGCAGCTAAAGAGCCGGAGAGCAACATGTCGAGTTCGCAAAAGAAGAAAATATCCAAGAGCGAATACAAGCAACAATTGCGCGCGCTGCAGATCGAACTGGTCAAGATACAACGCCAGGTCATCGCCCATGGCGAGCGTGTTCTGATCATCTTCGAAGGGAGAGATGCGGCCGGAAAGGACGGTGTGATCAAGCGTGTGCGCGAACATATGAGTCCGCGCGAGACTCGCGTCGTGGCGCTGGGCAAACCCTCAGATCGTGACACGCGAAGTTGGTATTTTCGCCGCTACAGCGAACAGCTGCCCGCCGATGAGGAGATCGCTCTGTTCAATCGCTCTTGGTACAACCGGGCGGGGGTCGAACGGGTGATGGGATTTGCCGACAAGGAGGAAGTTGCCGACTTCTTCTCTAACGTCGCGCAATTCGAAGAAATGCTGGCACGCGACGGGACTACGCTTCTCAAATACTACCTCGACATCGATAGAAAAGAGCAAGCCAAGCGCCTCAAAGCGCGGCGCACTGATCCGCTCAAGCAGTGGAAGATCAGCCCCATCGATGCAGCGGCGCTTGAGAAGTGGAATGATTATTCCAACGCCCGGGACGAAATGCTGACGCGCACAGATTTTGCCTATGCCCCGTGGATTGCAGTGCGCGCCAACGACAAACGCGCCGCACGCCTCAACATCATCCGGCACATGCTGCAATCCATCGCGTGCCAGGCGGTCGATCAACGCCTCGCGCGTCCCGACCCTTCGGTCATCCTGCCGATTGCCGAAGTCGGGATTGGTGGCTTGGCCCCGTGAAACTGTTTAACCCGTTCGGCGGCGGAACAACCAGGTCGCCGCCAGCAGGCTCGCGGCAGCGATAAGCGCCATGGGCCAGATGTGGGAGAAATAGAGCCAAAGGGGCGCTTCACGAAGATACACCGCTTTGCTGATGACTATGAAGTGGGTGATCGGCGTGGCGGCGGCAAGGCCCTGCAACCAGTCGGGCATGTTTTCTACCGGCGTGGCATAGCCCGAAATGAGCACAGCCGGGACCATATACATGAACAGCCCGATAATCGCCTGCTGCTGGGTCTTGGCGAGCGATGAGATAAACAGGCCGATACCGACTATTGCAGCGAGATAGACAACCATTCCGAAGAAAAGCAGGGCGAGAGAACCGCGGATCGGTACGTTGAGAAACAGCATCCCCAGAACCAGCATCGCACTTGCGCTCGTCAGCGCAATCAGGAGAGCCGGCACGCTTTTGCCGATCAGGATCTCGAAGGGGCGCAGCGGCGACACCAGCAATTGCTCGAAGGTACCGAGCTCGCGCTCGCGGGCGATCGACAGCGCGGACACCATGAAACCGACCACGGCTACGAGGACGGCAAAGAGCGCGGGCACTGCGGACCAGAGCGGTTCGAGATTGGGATTGAACCAGGTCCTTTGGACAAGACGCACAGGTGCCGTCGCGCGCAGTCGATCGAGCCGCTCCCGATTATAGGTTTCGACGATCCGGCTGCTGTATCCCAGCAGGATCTGAGCGGTGTTGGATCTGCGGCCATCGAGGATTAGCTGAACCTCGGCGCTTTCGCCGCGCTCGAGTCGCCGCGAGAAGTCTTCGCCAACGCGCATGACCAGCGTCGCACGGCGTGCGTCGATTGTCGGCGCGATATCCGCGCCTGCTCGCAAATGGATAATCTGATCGAATACTTCGGCAACCTCGAAGCGGCTGATAAGCTCGACCGAGGCATTGCCGTGGTCCTGGTTGTAGACCGCCAGGGTGACGTCCGATACTTCCTGCGTAATTGCAAAGGCGTAGATGAGGAGCAGAAAGGGCGGCGAAAACAGCACCACCCAACGGGTTTGCGGATCGCGCGCGCTTGCCAGAAGCTCCTTCACGATCAAGGCGTAGATGCGTTGCCACATGGTCTCAGTCGAGCCGGGTGCGCGTGAACAGAGCGCAGATCGCGAAGATCACAATCGCGAAGATGGCAAGGGCAGCGAGATCGGGCAGCAGAACCGACCAGACATTGCCGGCAAGAAACTGCGTCTGCAGAGTCGAGACGAGAAAGCGCGCCGGGATCGCGTAGCTGAAGAGCTGGAGCGCCAGTGGCATGCTGTCGAGCTCAAAAACGAAATTGGAAAAGTAGAACGCGGGCAAAAAGGCAAGCATCACCGCGACCTGCGCTGCCACGAGCTGGTTGCGGGTGAGCGTCGAAATGAGCAGTCCTTGGCCCAGCGAGCACAGCATGAAGAGTGCGGCTGCGAGCGAGAGCGCGAGAAACGATCCGCGGAAGGGAACACCAAAAAACGCCACGGCCACAAACACGGACAGCATGAACGAGCCGAGGCCCAGCACGAAATAGGGCACAAGCTTGCCCAGCAGCAGTTCGAGCGGACCGACAGGTGTCGCAAGAAGGGCCTCCATTGTGCCGCGCTCCCATTCGCGGGCAACCACAAGCGCTGTGAGCAAGGCGCCGATTATGGTGAGAATGATCGCCACCGAGCCGGGGACCAGATAGTTGCGGCTCGAAATCTCGGCGTTAAACCAGACACGCGGCTCAATCGAGACGAGAGGCGCGAGCGGCGGTTGCCCGCGATCGAGCCATTCTTGCTCGAGCCAATTGATAACGAGCAATTCAATATAGGAGCCAACCAGTCCGGCTGTGTTTGGATCACCCCCATCGACCAGGATCTGGATCGGCGCCGCCTCTCCGCGGAGCGCAATTGCGCTGAAATCCTGTGGCAGGATGATGATCGCATCGAGCTCGCCCGCGGCCATGAGGGTTTCGAAGTCCTTTCGCACAGGCGCTGTTTCAATCTCGAAATAGCGCGTGTTGCGCAGCGACGCGACAAAGCTCTCCGTCTCTCCGGTCGGCTGTTCGACCACAACGCCGACCGAGAACTGCCGGGGGTCGAACGAAACCGCATAACCGAACAGGAAAATCAGCATGATCGGCAATAGGCCGGCAATCATGAGTGTGCTCGGGTCCCGGATAGCCTGCCGGGTTTCCTTGCGCATGATCGCGGCGAAACGCGAAAAACTCATGGCGAGGTCTCCGCTTCGTTCTTTTCGACGAGAGCGATGAATGCATCCTCAAAGGTCGGGTTGGGCATGGTCGAGGAGGCCGCTTGCGCCTTGAGTTCGGCGGGAGTCCCCAAAGCAATCATCTGCCCGCGATATATGAGCGCGGCGCGGTCGCAATACTCCGCTTCGTCGAGAAAATGTGTCGTCACGATGACGGTTACGCCGTTCGTGACCATGGCGTTGATATGGGCCCAGAATTCACGGCGCGTACGCGGATCGACACCCGAGGTCGGCTCGTCGAGAAAAAGGACGTCAGGCTCGTGCATGACGGCACAGGCGAGCGACAGGCGCTGCTTGAAGCCAAGCGGGAGCTGGGCGGAATTTTCATTGAGCTTGTCCGTGAGGGCAAAGCTGTCGATCATACGCTCGATCATGAGACGCTGCCGCGCTCCGGTAAGGCCGTAAACGCGTGCGAAGAACCGCAGATTCTGCATCGTGCTGAGATCGCCATACAGCGAAAATTTTTGCGCCATGTATCCGAGACGAGCCCGTGCCTCGCTCGCGGCAGTACGCAAATCGACACCGGCAATACGAGCCTCACCGCTGGTCGGCTTGAGAAGGCCGGAGAGCATTTTGAATGTAGTCGACTTGCCCGCGCCATTGGGTCCGATAAGCCCAAACACTTCACCTCGACGGACATCGAAACTGATCTCGGAAGCCGCAGTGAAGGAGCCGAACATCCGCGTTAGTCCGCGCGCCTCTACGGCAATCGCTATATCGTGGCTGCGCTGCGAACCGCCGGCGAAGGGCGATTCAGCGCGAAACCCGCCGCCAATGAGATCGATGAACGCATCCTCGAACCGCGGCGCGACAGGTTTCAGCCGAGCTTCATCCCCCGCGCCAATCGAAGCCAGAGAGAGGGCACGCGCGTTCTCATTGAGCAACAGCCTGACATGGCTGGCCTGGATTGTTCCATCCATCACAGCCTCGTGTTGGCGTGCTCTGTTCAAAACGTAGCGCCGATCGCCCTCGATGCCCTCGATCAAAAACACCCTGCCAGCGACACGCGCGGCCAGATCGGTCGGTCGACCGTCGAAGATGAGATCGCCCTCGCTCAACACGAGCACAGTCTCGCATTTCTCGGCCTCATCGAGGTAGGCGGTTGCCCAAACGACCGTGATCCCTTCATCGGTCAGTCGGCTTACCATTCGCCAGAGTTCGCGCCGCGAAATCGGATCGACGCCGACGCTTGGCTCGTCCAGCAACAGAAGTTCAGGTGTAACAACGAGAGCGCAGGCGAGCCCGAGCTTCTGCTTCATGCCGCCCGACAAGGCGCCTGCCAGTCTGCCGGTAAATGGCGCTAGGCCGGTAAAGTCGAGAAGCCGCTCGAATGTCGCCTTGCGCGCTGATCCAACCAGTCCGCGCAGATCTGCGTAGAGATTGAGATTCTCCTCCACGCTCAGATCCTCGTAGAGGCCGAAACGTTGCGGCATGTAGGCAATGCGCGCGCGCACCTCCTTCGCGTTGGCGACGGGATCGAAACCTCCCACGTCGATCCCGCCTTCATCGGGGCGCAGCAGTCCGGCGATCAGGCGCAAGAACGTAGTCTTCCCCGAGCCATCGGGCCCAACCAGCCCCACGATGTGCCCCGACCTGATCTGTGTACTAACACTGCGCAATGCCGGTTCGGCTTGCTTGGGGAACCGTTTGGTCAGGCCTTCGATGGTCACCAGAGCTGTCACCGGTCACCGCTCTCTGGCGGCGGGACGGACAATCACGGAGACTGGCATGCCCTGCTTCAGGATTCCGTCTTGATCTTCGATACGCACACGCACCCGGTAGACAAGGCTAGTGCGCTGTTCGCGGGTCTCAACGGACTTGGGTGTAAACTCGGCTGTCGGTGAGATGTAGGCGATGCGACCGGGGAATGCGCGGCCAGCCTCGGTCAACACTGTCGCGGGGGCACCGATCTCGACGCGCTCGAGGTCGGGTTCCTCGATATAGGTTCGGACCCACATGGGCGAGGTGTGCGCGAGTGTGAAGACGGTTTCGCCAGGACCCACAATGGCCCCAACCTCGCGTGCGCGCGTCAGGATGATCCCGTCAGCGGGCGCGTAGAGGTTTGCATCCACCAGGCGTTGCCGGGCGAGTGCAGCGGCAGCTCGCTCGCCGCCGAGCGCCGCGCGTCCTTGCCGGATTTCTTCGCGTCGGGGTCCCTCGCGGACAAGCGAGAGTTCTTCGAGTGCCGCCTGCCGCTGAGCGGCCGCGCGATCGCGCTGAGAGCGCGCCTCGTCCCGGGTCTGCCGTGCGGCAAACCCGCGTTCGGCAAGGTGCTCGACCCGGTCCAGAGTGGCTTGGGCTATGCCCAGTGCGGACTCCGCTTCCTCAACGCGGGCTCTCGCCCGCTCGATCTCTTCCGGCCTGTTGCCCGATTCGAGAGCGGCGAGCGCTGCGGAGCGTTGGCTGGCACGCGCTTCGGCCAGTGCGATCTCGTTCTTGTAATCCTGCGGCTCTAGCGAAGCCAAAAGATCGCCAGACTCGACCCTATCTCCCTCATCGAACGCCAATCGGTCGATCCTGCCTGGAACCTTGAACGCCAGATTGACCTGACGAATGTCGACATTTCCATTGAGTACCAGATGACCTTCTCGCTCATGCCGATCAGGCTGCATCAACCAGATTGTCGCCGCCGAAGCGGCTAGCAATACGAGCAGGGCAAGTCCGATGTAGAGCTTCTTTCTTGAGCTCATGATGGACATCCGGACACAGCGGCACCACAATTCAGCAGGCCCCGGAGCTCGAACTCAGTGCAATGTCCTGCCAGCGACACGCTCGGTGCATTCGGTGCGACAAAAACGGCGTAATGCATTGCCCGCTCGATCATTCCGACAAGAAGCCAAGCAATGAGACGCACAGGGAGATTTTTCACCAGGCCTAGCTGTTGGACTTCTTCGAGATACTGCGCGAGCGCGTCAGCACCTTGCTCGAAATGGCGGTTGACATGATCGCGCTGTTCGGGCGGAAGCGCATGCGCTTCGCGCAGAACCAGCGTGGTCAGAAGAGCGTGCTTGCGCCCATACCGAATGATGGCAGCCCAGATTTCTTCAACCTCGGCTGCTAGCTGCTCTCCGGTTTGCAGCCGCTTGGCGGGATGGCGGGCAAGGGTCTCCTCAATCAGTCCTGCAAAGAACTCATCGATAAGCGCGACAAACAGCGACGGCTTGTTTTCGAAATGCAGATAAAAGGTCCCCTGCGCTACACCCGCATTTGCGACAATGTCCGCGACGCGGGTTGCCGTGAATCCCTGCTGAGTAAACAGCTCGGCCGCGGCAGCTTTCAATTTTCCGGCGATATCATCGGCCATTTGAACACCTCGATATGACTGACGCATCAGTCAGCGAGATATTACATATCTGCATGATCCTTTTTCGGCGTAGCTTTATGCTTGCTCTGAAGCGTAGGATGTTCATTCGCAGGCCCGCCCCGCGTCCAGACCGAGGACACTGTGTAACCGGGACCGCTTATCCCTTGATGTTTGCCGGGGCCGGGGTGGAAGAAGCCCGGCGTGCGCGAAATCCGACAATCAGTGTCAGCAACGTGATCAACTGCGCGCCGGTCGTCTCCACAGTCGGAAAAAAGCCGAGTTCGGCGAGGCGCGGCAAGCCGGAAATGAAGGTGGCGGAAAGAAGTCCGGAATCCTGGAACGCGCCCACACCCTTGCCGGTCAGGATGATCGCGAGCGCTGCGATCAGGATCGCGCTGTACTTGAAAAATTGCGTGATCGGAAGCTTGCGGCTGTAGCGCAGCATAAACCATGCAAGAGCCGACAGGACGGCGAGAGCCGACACGGCCCCTGCAAGTATCACCGAACTGCTATCAGGGGTCCAGAGGGCAGCATAGAACAGGATCGTTTCAAAGGCTTCGCGATAGACGACGACAAAGGCGAGCCCGAAGAGAAACCATGCCGATCGCCTGGAGAGAGCCTTCCCCATCTTCTGCTGAATATAGCGTCGCCATTCATCTGCCTGGCTCTTGCCGTGCATCCAGATCCCGACGGAAATGAGGATGACCGCCGCCAACAGCGCACCGAATCCTTCGGTGAGCTCGCGGCTCGCTCCGCTAATAGCGACGAAGTAGGTCGCGGCCACCCAGGTGGCGACGCCTGCCAGCAGCGCGGCGATCCAGCCGCCATGAACGTAGGCGATTACTTCGCCGCGATCCGATTTGCGAACGAAGGCGATCATGGCAATCACCACGAGAAGTGCCTCTATCCCCTCGCGCAGCAGGATCGTGAAGGCACCCAGAAAAGTGGAGATGTCGCTGGCTGCTTCGGGCGCGAGAGCGACATCCGCTTGCTCAAGCAGGCTCGCGGCGAAAGCGTGTCGTTCGCGCAATCGCGAGACAGGCACGTTGCGCTCGATATCTGAACGATATTGGCTGAGCGCTTGCTCGATCTGCCGCATGAGATCACCATCGCGCGTCGCGAGAATACCCTCGACCGGTTCGAAGCCGTCAAGATAGGCCGACAGAGCTAGTCGGCGCGCCTCTGCGCGTTCGCCCCGCTCGTAGGCGGCGAGACTTTGCTGCAGGGTCTGCCGCGCAAGATCGAGCGAGCCGTTCTCGCTTCTCTGGCTGACAACTCCGGGATTTGATCGCAGGTATGCCATGACGGCCAATGCCCGGTTCTCTCCGATCGCGTCGGCGAGCTCTGCGGGCGTGATGGCCGCAAGTGTCTCGAGATCGGGTATCAGACGCCGCACCCGGTCATCTTCGCGCCAGATTTTCTCCCCGCGTTCGAGATCCTCGAATGCGATGCCGCCTGCATGAAATGCGAGGGCCCAACGATCGGCTTCCGGAAGTGTGGCGAAGCTGGGCATCGACGTGCCCTCAAGGCCCTGAGTTATAACCTGATAGAGACCGAAGAGGCTGCGCTGGCGCGCGCGGTTATCATCGGTAAAATCGATCGGTGGAGGCTCGAGCGTCATGCTGGCTGCCGGAGGGGAACTGCCCGAAGCACCGTGACACGAGGCGCAGTTTTGCGCAAAGAGCGCCGCTGCGCGAGACAGATCCGGCGGGCTTCGGGGAGCCAGCGGAACCGGGTACGCCTCCAACAGCGATCCCCCCAAGGCACGGGCCAGCCGGGAAACGCGCTCGACCGGGGCTTTCTTCTCAATCGCCTGGCGCAGCTCGACAGACATCGCGAAGAGACCGGGCTTGGCCGAAGCATCGGGAAGCGCGGCTACTTGTTCGCCGACGGTCGAAGAAAATTCGACCATTTCGCTGTATTCGAAATCGTCGATGACCTGCCCGTTCGACACCGCTGCGGAGTAATCGACAGCAATGTAGTCGAGAAGGCGCCAGGTCGTGCGCACCTCTGCGCCCTCCGCGCGCGCTACGCCGGACAGGCTTAGAAGGAGGGAGATGATGAAGACCCTTAGCACCATGTGCGGCGATGGAATGGAAACAGACATCCGAACCCTTCTCAGGCTATGCAATTAAGTCGCAATATCAAATAAACTACTTCTCATGTCCGACGCAACCGGCGGCTGTGCTTTAGACCGTTCATGCTGCCCTGAGCTCGCGCCTCGCTTGGACGAACACGTCGGCACTTCCCCAGATCGCCAAGCTTGCCAGGATTCCGGCAACAGCAAGATCAGGCCATGCCGCCCCCGTCCCGAAAACACCGACCGCGGCCGCTAGCACCGCGACGTTTCCGATCGCGTCGTTGCGCGAACAGATCCATACCGAGCGCATATTCGCGTCCCCGGTTCGATACCGAAAGAGCATCGCCGCGACCGCGAGATTTACTGCGAGCGCCAGGAAACCGACGATGCCCATCGTTCCGGCATCCGGAGATGCGCCGGCGAAGAGGCCCCAGATCGCCGAGCCCAGGACCCAAAGACCAAAGCCCAGCATGGTCGCCGCCTTCGCGAGCGCCGCGCGCGCCCGCCATGCAATCGCCATTCCGGCAACTCCGAGACTGATGGCATAATTGGCCGAATCGCCCAGAAAATCGAGTGCATCGGCCTGTAGCGCGCGCGAATCGGCGGCAATCCCGGCCACGATTTCGACTGCAAACATGATGGCGTTGAGACCAAGGGCCACCCACAGGACCTTGCGCCATCTCGGATCGTTATGGACATCGCCGACATCGGCAGCATCGCAACAATTCTTCGCCATCTACTCGACTCCTGGTTTCAAGACCGCCTATGCACCTTGTAGCCACTACAAGGTCAAGCGATTGGGGATGATGGTATGAGAATTGGTGAGGTCGCGCGGAAGACCGGCGTCAAAGCCGAGACGATCCGCTTTTACGAGCGCGTAGGCATTTTAACCGCCCCATCCCGAACCCGATCGAACTATCGCGATTACGGACCTGCCGAAGCGGCGAGATTGATCTTCATTCGCCGCGCGCGCGATCTCGGCTTTTCGATGCCGGATATCCGCGAACTGCTCGAGCTCTCGGAAGAGGATGATCGATCCTGCGCAGAGGTTGATTCATTGGCGCGCGCGCATCTTGGTCAGGTAGAGCGTAAGATTGCCGCCCTGCAGGTCATGCGCGACGAACTCTCGCGCATGATCGCGAAGTGCGAACAGGACACGATCAGTGAGTGTAGGATCATAGACACTCTTGCCGTGCGCGATAGATAAATCGGAGGCGCCTCTAGAAGCGCAAACTAGCTCCTCCCACGAATCGGCGCGGCGCACCCGGTCTCAGGCCGGTTGGCTGGCGTGCGACAGCATATGTTTCGTCGAGCAGATTATCGATACGCGCGAAGAGTGATACCTCGTCGGTTACGGCAAATCGTCCAGCAAGATCAAAAATGATCCTGTCGTCCACCCGCTCGGCAACCGGAATGGGGCCGCTGCCGGCTTCGGTTCGCACCTTTGATACATAATTGGCACCTAGCGTCATGGATACAGGACCGTAAACAACGCCCGTCTCGGCATACAGCTGATGGCGGGCGAGATACGGCAGGGCATCGCCGGCGGAAACGGAACCGAAAAATTCGCTCTCAAAATTGCTGTCGAACTGTGCGTCGGTAAACGTGTACGCAACTGAGATGGGAAATGAAATCGCCTCGCCGATCGTCGGTGTCGCCGAGGCGGAGAGCTCAACACCTTTGGCCGTAACGGCCCCACCATTGAACTGATCGCCGATGTCTCCCACGCTGCACCCGACCGACTGCGTGCAATTTCCGAGCAGGTTGGAATAATCGGAGTAGAACGCAATTGCAGAGGCGCTTACCAGATTGTTTTGGAACCTGGCGCCAGCTTCGTAATTCCAGCTTTTCTCCGCACGGGCGTCCGGATTGCCCGGGCCGGGAGGGGAGAAGCCGCGTGAGACTCCTGCAATCAGCCGAACATTCCCGAGATCGTATGTGGCACCGAGCGCTGGGAGCCATTCATCGATGTTCGTTTTGCGCGTGCGTGTCGGACCAGCCAGTCGCTCGGGATCGTCCCGATCATAATCCAGCCTGGTCAACGTGATGCCCTCGTAGCGAATGCCAGGTGTGAGTGTGAGCCTTCCAAACTCAATCCTGTCCTCGAAGTAAAAGGCGATGGCATCAGCTTTGGCCTCGCGATTGGCTTGTGCTCCGAGCGCCGTCTGACGGACAAAAACAAGATCGCCGGCTGTTTGCGAATAAAAGTCCTCATTTTGCAGACGGTCCTCTTCATCCTCATGGATGCGCGCCGATACAGTAAGATTGTGTCGAAGCGATCCCGTATCGAAAGGCTTTTCCAACGACACCTGCAACCCTTGACTGCGGTACACGCGATTGTTGTTACGGACCCGAAGCGCTCCCGCGGCGCTGTCCGCTCCACGAAGAATGGCCAAGGCTTCAGGGTTTGCATTAGGATCATCAAACACGGGCTGAATGGCCTCAAAGCGGCCATCGCCATCGAAGTCGATATCCTGCAATTTTGACCAGCTTCGAGCGAAATCGTTGCGATAGAGCGTCGCGGCGATCTTCGTATCATCGATGAGGCGGAGACTGCCTGTTATCCGGTATTGGTCATGCTCACCGGTAAAGCGGTCGCGTTGGCTTGCCGCATAACGTCGATAAGGGTCGGCGGCAAAGTCTGTATCAACAAGCCCGAGATAGGTCTCGTTCGCGTCCAGCTCGGATCTTCCATAGACAAGCTCGAGGCGAGCGTCGGTGGGCGCGTCAGGGCTTGAATGCACGGCAAACCGCCCGCGGTAATCCTGACGATCAAAGCCGGTGTCGGCATTCGGGAACCCGTCAATCGTCTTGAACCCGTCGCTCCCCTGCTGAAAGGTCTCGAGCAGCGCACCCACATTATCTGTCTCGCCACCGACCCAGCCATGTCCCTGGTAGTAGCCGCGCGATCCGTATTGGCCTGAAGCCGAACCGGCGAAGCCCGCGACGGGGATCGGCGTCGAGCGAAAGTTCACGGCCCCGCCGATCGTGCGGGGTCCGTAAGCCACAGCCCTAGCTCCCTTGACGACTTCGACAGCCGCCATTCGGCCAACCGCCGGAAAATAGTAGGCTGCGGGGGCCGCGTAGGGGGCTGGCGCAATGAGCACCCCGTCTTCCATCAGCGTGATATTGCTCGAACGTTCCACCGGAGTACCGCGCAATCCGATATTGGGAAAAAGTCCGAACCCGTCCTCTTCTTGAAGATTGACCCCCGGCACCTGCCGCAAGACCCTATTGACGTCGCCATACTCAAATTCGCGAAGGTCCTCGGGGCCGACAATGTCCGCCGACCCGGCGACGTCGCCCTCATCAACTCGCCCGCCGGTGACGATGATCGATTCGGATTGCGGAGGCATGCCGCCCTGCGCGCCTGAACCGCTTTTGGCATCAACCGACTGCGCGACCGCCGGACTGGAGAGCGCCAATGCCAGAAGAGAGACAGTTGCACGGTACATATTCAATCCTTTCAAATCCGTTCGACGCCCTAATAACCATTCTGCTATTGATTCGCAATAGTGATATATGCCGATGTCCTGCGTTTGCGAGGAGGCGAAAGGTGGGTGCTAGAGACTTGGCGGGACGCTCAAACAGCTACCTCACCGAGAAGAGTGATGAGGCGGAACCAGGTCGGTGTTGCAATCGTGCGCTTTGCAAGCCTCGAGCGTCGCATGCGCAATTTCGAACCGCTGAGCGAGTTGCTCTTTCACGGACATTTTTAAGGTTTCAAAATCATCGAGTGATCCCGACGAGAGAACAATGTGCGTTTCGAGAGCGCGATGGTGTTCGCCGAGATTCCAAATATGGACGTGGTGCACGCTTTCGATGCCTTGCTGGCTTTCAAGAAAGGCGACGATCCGGTCGAATTCCAGCTCGTCGGGAACAGCTCCCATCAATAGTCGCACAGTTCGCGGAAGAAGCGTAACACCCTGCCAGATCACATAACCTGCGATGATCAGCGTAATCACAAGGTCGGCGATGGTAAGATCGTAGAGAAGGATGAGTACGCCGGCTACAATCACGCCAACCGATGCCAACGCGTCCGAGACGTTATGCAGGAAGGCTGCCTTCATATTGATGCTGTCATGCGCGCCGCGATAGACGATAAAGGCGGTCACGAGATCGATGATCAGAGCGATGCCCGCCACCCAGATCACCGTCCATCCCTCGACCGGCTGCGGCTCGGCGAAACGGTTGACTGCCTCGACGATCAGATAGAATCCGATGATGAGCAAGGTCGTCAAATTGATGAGCGCGGCGACCACTTCTCCCTGGGCGTACCCGAAGGTCATCAGCTTGTCGGCCGGACGTCGACCCATCCGGCGCGCAAACCATGCAAGGCCCAGGGAAGCCGCGTCGCTGAAATTGTGCAACGCATCCGCGATTAGTGCCAGCGAGCCCGAAACGATGCCGCCGATGATCTGGGCCAACGTCAGGAGAACATTGATGGCGACAGCAAACACAAGCTGGCGATCGCTCAGGTTTTCCTCACCGTGGCTGTGTCCTGCATGGCCGTGGGCGTGCGCCATCATCGCGCTCCTTCTTTAGAAAGTTTACTATCGGTTGCGCTCGGATGCTGGAGGATGGCATCGGAAACCCCTGTCGCTTGGAGCACGGCGTCGAGACCGGCGGCGAGCAGGCCGAATCCCGCCATGCCGCATATAAATGCCACCAGCGCCTTCACGTTCATTCGGCATCGCTTGACAAAGGGCCGGGCAATCAAGTGAACAGAGGCCAAGAGAAAATAGCCCGCGAGCAGTATCGCCATCGCGCCATCGACGTTGCTGTTTCTCCCGTGCAAAAGCCAGAAAGCCCCGACAACCCAGGCGACGAAGACAAGCGCGAGAATGACATGGACCGCGCCGCGATCCATGGGGTTCACGATCTCTTCGAGCAGACTGGCGGTGGTTCTTCTTGCGACCAAGAGAGCGGATAGGCCGACTCCAAATGTGGCAGCCAAGCCAGCGTAGACAGAGATGGCCGATGCAGCTCCTAAAACGAGCCCACCGCATGCCAGCGCGATGCCGGATGCACACAGAATGCCTACTTTCGGCCCGCGCTTGGGTCCCCAGCGCCGGTAGATCCCTTCTACGACCTTCGTCGATAGAAGATAGAGGGCACCGCCCGCAGGAAACAAGACGACGGACCCCAAGCTTCCCGCTATAAAACCGCCCGACTGCTCGGCCATAATGAACGCGAGCATGACGAACACACCGGAAATTATAGCGCCCCAGAGTCGCTCTACGGCGTGCGAGGATCCGTTCCGTTCTTCCCAGATTGCACCGATCCCGAGACCCAGGCTCGCCATCATGGCCATGCCTAGAACCCGCGAGGCATCCTCGGTGGCGAATATTTCATGAATAAGCGTCATTCGCGCTTGTCGCCATGCACGGTTCCGCGTTCGTCATGCCGATCCTTGTGGGTGTCGCGCAGAATGTCGATCCCGCCATATATGGCAATTGCCGCAACGGCGACGCCAACGACGAGATCGGGCCAGTTGGCACCTGTCAGCATGACGATAATGGCGGCAATTATGATGCCACCATTGGAGATGAAATCGTTAAAGCTGAAGGTTGTGGCGGCGCGGAGATTGACGTCCTTCTCCTGCATGTTCTGCAGCATTCGTAGACAGATCAGATTCACGACAGCTGCCACTGCAGCCATCGCCATCATCATTACTCCGCCGGGATCGGAACCCTCCACGAAGCGCCTTATGGCATCGGCAATGACCCCGGCAGCGAAGACCAGCAGCATGATCCCTGAAAAGCGAGCGGCTCCGCGCTTCCATTTCCGTGATCGGGTCAAGGCGAGCAGGCTGAGCGCATAGACAATGGCGTCCGAAGAATTATCGAGGCCGTTAGCCAGGAGGGCGTTGGAATCGGCCAGATAGCCGACGGCGAAAAACCCGATGGCAATCGCCACGTTGAGCCACAGAACAATCGAAAGCGTTTTCCGCTTGGCAGTTGTATCGAGTTGCAGATCCCCTTCGCCGCTCATGCGTTGACACCTCGGGCTTGAGCCCAATTCTCCGCCTGCTTGCGTTTGGAAAACGGAAAGACCTGCAACTCCGCGCGGAACAGGCGGTCAAATATTCGAGTGCCCCGCTTTTCCGGTTTCTGGTCGTCGACGATAGCAATCCGCCCGAAGCTGTCCTTGGGCCGGATGTCGAACTTAAGGTCACGCCAAAGACCTCCCGAAAAGTTTGGTGCGAGTGCGAGCAGCATCGGAACCGTATCGTTTCTGCGCCGCGCGCTACGTTCGAAAACGGCCACGAAGGTATCGCAATCTGATGTTTGCACCGTTCGGGCGGCCTCGACCAGGTTCAGTCCATCCTCTTCCGACAAATTCAACACAGCTCCCTCCAAAGTTGGTACACTTGAAGTTCGTTCAGCGCGGGCCGTCGGCATGGGGACGTGGGAAAGTTCAAGCGCCGACATTTGCCAAAGCCTGCTCACTGCTATGGTGGGATGGAGGCCCATTGTCGCTAGAACGTTTCTCGCGATAGGCGAGAAGCCGTAGAGCATTGGCAACGACAATCAGTGTAGAGCCCTCATGCACAGCAACTGCGGGACCAATGCCGAGACCGAAGATGGTCGCCGGAATGAGCACTGCGACAATCCCGAGGCTCACCACCATGTTCTGGCGAATGATGGAACGGGTCTTGCGGCTGAGGTCGACCGCGAACGGCAGCTTGGCGAGGTCATCTGCCATAAGTGCGACATCGGCGGTTTCCAATGCGACGTCGGACCCGGCTGCGCCCATTGCTATCCCGACGGTTGCATTTGCCATGGCAGGAGCATCGTTCACCCCGTCTCCGACCATTGCCACTTTGTCCTGACCGGCGAGCTTGCGGATAGCTTCGACTTTGTCATCAGGCATTAGATTGCCCCATGCCTCATCGAGACCAACATCCTCTCCGACAGCGTCGGCGACCCTCTGATCATCGCCGGAGATCATGATCATTCTCGTGATTCCGAGTTCGCGCAGCGCGTTAAGCGTCGTTCTTGCTGCCGCGCGCGGTGTGTCCAATAGCCCAATGGCTCCAAGATCGCGCGTCCGCGAACGGATAGCCATCGTGGTCCGCCCACGCTCGCGCAAAACCTCGATTGCGCTCGTCAATTCAGGGCCAAGCGGAGGGACCCCATCGACACCGAACATCTCAAGTTTGCCGATCCAGACTCTTTCACCACCGACGATCGCGGTAATACCCTTGCCTGTAAAACTCTCGAGGCCGGTCGCTGCCGGCAACGCTTCTTCACCAATTCGCTCGGCACTATCCCTGACGATGGCTTGGGCCAGCGGATGGTCGCTCAAACTCTCCGCTGCCGACGCGATTCTCAACAAGTCATGCTCGGACACGCCGGTCGCTGTCTCGATATCTGTTATTCGGGGTTCACCTTCGGTCAGCGTGCCCGTCTTGTCGAATGCGATGGCCTTCAATGCACCTAAATCCTCGAGCGGTGCGCCGCCTTTTACGAGGACGCCGCTTCGCGCAGCTCGCGCGACCCCGGACAGGACCGCGCTAGGCGTCGCAATAGCGAGTGCGCAGGGGCTGGCAGCGACCAGCACTGCCATGGCGCGGTAGAAACTATCGCGGAACGGCTCGTCTATGATGACCCAGGAGAAGAGCAAAAGCCCCGCAAGCGCGAGGACCGCAGGCACGAAAACCCGCTCGAAGCGCTGCGTGAAACGCTGGGTTGGCGATTGCTGCGCCTCGGCGGCACTCACCATCTGCACCACTTTCGAAAGAGTGGTTTCGCTCGATCTGCGGGTCACCACGACTTCGAGAGCCCCGGAGCCATTTATTGTGCCGGCGAAAACCCGGTGGGTGTCTGCCAGCCTGTCGGGAGCCGTCCGCGCAGAAGCGATATCCGACACCGCGCTCTTATCGACCGGCACGCTTTCGCCCGTGACCGGGGCCTGGTTGATGGCGCTCGTCCCTTCAGACACAAAGCCATCGGCAGGCAAGCGCTCATTCGGGCGGACGACGACAACATCGCCCACCACGAGTTCCTCGACGCGTACCTCCTCGACGGCCTCGCCGCGCTTTACGCGAGCTGTTTCGGGAGCGAGCTCGGCGAGCGCTTCGATCGCTCTTTTCGCGCGACCCATTGCATAGCGCTCAAGGGCGTGGCCGAAGCTGAACAGAAAGAGCAGCAACGCGCCCTCCGCCCATTCGCCGAGGATCGCAGCGCCCGCAGCCGCCACAAGCATAAGACTGTCGATCTCGAACCGCCGGAGCCGGAGATTGTCCCAGGCCTCTCTAAGTGTGTAGAACCCACCGAAAAAATAGGCCGCAACGTAGCAGAGAAGAGGCACGAACTGGGGGTAGTTCCCCCATAGTTTTTCAATGCCGAAGCCTGTTGCGAGCAAGCCCCCCGACGCCAGAGAAAAATAGAGCTCCGTATTGGCACCAAGAATGCCGCCATGCTTATGATCGTGCTCGCCACCTTCATCGTGGGCATGCCGTTCGCGTGAAGAGTGGGAAACATTGCCGGAAGTTTTCGCACGTCGCGTGGCGCCAAATCCTTCTAGCGCTGCGACAATTTTCTGCTCGTCGGTCCGTTGGCGGTCGAACTCGATCACGAACGTCCCCGCCGCATCGGCATAGGCTTCGAGCACCCCGGTTTGCCGAGCGATAAGATCGGCAACGGTCCGGGCGCGCCGTGTGGAGTTCACGCCATCGACGTCATAGGTCAGGTGGCCGTACCGACTGGAGATCTCTGCCCCGGCCACATGCGCAAGCTCCTTGATGCGCGCGACGGAGAGCCGGTCTGGATCATAAGAGATGTTAAGCCGCGCTGCAGATTGGCCCGGCTGCTCTTCCACGGTGACGTCGTGAACACCTGTCTGTCCACGCAGCAGCGCCTGAAGTCTTCCGATACACGGATCATCGCTCGTTGCTTCGGGCACGAGAGCTGACACTTCGATTTGAATAGTACGTGCCAATTTGCCTTTCTCCTTTGAAGAAACCGTCGAACGCAATTGAGCCGTGCCAGAATTCGCGGCACCCGAGCCTTCATGGATCGAACGAGCCGGTCATTCGATAGCTTGGCGGGCCAGCGCTGCCACTCCTCCGCGCGCTTGCGAGAAAGGACGCTGTCCCGCCATATAGCTTCGCCACTAGGTCACATTTTGAAGCTCCTCGCGCTCTTCAGGCGTGACATTGCGCCGCAGCCTGTCCCACCAACGCTGTCGCCAGGTCCGGTCATCTTCTCTGGTCCCGAAAACCAGCTTCAAGATTGCGGGCAAGACGAAGAGGGTGAGCGCGGTGGCCGTGATCAATCCTCCGATGACGACTGTCGCCAAGGGACGCTGCACTTCCGCGCCGGTCCCGGTCGCAATGGCCATCGGCACGAAGCCGAGCGATGCAACGAGCGCGGTCATGAGAACCGGCCTCAGGCGCGCCAATCCACCATCGACGATGGCGTCATCGAGCGCCATGCCCCTGTCGAGCCGCTGACGGATCGCAGTCACCATCACGAGGCCATTCAAGGTCGCCACACCCGACAGGGCGATAAAGCCTACCGCCGCAGATACCGAGAATGGCATCCCGCGCAGGGCCAAGGAGAAAATCCCGCCTGCCAGGGCCAACGGGATCGCGCTGAATACGGCGAGCGCCGGCACCCAGCCCCCAACCGCCATGTAAAGCAGCAAGAGAATGACCGCGAAAGCGATAGGAATGACTATCTGAAGTCTTTCCTGGGCAGCCTGGAGGTTCTGGTATTGACCGCCCCACTCGATAAACGCGGCAGCGGGCAGTTCGACCTGCGCCGCAACCCTTTCCTGGGCCTCTTCTACAAAAGACCCGAGGTCGCGTTCTCGCACGTTGGACGAAACGATCACCAGTCTGCGTCCCTGTTCCCGGCGAACCTCCGCGAGACCATCCACCACACGGAACTCGGCAACCGAGCGTAGCGGTATGGTTGCCCCGTTCGGGAGCAGCACCGGCAAAGCACCCAACTGGTCGAAATCGTCGCGGGTCGCGTCCGACAACCGCACAACCACATCGAAGCGGCGATCGCCTTCGAAAACGAGGCCCGCAGGCCGACCGCCCAGTGCGATCGCCACCGATTGCGCAACGTCTTCGACCTTCAGCCCGTAACGGGCAATCGCTGGCCGATCGAAGGCAATATCGAGGGTGGGGAACCCGGTCACTTGCTGGACCTTGACGTCCGCGGCGCCGTCGACATTGCGCAGCACGCCCGCAACCTCGTTCGCCGCCGAGGTCATGGCGCTGAGATCGTCTCCGTAGATCTTGACGGCAACATCTCCGCGAACGCCTGCGATCAATTCGTTGAACCGCAATTCGATCGGTTGGCTGAACTCGTAAAGGTTGCCGACGAGACTGCTGAGGGCGCTCTCCATTTGCGCGACCAACTCGTCCTTGGCGAGGTCGGGATCGGGCCATTCCTCACGGGGTTTGAGGATCACATACGCATCGGAAGCGTTCGGCGGCATCGGGTCACTGGCCACTTCCGCCGTGCCCGTCCGCGAAAAGACGAGCTCGACCTGCTCAAACTGCTCGAGCCGGTCCTCGACCCGCCTTTGCATCGCGAGCGAACGTTCGAGCGATGTCGAAGGAATACGCAGCGATTGCACGGCGATGTCGCGCTCGTCCAATTGCGGTGTGAACTCGCTCCCGAGGAAGCTGAACACGAAGGCCGCAAAGGCGAAGATGCCGACGCCCATGCCGATGACCGGCCAAGGGCGGGTGATCGCCCTGCGGACCAGCGGTCCGTATCGCTCCTTGGCGATCCGGATCGGCTTGACCTCCTTTTCCGTCAGCTTCTTGTTGAGCAGGATGGCGATCATTGCCGGGACGAAGGTCAGCGACAACACGAACGCCGAGGCGAGCGCGAGCATGACCGTGATCGCCATGGGCGAGAAGGTTTTGCCTTCGACCCCGGTAAAGGTCAGAAGCGGTGCGAAGACGAGAAGTATGATCGCCTGCCCGTACACAGTCGGCTTGATCATTTCCTGCGCGGCAAGCCGCGTTTCCGTCAACCTTTCGCCCAGTGTGAGAAGCCGGCCTTCGTGTTCCTGCCGGGCCGCGAGCCTCGCGACACTGTTCTCGACGATGATGACGGCACCATCGACGATCAGGCCGAAGTCCAGCGCACCCAGGCTCATGAGATTGCCCGACACGCCGAGCCGGTTCATTCCGATCGATGCCATCAGCATGGAAAAGGGAATGACCAGCGCCGCGATGATCGCTGCCCGGATGTTGCCCAGCAGCAAGAACAGGATCGCGATCACCAGAAGCGCGCCTTCAACGAGATTCTTCTCGACGGTCGCGATCGTCGCATCGACCAGCGAAGACCGGTTGTAGACGATCTCCGCGACAATTCCTTCCGGCAGGGAGCTGCGAACTTCCTCGAGCCGTTCGGCCGCCTGGGCCGACACGGTGCGGCTGTTCTCGCCCGCGCGCATGAGCACGGTGCCCACGACCGCTTCATCGCCGTTCAGCGACGCCGCGCCCGTTCGCAGGTCGCCACCGATGCTGACCGTGGCGACGTCTCCTACGCGAATGGGGACTCCTTCGCGTGTAGAAACGACCGCCTGCTCGATATCCTCGACACTGCCGAGGCGCGCATCGACCCGGGCGAGGAGGGCTTCGCCTGCCCGCTCGACGAAATTGGCGCCTTCGGCGAGATTGGCCGCTTCCAGCGCATCGATCACTTCGTCGAACGATAAACCGTACCCGGTCAATCGCGCGGGATCGGGTTGGACAAGGTATTGCTTTTCGAAGCCGCCGATCGAGTCGACACCTGCCACACCGTCGACCGACCGCATGAAGGGCGCAACCACCCAGTCCTGAATAGTTCGCAGATACGCGGCCTTGGCGACATCACTGTCGAGCTGGTCGCCACGTTCGGTTACGAAGCTCCCGTCGGACTGCCATCCGACCGCTCCGCCCAGCGGTGCTTCCTTGCCGTCAGGAAACTCGTACTCGATGGTATACATGAGCACTTCGCCCAAGCCGGTCGAGATGGGTCCCATCACCGGTTCGGCACCCTCGGGTAGGGAGGCACTTATGGGCGTCAGCCGTTCGTTGACCTGCTGACGCGCAAAATAGATGTCGGTCCCTTCCTCGAAAATCGCGGTCACCTGGCTGAACCCGTTGCGCGATATTGAGCGGGTCATCTCCAGACCCTCGATACCGGCAAGCCCGGTTTCAACGGGATAGGTGACCTGCGTTTCGACTTGCGAAGGCGACAGGGCTGGTGCCTCGGTGTTGATCTGCACCTGTACATTGGTGATATCGGGCACGGCATCGATGGGCAGGCGCAGCAAATTCACCACGCCATAGATTGCCACACCGAGCGTCAGTACGACCATCGCCCAGCGAAAGCGCACGGCGACGTCGAGGATCATGCCGATCAGGCCATGGCGGTGGGAGCGATCCGCGTCCTGCATGTGATCAGTGTCCATGCTCGGCCTCCTCCTTCTCGAGTTCAGCCTTCAGCAAAAAGGCATTGGCGGTGGCGATCCGCCACTGCGCTTCGAGACCGGACTCGATGACCACGCGTCCTCCCGAACGCGCACCGGTGACCACCGGACGGGCTTGAAACCCGCGGCGCGTGCGAACGAAGACCACTTCTGCGCCATCGATTGTCTGGACGGCACTTTCCGGCACCGACATGCGGCCTGTATCGACCTCACCCGAGGGGCGGATACGTGCCTGCAGGAAGGCCCCGGGTTGCAGACCGGGGATCGGTCTTGCCAGCGACAGGACCGCCGTAGCGCTGCGGCTTTCGGGATCGAGCGAGGGAGTGACAGACCGCACGCGCGCACCCACTTCCCGGTTGTCCGCGATTTCCAGCGTCGCCTCGTCGCCAGGCTGGATGCGGCTTGCTTCAGCCGACGGGAGGGCAACCTCGACCTGCATGCCGCTCGGATTCACGACCTGATAGAGTTCTTCCCCGGCATCGACGAAGGAGCCGAGAACGATAGGCGCCGAGGTCACTCGGCCCGCGAGCGGGCTCGTGACCGCAAGGGAGCGCCCGTCGCCGCTAACGCCCGCCGCGGAGACTGCCGCCTGGGCGCGCGCAAGTTCCGACTGGGCGACCTGCAGATTTGCTCGCGCGGCCTCGAGATCCTGCCGTGCGGTGACATTGGCTTCGAAAAGGCGGCGCTCCCGATCGTAGGCAGCAGACAATTCGTTGACCCGCGCGCCCGCTGCGCTGAGTTGCGCCGCAAGAGCAGCGGCGTCGGCGCTCTCGATGCGGGCAATCGTCTCTCCCTGCCTCACGTAATCACCCAGCGTTTTGCCGACACTGCGGACTACGCCCGCTGCGCGGGCATCGATGCGGGCACTTGCCGTCGGACTTGCCGCGACGGTGGCCGGAAAGACCAGCTCGACCGCCGATCCCTGACCGACGGTTTCGACCTCTATCTGGGACGCTTCGATTTGTTCGGCGCCAAGCAGGACAAGGCCTTCGGGAAGCTCGACCTCCTCACTCGTCTCCTCGGCGTTTTGGTCAGCTTTGTTGTCGGGCCACAGCATGAGCGCCGCGACTACAAAGAGAATGACAAGGCCGATCACAACGGCCAGACGTTTACGGTTCATCGGAAAATACCTCATTGTGCACCGAGCCAGATCAGTGTCGCCGCCAGGCGGCCACGATCTTCCTGAGCTTGAATCAAAGCTTCACGGATGGTGTCGCGTGCTTCGGCCGCAGCCAGAACTTCGATCAGCGGAAACCTGCCGTTGCGGTAGCCAATCCGAACGAGCCGCAAGGCTTCTTCGGCTTGGGGCAAGGACGTCTCCGCGAGGGTCTCGACCCGCGCTTCGGCTGCCAGAAATTGTCCGCGGGCCTGCGTGACCTCGAGTTCGAAATCGGTGCGGGCAATTGCTTCCCGCGCCGTCGCGGCGCGAAGCCGCGCTTCGGCAGCAGCGATGTTTCCCTGGTTGCGATTACTGAACGGAAACGGGATCGAAACCCCCACGAGAAACGCCTGGTCTCGACTTTCCTCGAACCGTCGGACTCCGGCGGATATTGCCGGATCCGGAATGCCGAGAGAGCGTTCCCGGGCGATCGCGGCATCCGCGGCCTCGCGTTCGGCACGGGCGACCTGAAGTCGTAAGGCCGAAGGTGACGCGAGCAGCGTCGCCGGAGGTTCGATCTCGGGGAACACCGAAGGCACGTCCGTAGCAGGTGTTGCCTCGCCCCAAAGCGCGGCGAGCGCGTTCCTCGCCGTACTGTCGGCAGCCAGGGCCGCTTCAAGCTCCGCGAGCGCCTCCGCAAGTGCCGCTTCGGCACGAAGCGATCGCAGAGGAGGCTCCCGCCCAACATCGACCAGTACGCCTGCGATCCTGGCAAGCTCGCGATTGCGCTCGACTATGTCCCGCGCGAGTTCCAATCGGGCTGCCGCAGCGACGGCTTCGACATAGCGTTCGCGCACCGATCGCCCGAGCTGAGCAACCGAGAGCGCTCCTGAAAGGGTCGCGACGCGCGCTTCCGCCTGGGCGGCGCGGACGCGCGCTCCCCGTTTGCCGCCCAATTCGAGCCGCTGGCTCAGGGACAAAGTATACTCGGTGGCCTGCAATCCCGAAAACGCGCCGCTCCCGGCAATGTTTTCGGCTTCGAAAGCAATTTCTGGGTTGGGCCGCAGCCGCGCCTGGTCGACCAGGGCCCGCGCCGCGTCGGCTTCGGCCCGCGGTCCGATCAGGCGCGGATTTTCTGGGGGCTCATCTGCGCTGTCGACGATGCCCGCACGAGCGAGCGCAGCTTCGAGCGTCAGAAGCTCACGCTCCTGCGCCGCCACGGTCGTGGCTTGAGCGGCGAGGAACAGCCCTCCAAGGAGGACCCCTCGCCAATGAATGGCTGACATTTTTCGAATATTCCTCTGCTGACGATCCGAACTGCGCTGCGGCATGCAGCGCGGTGACGGTCGTCAGGCGCGAGGGGGGCGCTTCAGTCGGTCGGCAATGTCGGAAGCGAGCGCTTCGGCGGGAGGCGCATCGGGAACCACAACCAAGTGAGGAACCGAATTCTTCTGCACGGTGCCGGCAAAGCTCGCCCCATGATGACAATGGCCGTGCCCACACACGCCGTGTTGCTCGGTCGGCGCATCCGGATCGCCCGGAACTTCGTCAGTAGCTGCGGATGACGCGGACGCGCTGTCGAGCGAAACCAGAACGGGCGTGCTTCCGGGCGCCACTTCGGCGCCGCAAGCAGCAGCATCCGCCGCCGTCACGAACACCATCGCGACCAGCATGAGCAGGACGACGAAAGGGTGCAGGACAAGGCGACGATAGCTTGTAGTCATGGATTCCAATGGCTCATAGCAAACCGCATCAAGATTGCAAGTTCCGTAACACGATGAAGTATAAGTCTTTTGTTACAGTATAACAGTCCTCGAATACTGTTTCGGTCTTTTAGAACGGCGCGATCAGGCCGCGCGAAGCTCGGGATGGGGATGCTCGCAGCGATGCACTTCGATCGTGACGTGCACATATTCCGCATGCTCTGAAAGTCGGCTCGCATAATGGTCGGGCGCGAGCGGATCACCGGCGATGAGCGAGGCGATGACCGCATACTTGCCAGGGCCGATACGCCAGATGTGCAGATCGCCGATCGCGGCGTCCCGGTCCTCTAGCGCCTCGCTCACTTCTGTGTATCGTTCAGAGTCCGCCTCGGCGTCGACAAGCACGGCTGCGGTATCGCGCAGCAGCGACCATGACCAGCGCCCGATCACGAATGCACCTACCAGACCCATTGCTGCGTCCATCCATGCCCAGCCGAGGTACATGCCGGCGAGAAGGGCCACGATAGCCAGGACCGAGGTCAGGGCATCGGCAAGCACGTGGAAATAGGCGGAGCGCAGATTGTTGTCGGCATGCGCATGGTCGTGGTGATGATGATGGTCGTGATCATGCCCATGGTGATGATCGGCACCAAGCAGCCAGGCACTCGCGAGGTTCACCACGAGGCCGAGCAGGGCGATCCAGATCGCCTCGGTATAGGCAATCGTGAGCGGACTGACGAACCTTTGAGCCGATTCAACCGCGATCCCGATTGCGAAGATGGCGAGGACAAGCGCGCTCGCGAAGCCGGCGAGGTCGCCCACCTTGCCGGTACCGAATGTGAAACGCGGGTTGTTCGCATGGCGCCTGGCAAACCAGTAGGCAAAGGCCGCGACGCCCAGGGCACCTGCGTGGGTCGCCATGTGGATACCATCGGCGAGAAGCGCCATCGATCCGGTCCACAGGCCAGCGACGATTTCGACCACCATCATCGCGGCGGTCAAGGCAACGACATAACGCGTGCGCCGCTCATGGGCGTCGTGCGAGGCGCTCAGGAAGTTGTGATCATGGGCGAGCGGATTGGAGTCGGCGTGGTGCATGCGGGGCTGATAACCCGAGATGCCTTCCCAAGAAATCCCCTCTCCAACCGAAAAGGCAATCGATGACAATTGTCTGAGATGGTCGCCGCAGCCAACCGATGGTAGACATGCTGCAGCGACCAACAGACTATTATCCCTTAGTCTTGGATCCGGACGTCACGGTCCTGCGATCGACCACGGTGATCCGGCGCGTCTTGGCGTCGATCACTAGCCGTTCAGTCACGCCATTGCCCGGAAAGGCGACAACGTAGCGCGGATTGAGCGAGAGCATCTGCTCGTTGCGCTTGAACCCGGCGCGGGCACCAAGACGACGATCGAGCGAAAAGGTCAGCTGCTGGACTTCGCGGCGTTCAGCCCAGCTCGCGGCGAGGCGATCGGCACCCTTGCCGTCGCCGCCATGGACCAGGAAGAGATCGGGAACCGCATCGCGAACCTTGTCGAGCGTAGCCCAGATAGTGTCGGCATAGACGCGCGCGTCCTCAGCGTTGTCGAAGCTCTGGCGACCACCGGCAAAGACGACCGGAGTTCCTTCAGGGATCAGGGCGTGGCGCCGGTTCTCTGCGCGAGCGCGGAGGAAATCGCGGGCATCGATTACGGCCGAAGTGAGGTTGCGCGAATGGCTGGTCCGCGAGCCCGAAACGGGCTTCCATGACGAACCGGTCTCGTCGCGGTACAGCGCTGCGGCTGCCTCGCGCATCTGCTCGAAGGCCAGCATGCTGGCTTCGGCGGCCTGTGCACGCTCGACCTGCTCTTCCAGATTGCTCGAATGCACTTCGGAGCCGTCGGCCGATGCGAGCAAAACCCGGATCTCGTCGCTGGCCCGGTCAAGCTGAGCCGACTTGCGGCTGGCTGCGCGGTGGAAGAGATTGACCATGCCCCATGCAATATCCTCGCCGTCGGCCTCCAGGGCCGTATCCGAAAACATCGCGAAGAGGTCGGACCATACGGCACCAAGCGTCTGGTCGATCGCATCCTCGCAGGGAAAGTCGGTCTCGTTGAAGAGGGCTGGCCTGATGCTGAGGCCTGAAAGGTCGAGGCCGCTCAACTGATCGATAAAGCTGTCGTACATGGGGTGTCTCCTGATCGCGGGGACAAGGAGAGGAGGCACCATTGCCTCGGACCTGTCCGCCGGAGCCCGATCAGGGCCGGGGAAAGGGGCAAGGCGCACCGCGTAGCGGGAAACCTGCGGCCCTAGGCTGGCGCGGGTAACACGGGCCGACGGGCCGCAGGTTGCGGCGCGCCCCGACCGGCCCAAGGGCCTCTCCCGGCGGAGAGGAATGAGGCAGGATCAGGACCCGGTGTCGCAGTTGGATCGGGAGCGCTCGAAGATCGCTTCGCCATTCGAGAACCGCCCGACCAGGCGCAACTCACCGAACAGGTCGATGAACCTACCCGAGACCTGGCCAAGCCAGTGCCGTGCTCTCGCCGTTCGTGGGTTGTAGAAATCCGCCTCCCAGTATCGGGGATCGTCGCGTTCGGCGAGCCAGATCGCGGCAAGCCCGCACCAGGTCGATATGCCACAATCGGCGAAGGCATTGCGCAGGAGGATACGGTCCTCGCGGCCGCGCCATCCATCGAAGCGCTCGAAGGATGGAAAGGTCGCCTTCGCAGTATCGATGACCTCGTCGACGAGGCACTCGTAGACCCAGTCGGTGTCGTCCTCTTCGCCGTCATCGAGCAGGCGAAAGGCCACCGCGGAGCCGGTCGGATAGCTGACGGAACGTCCCATCTCACTGCTCCTCAGGCTGCATCTGCGAGATAGATGTCGGCCTCGCTTTTACGGGATCGATGACCCCCAAGTTCGAGCAACAGGCTGGCCGCTTCCTCGGCCTTGGCCGCAGCGGTGAGGATCGCGCGCTCGTCCGATTTGAGGATCTTGAGCCAGGAGGCGATGTAACTGGCGTGATGGTCGAGGTGGGTGACCGGAAGGCCCAATTCGGCTCCAAGGATTGCCGAGGAAAGTTCGGCAATCAGTTCTTCGGCGGCATAGGCCTCGCTGCCGAAGCGGTTCTTGAGATCACGATCGAGCCGCGAGGAATGCCCCGTCCAGTGCGACAGCTCATGTGCAAGCGTCGCGTAGTAGTGGTCGTAGGCTTCGAAGAGTTCTACTGGCGGCATCGTGACCCGGTCACGCTGCGGCTCGTAATAGGCCTGGGCTCCATGATGCCGCAGGTCAGCGCCGATCTCGGCGAAAAAGGTATCAAGCCGCTCTTCGCGTCCTTTGGGCTCCAGCGCGGCAATGAGTGGTTCGGGATGATAGAATGCAGGGAGGCCGTCGCACTGGTCGGCATTGAACACGGCATAGGCCTTGAGGACGCGCCGGTTCTCGGTGTCGGCTTCGCCTTCGGCGTTCTCGACCTCCTTGGTGTAGCTCTTGTAAAAAATCGCTATGGTAGATTTCTCACCCTTGCGGACCTGTCCGCCGAGCTTCTGGCACTGGCGGTAGGTCATCCAGTAAGGCGAGACGTAGCCGCAGCCATCGGCCACCATCCACAGCCAGAAGGTGTTCATGCCGCGATAGGGTGTCCCGCAGCTCCGCAAGGGTCGCGAGACCGGCACGCCGCGCCACGGCTTGACCCAGGGCTTGGTGCCTTGCTCCAGCTTTTCAATGATGGCGGCGGTGATGCGGTTGGCTGGCGAAGCTGAAGCAGCGCGGCGGGACTTGTTCATGGGAGGTCTCCTGATCGCCGGGACGGGCATATCCCGGTTCAGGAAGAGCAAAGCTCCCTCTTCTCTTTTTTTACTGCGTGCTACCTCGCACGCGCCGGATCTTCCGTCGGACACGGGGTCGTACGGCAAGCAATCGCTCAAAAACCGGTCCCCGCGGCTTGCCCATTCGCTTGCGATCGGCTAACCGCCCGCCGATGCGCCAGCTCCATTTCCTGTTTTTGTTGGCATTGCTCTTGGTCTCGCATGGCGGACTTCCGGGATCGATTCCGCATCTGGACGCGGCGCATGCACATGAGGCGGCAAGCGCGCATCATGCGCATGAGCACAATTCCGCCGATGTCATCGAGGTCGAGACAGACGCCGATTCGCTCGCGTCCGAAGATATCGTGCCTCACCCCGCTTCGCATTCGCACAGCTCGATTGCGATGCCGGACCAGACCGAGTTCGCGGGCAACGCCCCTGCGCCTCGAACACTTCTGCGACCGGGCGAGACACCGCCTCTCATCGGCTTTTCGCCAGCTCCGTTAACGCAGCCCCCATCAGCCTGATTTTCTGAATCCGGCCCGCATTCCGGGCCAATTTCCATTCAGACAATCAGGAGCAGTCTATCATGCACGTGTCCACGCGTGCCGCCCTTCTGGCGGCCACGTTGGTGTGGGCGACCTCGGCATCCGCCCAGACGTACACACTCGAGGAGGCCGTTCGAACTGCGGTCGCCAATTCACCGCAGGGCGAGGCGACCGCAGCGCGCCTCGACGGCCTCAACGCAGCGCGAAGCGCTGCCGATACCAACCCCGCGCCCACGATCGATGGGACCGTCGAGAACATCGGCACCCCGGGCTTTTCCCAATGGCAGATCGACGGGACTTACAACCAGCGACTGGAGCGCGGCGGCAAACGCGCGGCGCGCGTGGGCCTCGCGCAAGGTGATATCACCGTTGCCGGGGCCGAGGCTCTCGTGCGGCGTCTCGATCTCGCGAGCGAAGTCCAGGCGTTGTACGTCGAAGCGCAAGCCGCCGCCTTGTCGCTCGAACTTGCCAAGAGCAGGGTCGAGATCGCCGAGACCCTCGCCAATGAGGTGCAGCGCAGGGTCGATGAGGCGCGCGACCCTCTGTTCGCGGGAACGCGGGCCCGCACACAACTGGCCGAAGCCCGGGTGGATCTTGGGCTGGCGGAACACGCCTTCGAAGCCGCTCTGGCGCGCCTGGCGCTCCTTACCGGCGGAGATCCACGCAGCATCGGGGTCGTGACCTCGGGCTTCCTCGAAGCCGAAGAGATTGCCATCACCACTGCCGACCTTACGCCAGTCGATCTTGCCGTCTTCCAGGCCCGGCGCGAGAGGGCGGACGCGAACTATCGCCTCCAGGAAGCCAATTCGCGCACCGATCCAACTGTCTTCGCGGGACCCAGGTTGTTCGGCAATGGCGACGTCGCCGTCATTGCGGGCTTCTCGCTGCCTTTGCCCAACCGCGCGCTCAATCGGGCCAACATCGACCGCGCCGCGGCCGAGCAGCGGCAGGTAGAGGCGGACCTCGCGGTCGAACGGTTCCAGCGTCGCCGGCAGATCGCTCTGGCTGCCGAACGTGTCGAAGAGGCGCGCCACGAGGCCGAGGCTATCCAGGAGCAGGTGGTACCCGGTGCCGAACAGACCCTGCGGGAGGTCCGTGCCGGCTACAATCGCGGAGGGTTCACCTTTCTCGATGTCTCCATTGCCCAGACCGCATTGCACGAAGCCAGAGTCCGCTTCGTCGATGCGCTCGCCGAATATCATCAGGCCAAGGTCGACTACGACCGACTGACTGGCCGCTTCATCGAACTTGTTGGGGGTTATTGATCATGCGCAAGACGCATTTATTCCTTGCTGCATGCTTTGCAGCGACACTTGCCGCCTGCGGCCAGTCGGCAGATACGCCGGAAACTTCCGAAGAACAGGCAGCCGCAGAGGGCGAGTACGAGCGCGGTCCACACAACGGGCGCATGCTTCGTGACGGCGACTTCGCTATCGAGATTACCGTCTTCGAAGACGGTGTTCCGCCCGAATACCGTCTCTACGCCTACCGTGACAACGAGCCCGTCGATCCCGAAACGGTCCGTGCCCGGGTCCTGATCACGCGTCTGGACGGCGAAAAAACCACGTTCGAATTCGAACCGGAACAGGATTACCTGCGAGGCCAGGGGGTTCTCGTCGAACCGCACAGTTTCGACGTCGTGGTCGTGGCAAACGAAGGCGACAACAGCCATCGATGGGCGTTCGAATCCTACGAGGGTCGGGTCACGATCTCGGACGAGGCGGCACGTGCGGCCGGCATTCGGACCGAAACGGTCGGACCGCAGCAGGTCGGTGAAACCGTGGAAATCATCGGACGGGTTGAGCTCGATCCCTCTGGCAGCGCCGAGGTGGGAGCCAAATTCCCGGGCACCGTCATGTCGCTGCATGCCAATCTCGGCGATCGTGTAGCCCGAGGGGCGCTGCTGGCGCGGGTGGAAAGCAGCTCATCGTTGCAGACCTATCCGATCTACGCGCCGATTTCCGGAGTGATCACGCATCGCAATACCAACATTGGCGACATCGCGGACAGCGATCCGATGTTCGTCATCTCCGATCCGTCTCGCACGGTTGCGACCTTCCCGATCTTCCCACGCGACATCGAGCGGGTTCGTCCCGGACAATCGGTGCTTATCCGGGGCCTCGAAGGCCAGCGTGCGCAGGGCTCCCGCATCCGGGACTTCCTGCCTCTGGCGGAAGTCAGCAGCCAGGCGGTGACCGCACGTGCGCCGCTCCCCAATCGCGATGGCTTCTGGCGACCGGGAATGGCGGCCCGGGGTCTGGTCTCGGTCGACCAGCGACGGGCGCCTCTCGCCGTCAGGACGGACGCCATCCAGCAGTTCCGCGATTTTCGCGTCGTCTTCGCCAAGATCGGCGAGACCTACGAGGTGCGGATGCTCGAGCTTGGTCAGGAAGGTCCCGAGTGGACCGAAGTGCTGAGCGGGATCGATGCAGGCACCGTCTACGCATCCGAGAACAGCTACGTGATCAAGGCCGATATCGAGAAGTCGGGCGCGAGCCACGATCACTGAGGAGCGCGATTTCATGTTGGAAAGAATTGTCGAGCTGTCGATCAGACAGCGTTTCGCAGTGCTGGCAGCGGTGTTCATTTTCGCCGCCGTGGGCATTTACAGTTTCGGCCGGCTCAAGATCGATGCGGTGCCGGACATCACCAATGTGCAGGTGCAGATCAACACTTCGGCGCCGGGCTTCTCTCCGCTCGAAGCCGAGCAGCGCATTACCTATCCGGTCGAAACCGCCATCGCGGGGTTGCCGGGGCTTTCCTATACGCGCTCGGTTTCGCGCTACGGTCTCAGCCAGGTCACCGTGGTCTTCGAGGACGGCACCGACATCTACTTTGCCAGGCAACTCGTCAACGAGCGTCTGCAGGCGGTACGTTCAAACCTGCCGGAGACGGTTGAACCCGAACTCGGGCCTATCGCCACGGGGCTGGGCGAGATCTTCATGTACACGGTCGAGGCCGAGCAGGGCGCGGTCAAACCCGATGGGTTGCGCTATACTGCGCAGGATCTGCGGACGTTGCATGACTGGGTGGTTCGGCCACAGCTTCGCACGGTTCCAGGGGTCACCGAGGTCAACTCGATCGGCGGCTACCGTAAGGAGTATGTCGTAGCGCCGCTTCCCGAACGTCTTGCCGGCTTCGGTCTGACGGTCGAAGACGTGATCGAGGCGCTCGAAAACAACAATGCCAATGTCGGTGCTGGCTACGTCGAGAGGTCAGGTTCGCAATATCTTATCCGCGTACCCGGACAGGCCGAGGACGAACGCGATTTGTCCGGGATTATTGTCGATTACCGCGATGGGGTTCCCATTCGCATCGCTGATGTGGCGGATGTCGAGATCGGATCCGAGATCCGCAATGGCGCCGCAACCAAGGATGGCCGCGAAGTCGTGCTCGGCACGATCTACATGCTCGTTGGCGAGAATGCCCGCGATGTCAGTGTCGCGGTGGCCGAAAGGCTGGAAGAGGTAAACCGCTCGCTGCCCGGCGGCGTTGTCGCCAATACGGTCTACGATCGCTCCGAACTGGTCGAAGCAACGGTCTCCACAGTCGAGAAAAACCTCGCCGAAGGGGCGCTGTTGGTCATCGTTGTCCTGTTCGTCCTGCTCGGCAACTTCAGGGCTGCACTCATTACCGCTGCCGTGATCCCCCTCTCTTTCCTCCTTATGATCACGGGGATGGTCGAGAACAACGTGTCCGGCAATCTCATGAGCCTGGGGGCATTGGACTTCGGCCTGATCGTGGACGGTGCGGTCATCATCGTCGAGAACTGTCTCCGCCGGTTCGGCGAGGCGCAGCATTCGCTCGGAAGGCTGCTGAATCGCGAGGAACGCTTCAAGCTGGCGGCCCGCGCATCTGCCGAGGTGATCAAGCCGAGCCTTTTCGGCATCCTGATCATCACCATCGTCTATGTGCCGATCTTCGCTCTTGAAGGCGTGGAGGGCAAGACGTTCCACCCGATGGCAATCACGGTCGTCATGGCGCTAACCGCCGCCATGGTGCTCTCCCTCACCTTCGTTCCCGCGGCAGTCGCGACATTCGTAACGGGCAAGGTCGAGGAGAAGGAGACGCGCGTCATGCGCGCCGCCAAGTCGGGCTATCAGCCTATGCTCGACTTCGCCTTGCGTTCGCGCAAAGCTGTCCTTGCCGGAGCCGTGGCTCTGGTGGTCCTGAGCGGATGGGGCGCAAGCCGGATGGGATCGGAATTCATTCCCAATCTCGATGAAGGCGATATCGCGCTCCACGCCCTAAGGATTCCGGGTACCAGCCTCAGCCAGGCGGTCGCCATGCAGACTGCCCTGGAAGACAAAATTCGGACCTTTCCCGAGGTGGACCAGGTATTCGCGAAGATCGGTACCGCCGATGTGGCCACTGACCCAGTGCCTCCCTCGGTCGCAGACACCTTCGTGATCATGAAGCCGAGAGAGGATTGGCCGGATCCCCGCAAACCAAAAGAGCAACTCGTCGCCGAGATGAACGAGGCAGTCCAGCAGGTGCCGGGTTCGCGCTACGAGTTCCTTCAACCGATCCAGATGCGCTTCAACGAACTCATCGCGGGCGTGCGTTCCGACGTCGCGATCAAGATCTTCGGGGACGATCTCGACCAGCTTGCTTCCGTTGCAGCCGAGGTCGAGGGCGTCGTCTCTTCGATCGAAGGATCGCAGGACGCGCAGACCGAACAGGTGACCGGCTTGCCGTTCATTCAGGTCATCCCTGATCGCGTCCGCCTGACCCAGCTCGGGTTGAACGTGGACGATGTTCAGACGGTGGTGTCGACGGCAATCGGCGGGACCAAGGCCGGCCAGATCTTCGAAGGTGATCGACGCTTCGATATCGTTGTCCGGCTGCCCGAAGAGATGCGCGAGGATCGCCAGGTCCTAGGCCGTAAACTCATAAACTGACTTGCGCGGCGCGGGCGCGGTTGATTCAAGGCTTCGGGAAGGAGCTTTGGATGACGCGTCGTAGATTTGAACTGACCGATGATGAGTGGCTGGTGATCGAGCCGTTGTTGCCGAACAAGCCTCGCGGGGTTCCGCGTGTGGATGACCGGCGGGTCATCGACGGGATATTGTGGCGCTTTCGCACGGGCAGTCCTTGGGCTGATATTCCCGAGCGCTATGGCCCACATACCACCTGCTACAACCGTTTCGTGCGCTGGCGCAAAGCCGGTGTGTGGGACCGCCTTCTCGAAGCGGTGAGCCAAGCCTTCGACGGCGAGTTGGTCATGATCGACAGTTCTTCCATCCGGGTCCACCAGCACGGTGCGACCCTAAAAAGGGGGACCCAAATCGCTGCATGGGACGTTCCCGGGGCGGTTTGACAACCAAGATCCATGCCCTGGTTGATGGTCGCGGCCTGCCGATCCAACTGCATCTGTCCGAAGGCCAGGCGAGCGATTGCCGTGAGGCCGAGAGGCTGCTGGCCGCCGTGCCGAACGCCACCACCTTTCTCGCCGATAAGGCTTATGACAGCGATGCCATTCGCAGTCAGATCACCGCGCAGGGTGGCTTCGCCAACATCCCAGTCAAGCGCAATCGTCGCAAAGGCTTCGCGTTCAGCAGCTTCCTGTATCGCTACCGTAATCTGGTCGAGCGTTTCTTCGGGAAACTCAAAAACGCCAGAGGCTTGGCCACCAGATACGACAAACGAAGCGATAACTTCCTCGCTGCCATCAAGCTCTTCTGCACACGCCTATGGATCGCCGCTAATGAGTCTACGCCCTAGGAAGGCACCAGCCTCGGATTTCAGTTCGTCGGCGAGTACGGGGGGACGATCATTGAGCGCGCGCATGGCGCGGTCGATCACCACGAGTTCCTGTTCGGCCTTGGCGACCTCGTCCTCGTCGCTGTCCTCGTCTTCGAGCACGGCGGCGACGCGGTCGTAGTCGGCCTCGAGCTCGCCGAGCTCCTGCGCTTCCTGCTCGGTCATCGGTGCAGGTTCGCAAGGCAAGCGATTGAGGCCGTCGACAAGGTCATGGCTGACATAGGTGCCAAGCGTCGGCCGGACCCAGGCAAGGCCATATTCGAGCGTGGCCTTTTCTGCCGCCCCCTCCATGGCCTTGTGCGCGAGGTCCTCGAGCAGCGCGACATCGATCCAGCTCTCGCTGGCATCATCGTCGAACAATTCGCGCTCGATCCGGCCACCTGCGGCGAGGTACGCATCGCGTCCGACCAGAACGGCTCGCGGATCGGAACCGCGCACCGTGGCATCAAGCACCATGCGGCGGATCGTGTCAGGCGTGATCTGGTACCAGGCGTCCTGCAACTCGGCATAGACATGCGCCTGTCGCTCGATGTCAGAGATTGCGCCGTAGGCCTTGGCCATGTCGAGCGTGATGGTGCCTTCGGCGAGCGCTTCGAAGACGCAAGGCGCGAGAGAGGCCAGGCGCAGCCGTCCTTCGACAAAACGGACAGTGAGGCCGAAGCGGCGCGCCACGTCTTCTGTGGTAGCCCCCGCCTCGATGATGGAGGCGAAGGCCTGGGCCTCGTCGGCCGGATTCATCGCGAGACGTTGGACGTTTTCGGCAAGGCTGGCTTCACGCACCTCGCTTTCCTCGCCTTCGATCACGAGGCAGGTGACCTCGTGGTTTTGGGACAAGGTGCCCTCTTCGGCCAGTGCCTGCAGCGCGGCGAGCCGACGACCGCCGGCCTCGACCTCGAACTTGCCGCGCTTTCCTTTGCGAACGACGAGGTTCTGCAGCAGACCGCGCGCAGCAATGTCTGCCCGCAGCTGGAGGTCGGCGAGCACGTCGCTCGACTTGCGAACGTTGCGGGGGCTCGGAACGAGCTTCTTCAAGGGGATCGACTGGATCATGGGTTTTCTCCTGATGGAATGAAGGCGCAGGTGAGGATCACGAGGCCCACAAGCCCAAAGGGCTCCCTCCACTCTCTTCAATGGCTGTGGCGAACATCTATACGACCGAGATGGGGCGATCAGGGATCGGCTAAGTTCCGATCATGAGGGCAGTTGTTCTCAATGCGCGAACCCATTCGCAGGCCCGTCATCAGCGGGCACAGGCAGATCAGTCGCCCGGACTTGAGGAAGGACGTGATCAGGCTCCGGCGTACGCGACACGGGAGCTTATCGGTTCATTCAGACACACGAAGGGGAGGAGAGAAGGGGAAACTTAAGCGCAATCGGAGGCAGCGCTCAGTTTCATTCGGACCCTGACCTGTTGAGCGGAGACTCTATCTATCCGCTGCCGAGCAAGCGCTCTTCGAGAAGCGTCCGAAAATCCCGACGCGCATCAGCAATTACGAACACAGTCACCTGATCGGGTGCTGGCTCGGGCTGATATCCGTAGATGATGCGGAAGGGAGAGCGCGACAATTGCCGGAATTCGGTGATCCCGAGAGCCTCAAGTTCCGGTGGAACCGGTCCTTTCTGAGGATTGTCGGAAAGGGACTCGATAGACGCGACGAGGTCATCCAGCAGTGCGTCCGCACCATCGTCGCCATCCGGCCCGCGCTGCGCCACGCGACGCTGCCAGATACCCGCAAGATCACGCTCCGCACCGGAGGTGATCTTGATCGCTAACGCGGCCGTCATCATTCAGTTTGACTTACCCCGTACGCGCTCCGCAAGGCCTGCCACCGGGCGGGTCCGACCAGCGGCAACATCGGCCTGTCCGAGCGCCAGAAGTTTTAGCAGAGCGAGCGTTTCCTGTGCGCGCTCGTAGCTGGCGACATCCTGCAGAACTGCCTTGGCTTCGCCATTCTGCGTGATGACCAGTGGCCCGCCGCCATCTCCAATCTCCCGGATAATTTCGGCGCTGTGGGCCTTCAGATAGCTGATCGGTTTGATGCGCTGGTCCAGCTTCATAGAACACCTTGGGACTGAATTTGGTCTTTATATAGTCCACGACTTGGCAATTGCAAAGCTCAATGCCCGATTGCGATGCCTGGGAGTATCTGGCCTGCCCTCGACACCGGGACGAACAGCCGCGTGCGGTAGCGGATGATCTCGGTGAAGCAGCCCTTGTTCTTGTACCAGTCGAGGCGATCGGGCGAGAACCCGGTCAGTTCAAGGCGCTGTTCGCCGCCTACCAGCGAGCGCTTAACGGTGAGTGGATTGTGGCTTGCGAGGCCCAGCGGTTTGCCGCTGGCAAGGACAAGGTCGCCGATCTGCTCAGCCGATGGTCCGGCAACTCCGGAGAGGCCAAAGGTCTCGGCGATCGCAGCGAGATCGAGATCGAGCACTTCGCGGCCGATGATCGACTGGCCGTCTTCGGCAACGAGCCGGGTGACCCGAACATGATCGCCGGGGAGGCGCTTCCAGACCGGGAGCAGCAGTCCGGTGGCAAGATGGACGCGCTCGGTCACCGGTGACTTGGCCGCTTCCACTTCCTCGGCACGCCAGGCGCTCGTGAACGCAGTGACGCCAATTTCTTCCCATTGGCTCTCAGAGAGTGCCTGAAGTGTCCAGTTCGCGGACTTGAGCGGTCGCAAGAGGCGCCGACGTTCAATCACGGCCCCGTCGTCGGCGATGAGACGCCGGGCTGGAACCGACAGCGCAACCTTGCCCGACCGCGCATTGCGCATCGGGATCGCGTGCGGGCTACCGATCTCGTGCGTCCGCACCAGGCGTTGCAATCGCATAGGCCTAAGGTGCTTGGTCACTTCGAGCGAGACGAGACGGGTCTCGGCTCCGGTCACGGGGTCGGTGCGAAGAAGTTCATCTGTCAGGACCGTAAAGTGATCGACCCTGACGGTCTCCAGTCCCTGGTCGAGCGTTCCGGCTTCACGCGCAGCCTCGATCCGCGCTTCGACGAGGCCGAGATATTCATCGAAGATTGCGTTCTGGAGCGCGATCGGCAGCGCAAGAATGCGGTTGAGCCAGCGCTGGATCGTCGGGAGATTATCGGTCAGTCCACCATCGGGGTTTTCGAGCCGGAGGCCGGTGCGCTCGACGAAGTTGGCAAAGGTGGTGGCTTCGAGCTTGCCGTCATAGAGCAGCTGGAACCAGCGGCTGAGCGCGTCGCGCGCATAGTCGCTTTCAAGATTGTCTGCCGGGTCGAACAGGTTCTGTCCGCCCGTCTGGCGCTGGCCGCGCGTAAGCGCTCCCAAAGCATCGAGCCTTCGCGCAATAGTCGAGATGAATCGGCGCTCGCCCTTCACATCTGTGGTGACCGGGCGGAACAACGGGGCCGAGGCCTGATTGGTGCGGTTCGTGCGACCAAGACCCTGGATGGCGTTGTCGGCGCGCCATCCCGGTTCAAGCAGGAAGTGAACCCGGCGCTGCTGGTTCCTGGCGCCCAAGTCGGCATGATAGGAACGCCCCGTGCCGCCCGCATCCGAGAAGACCAGGATGCGCTTGGTCCCTTCCATGAAGCTTTGGGCTTCGGCGACATTGGCGCTGGGGCTACGCCGTTCGAGGCGCTGCTCACCATCGCGGCCCAGGACAAGCCTGCGGGTCCGGCCCGTGACTTCGGCCACGGCGTCGGTTCCGAAATGCTCGATGATCGCATCGAGCGCAGTGGCGATGGGCGGCAGTGCGCAAAGCTGTTCGATCAGCGCATCGCGCGCGGCAATGGCGCGCGGGCAGAAGACGGGATTGCCGTCTCCGTCGCTCATCGCCTCGGAGCGAAGATTGCCGTCCTCGTCGGCGAAGACCTGCATCAAGCGCACCGGGAAGCTCTTGGCGAGATAGTCGATGACGTATTCTTTGCAGTCGCAGTTTATGTCGAGCGTCGCAGCCGGAGGCGCGGGATTGCGTCGGTTCGTCATGATTTTACTCCAGATAATTGTGCGGTTGGGGCAGCGTGGCCGAAGGCTATGCCCGCTTGCGGACGTCGTTGAGCATGGCGATCAGAGTGTCTGACGGCGGCTTGAAGCGTCCAGGGCTGATTTCCGGCCCGCCATGCGCAGCCAAAATCCGCAGCTTCTCCTCTGAATCGGCGCGCAGATATGTTTCGGTGCTCTGGATGCTGGCATGTCCAAGCCATAGTGCGACCTTGCGAATATCGCCTGTCGCTGCGAGCGTGTGCATCGCGCAGGAATGACGCAATACATGCGGCGTGACTCGTTTGCGCAGCAACGACGGCTGCTTCTTTGCTGCCGCGTTGACATGTTTGGCGAGACGGAATGCGAAGCCATCGCGGGTGATGGGCTGCCCGTTCGCGTTGAGAAATACCTCGGCGACCTCAGTCTCAGGACGGATGACAAGCCATGCGCGGAGTGCGGACTGGGTCTCTTTCCATAGCGGCAAGACCCGCTCGCGACGGCCTTTACCCATGATGTGGACCGTCGAGAGCGATCGATCCGGGAAATCGCGCAGTTGCAGCGACACGAGTTCCGATACCCGAAGCCCCGCTGCATAGGTCAAGTGCAGCATAGCGCGATCGCGCGTACCGAGCCGTGTCCGAGGATCGGGCGCGTCGAGTAATGCCTTGATCTCGGCCCGGTCGAGATAATCGATCAGCGTCTTGTCTGCCTTCTTGCTGGGGATCGATCGAACCCGAAGCGCCTGGTCAAGACACGCCGGAACCCGATACTCGATGTACCGGAAGAAGGATCTGATCGCAGCGAGCCTGCCATTGCGGGTCCGCACACAGCTGCCGCGCTCGACCTCGACATGGCCGAGAAAGGCCATGATCATGTCGGTGCCGAAATCCTCGATCTCGAGATCGGTCGGTCGACGCTTCAGCCGATCGGATGCGAACCGGACCAGCAGGACGAAGCAGTTGGCATAGGTCTTCACCGTATGCGGGCTTACGGCGCGTTCCCGCGGCAGATGTTCGCGCAGGAAGGCTGTGAGATGGGGAGCAAGCGCCGTCATGCCGCTTCTCCCAGATACAGATCCTCGCTCGCGGCAGCGATGTCGCGCAGCAGCACTGGCGTGGCTTCGAGATACCAGTAGGTGTTGGCGACCGAGGTGTGACCGAGATAGACACTGAGCGCGGCCATGTGATGCGTCACGGCGTCCCGGTCCGGCGAGCAGGACTCGAGCGAGCGTACGGCGAAGGTATGCCGCAAATCGTGAAGCCGCATACCTGCAGTCCCGGTTGGTCCACGATATCCGAGCTGTCGCGCCAGCCTGACGAACACGACGTGGGCGCGGACCTTATGGGGTGCTCTTCCCCGGATCGTCACGAACAGATCGTTGCCCGTGGCACCGAGCCTTGCCCGGGTTGCGAGATAGGCCTCGAGAGCCTGACGGATTGATGGCTGCAAGGCGATTAGGCGCTGCTTGCCGAACTTGCCGTCGCGGACGATCAGACCGTCTTCGACCAGATCGTCGCACTGTAGTGCTAGAGCTTCGGAAATCCTCAGACCGGTCGCCGCCAGCAGACCGAACAGGTAATGATAGGTGAAGGGACTGATCATGCCCTTGGGCGGAAGATCGAGCGCCGCCTTCATGATCGCCCGGACCTGTTCCGGTTGGATGATGTGCGGCGTTGGTCGCGGACGCTTCCCCCGGCCAAACACACCGGCGGGCGGAACCTGGTTGGCTGGATCCTCGGCATGGGCAAACAAGCAGAAGTTGCGCACGAAAGTGAAGCCGGTCCGCGCGGTGTTCTGCGAAGTCGTCGCTCGGCACCAGTCGTAGATGCGGTCGATACGGGTGTGGCTGTCTCCGAAGCCAGTCGCGTAGGTGCCGAACTTGCGAAGCAGGCGCTCCTGCTCGAAAAATTTGCGACCGAGGCTGCGATGCAAAGCGACGTACCGCGAAATCTGTGCGTTTATCATGACAGGTCTCCGGGCCAGGGTTGTGCGATCTTCAAGAGCATCGGCAGATCGGTCTTGGCGTAAATGGCGGTGGTCTCGGGCGAGCTGTGGCGCAGGATGGTCCCGATGGACTCCAGGCCTGCACCAGAGCGCAGCATGTTGGTTGCAAGCGAATGCCGGAATATGTGCGATCCGGTCGGCAGACCTTCGATCCCGCCGCGCTCGAGTGTGCGTGCAACGATGCCGGCGATCTCGGCTGACGAACTGAATGGCCGGAACGGGGCTTGCGAACGCAAGAACAGGTGCGCTTCGATGGCCGTCGGGCGGGCCGCAGCAAGATATGCCAAGATCGCGTCGCCAACACCCTGTGGCAATGGCAAACGATCCGGTCGACGCGTCTTGCCCTTGACCTTCAGATGGCCGGATCGCCAATCGATATCGTCGAGACGCATATCCCGAATATCTCCTGCTCGCAGGCCAAGTCTGGCAAGCAGGAGAATGATCGCCTTATCCCGAACTTCCACCGGCCGACCTGTCGGGCAGGCTGCAATGATCCTCTCGATCGTTGCCGGGTCGATGTAGCGCGGCAATGCCGAAAGCCGGTATCTCCGTACGGAAGGCATTGCGTGCAGCAGCGCTGGGCGGCATTGGCCTCGGCCAATAAGAAACCGAAGATAGCTCCTCATGATCGTGGCGAGCAGCGAAGCCGATCCCGGGATCTCCTTGCTGCGACGCTCGAACGCATCTCGCAGAGTGGCAGCATCCCATTGTGCCGGCGCGCCGAGCATGGGCATCAGCCGCTCAATCTCTGCCCGGTATCGCCGGATCGTCTCGTCGGTCACGCCTCGATCCTGCCTGAGCCAACCGACATATGCCGCGACCTGCGGATCTTCGACCACCTTCACCGCGACCGGAGCGATGGCGCGCCGATCACGAAGAAACTCAACGAAGTGCCGTGTGCAACGCCGCCGTCGCTTCCTGCCGGAAGTGGTCAGCTTGCCGCGCTTGCGGAAAACCGGGCACCGACAATCGTGATCGGCATACTGTTTGGTGACCGTGTCATCGACATCGGTCCATGGACATCGCGATACCCGCAGCCAGGCCGCGAAGTGCTCCGCCTCTGAACGGTAGGCTTGCGCCACCCCCTTCGCGAGTTGGAGGCCATCGATCATATGCGAATAGTCAGCAAGATGACGCCCGAGATCGTAAATCCCATCGGCTACGTCGATGTAACCCTGGTCTTCGAGAAACCGGACAAAGCGCCTGACACGCGCCGCAAGATCGGCCTTGTAGGCTGTCGCTTGCGCTGAATACCTTGGGCACCGGCATCGATGCTGCTCAAAACGGCGCACGATGCGATCATCAACCGTCCCGAGCGCAATCCCGCGTAGTCCCAGCCAACACAGAAAATGGCGGATCGCTGCGCTGTACAGGACCGCACAGGCTGTTCCCTCTTCAACCGACAGAGAGGAGAGGAATGCACTGAATAGGGCGTTAGTACTGGGCGGCTCTCCAACCCTGCTTGGTGCAGGCTGAAACGACACAAATGATCTTGTTGGCATGGTGGTTCCTTCGACATGTTGAGGTCGAAGGACCGGTAATTATCTGGAGTAAAATCATGACGAACCGACGCAATCCCGCGCCTCCGGCTGCGACGCTCGACATAAACTGCGACTGCAAAGAATACGTGTAATGTTGAGCTCAGCATTACACGTACTCCCGCGGGGAGAGATCGATATCGAGCGCTTCACGTTCTTCGTCGGAGAGGTCGGCAAGACGCCGGTCGAGCATGGCCTCCGCAGTCGACACCAGCTGCACGACAACCGAATGGTCCTCGCCAAGAGCTGCTTCCATCGCGGGTATCAGGCTCGGCAGCTTCATCGAGAGCAGGAGCTGGGCAAAGAAGCGCTGCTTGGTACCCTCGAAGATCGATAGCGCCGCAGCCTTGGCGTTGCGATTGAGCGTATCGCCGCTGTCCTCGTCGACCACTCGGGTTGCTTCGAGCGCGGCTTCGAGGTTGCGGTGAATGATCGCCCAGGCATCGGCATAGGCATCATAGATTCTTATCTGCGCGTCGGTCAGGCTGTGCTCGAGGATCTCGTACTCGACCCCGGCGAAGGACAGCGCACGGGCGAGATAGAGGCCCTGGGCCTTGAGGTCGCGGGCGACAAGCTCCATCGCCGCGACGCCGCCGGCGCGGATCTCGGTCGTGAACGCCTCGTGGGTCGGAAAGGCGGTCTCGGGTCCCCAGAGGCCAAGCCGTGAGGTGTAACCGAGGTTGGCGATATCCGAAGCTCCAGTGGCAGACGCGTAGATCACCCGGGCGCGCGGGAGATGGTTCTGCAGCCTGAGGCCCGCCATCCCTTGTTCGGAGCCCTTGACCTTGCCGCGGATTGAAGCGCTCCCGAGTGCATTGGCCATGGCGTGGGCTTCGTCGAAGGCGATCACGCCATCGTAGTCCTCACCCGCCCAGGCAAGGATCTGGTCGAGGCGCGTATCCTCGGCGCGCCCCGAGCGCAGCGTCGGGTAGGTGACGAAGAGGATGCCTTCGGACATCGTCACGGGATGGCCGAGTTTCCAGCGCGAGAGCGGCTGGAGATCGAGCGGTAGCCCGCCAAGCGCTTCCCAATCGCGGCGCGCATCTTCGAGCAGCGCCTCGTTCTTCGTGATCCAGATATGGCGACGCTCGCCGGCGAGCCAGCGATCCATGATGACCGCGGCGATCTGCCGTCCTTTGCCCGCTCCGGTTCCGTCGCCGAGGAAGAAGCCTTGGCGGTAGGAGTGTCCGTCTTCGGCCAGTTCCAGCGAGGTGCCTTCCTGGCTAACCTTGAACTGACCCGGAAGATCGCGCGCAAATGCCTGGGCAGCGTAGACCAGTGTCTCGCATTGCGCTTCGGACAGCAGGCCATCCGCCTGCCAACCTGCGGGAAGGCGCGGGCAAATATCGGGCTGCGGTGCCGCGACCGAACCCATAGCGACCGATTCCACGAGCGGGGTAGGATGAACTGGCGCATCTTCGACGGCGATGCGGCTAGGCCGGTAAGGCAGGTAAATGCCTGCCTGTTCAGGCACCGGTGAGGGTTCGGCGAGGACCGAATAGGTGAGGTCGATCGCAGTTGCTGTGGCTGCAGGAGTCGCCGCGAACGGCGCCACCGGCCGAACCGGCGCGCTTTGGGTCGAAGTCTTGCCAAGGAGGCGCACTGGCTTGCCGACTGGCAGGCGATGGAGGCTGGCGGAGGTCCGCGCTCGTCGCGGTAGCTCCGTGACAATTTCGTGGAGCTCAATTAGGTCGGCAGTATCTCCGATGATCGCTGACGAGGACACAATCGGCGTTTTGTCGAACACGACCAGTCGCACGGCGATCCCCGTCCCTGTCCGGCGAAAAGCCTGCTGCAGCCGGACATTGAGGAGCAGCGACGCTTCGTCCTGTGCCTCGGCGAAGGTGCAAGCATCGAAGCCATTGGGCAAGATGGCGACAATCCTCGCCCCAGCAGCAGCAGACCGGATTGCACTGCGAAGGTGGCGCTGCGCCGTCTCACCGTCCTTTCCGCGTTCCTGGCTGCGGGCGAATGGCGGGTTCATCAGCACGACCGACGGAGCAGCGCCGCGAAGCAGATCGGCGATCAGTTCCCCGTCGTGCGCAGTGATCGTGGCCGCGGGAAAGATGTGGACCAGGCTGTCTCGTCTTGCAGGATCGATCTCGTTGAGGATCAGCGAAGCGTTCTGAACGCTGCCCCACAGCGCAAGGGCGCCATTGCCGGCGGATGGCTCGAGCAGCGTGTCATGCGCAGAGACTGCTGCGGCCTTCGCCATCAGCCAGGCCAGCACCGGCGGGGTCGAGAACTGCTGGAGTTCGACCTGTGCTTCGCTGCGAACGTGCCGCGGCGGCAAGGCTGCTTCGAGCCAGTCGAAAGGCGCTTCTGCTGCGTGCGCGCTTGTCGCCAGATCGATGTGTGAGGACTCGCGAAGCCAGAGCAGTGCGCCGATCTCGACCGCGTTGTTGTAATCGTCGATCGTCCAGGCGCTTCCCCAATCTTGTGCACCGGTCTCTTCGGCAAACAGGCTGGAAATGTCGGTACGGGTGAGATGACGCCCCGACGCAAGAAGCGCGGCAATCCTGGCCCCAATGGCGTGGGCCAGGGGCACTGCCGGCATCTGCTCGCCGGCGGGAAACAGATCTGATTGAAACATGGCAATTCGTCCTCCTGATGAGGGCATCGGGACACGCCCTCTGCCGGATCAGGAATTCGAGAAGCCCACTCTCCTCTACGGCGCCGCCTTGCGGCGCAGCCATGCTGTCAGTTCATCGTTCCAGTCTGTGTCGCGTGACGACGGCTTGCGAACGTGGATCGTCCGCGCATCGCGGGCATAAGCGGCCAGGGCACGCGACGCAGCCAGCTCGCCGCCAGCATCGTGATCGACGAAAAGGTGAAGCTCGGTCACGCTCTCGGGTACGCTGACGAGGCCGAAGCGCTCATTGCCCAAGGTCGCCCAGACGGGAATGCCGGTGAGAGCATAGGCCGACATCGCGCTCTCGACCCCCTCGGCAAGGCCAAGCTTGCCGGAGGCCGGAGCGAAGAGGCGGACAGCTGCTTCGCCGAGCGCGCCGAGCGCGCGCTTCGGTTTGTCGAAATCGGCCTTGGCATTGCCCGAAAGGAACGTGCGATGGATGGCGATCGGCCCCACGTCGAGGCTGACCGCCGCAATCATGGCCGGCAAAAAACGGGTGCGTCCCTTCGGACCAAGAGGCGTTCGTGGATGGAAGCAGAGCGCCGGAGATGCTGCGAGGATGCCGCGGCTCTCGAGATAGGACTTTGCTGGACTCGCGCGTAACGGCTGTGCGTCGCGCCAGATGCGCAAGGCAGCGGCCGAAGGCTTCGCTGCAGGACCAGTGTCCATCGTGGGCTCGATTGCACCTCCCGAGAACCAGGCTGACGCCGGTACACCTTCACTCACCAGAGCAGCCAGCACGCTCTGCTGATCACATCCCGCAAAACAATGGAAAAGGATCGCTTTTTGGCCGAGCGACACACCGAGTGACGGCGTACGGTCGTCATGCGCAGGGCAGCAGGCCATGCCTTTTGTGCCGGACCATTTGCCGCCCCGGTTTTCACAGATGCGGCGGGCGGCTTCTTCCAAAGAGCTTATCTTGGTGGAATATCGGTGGGACATGGCACATCGCGATCCTTTCGGCTCGCTCACAAAGGCCCTCCTCCCCTCCAGCCCTTTTGTGTTGTAAGAACAGGTCGGAGGGGATTCACGTCTGCACTGCGAGCCCGTCGATTTGAGCGTCACATCGACATCGCCGCTCACCCGCGAGGTCTACCGATTATTCGTAGTGACTTCTCACTAGCGCCATTGATCCTTATTGCTGCCCCACGACCTGGTCAGTTTAGATCATGCGACACGTTACCTAATCGAAAATTCCAGTCCGATCTTTCCTTTTGCAAATCGCGTCGTGCCTTCGAAAGGTAGTCCCGCCAAGTCCGTCGATGAGTGATATGGCTGATTTTGCCGGGCTTGCTCATTCCCGCCATCGCGGCAACCGCCATTCTGCCATGGCCGGGTTGATCATTTTCACGAGCGAATAATGTCTTCGCGCGTTCGATTTCCTCGTCTGAATAATGCATTCGATGCTCCATCGGGTTGGACCTGCGAGAGCGTTCGAACGAAATTCGGCGAACCCTCTGCAGGGTCCGCCGGTTAACCTCCAACTGGAGGACGGGACCTCGGAATTCTTCCGAAGCTGTCGGCTTGTGCCGACATGCGTGACGTTTGCGATATAGTCGCTGAGACAATTCGCGCAACTGCACAGCGACTTTTGAAGTACGATGGTCAAGCCGCGGCCTAGCGACCGCTCACCAGCGCCTCTCCACTCAGTCATGGTCATTGTAAGCCTCGTGCAGGAGGCGGTGAAGCATCTTCCTTCGGTAAATCTGCTTCAAGCGAAAGAGCACAAAAACATGACATATCATTTCTATTTGCGGAATTTCGCATGATATGTCATATATCGGGCCATGCCCCGTTCGTCTCGAGCTGCTAGCGGACTACCGCCCCAGAGCCAACGTGCGATTACACGGCTAGGTAAGGATATCGCCCTTGCTCGCCGCCGGAGAAAACTTCCTCAGCGTTTAATGGCCGAGCGCATGATCGTCTCGGTTCAAACGCTGCAACGCCTCGAAGCGGGAGATCCTACCGTGGGCCTCGCGGTTCTGGCGAGCGCCCTGCATGTCCTGGGGATGACACAGCGCCTTGCCGAGCTGGTAACCCCAGACAGTGACCGGGCTGGCATCAGCGAGGATTTGTCCCGCCTGCCCCAGAAGACCCACGCTGTCAGCGACGATGATCTGGATTTCTAGCAAGCCGTGACGACCATCCGCACCTATGTCTTCGTGCATCTTGAGGAGGGGCCTGTTCCGGCAGGCCTTCTCACGATGACCGACGAACCGCGCAACCAGTTTGCTACCTTCGCTTACGGGCGGCGTTATCTGGAACGCGCTGACCGTATTGCGGTCGATCCTGTAGCTCTGCCGTTGCACGAAGCTGGAACTTCTCGAACATTCAGGACGGAAGAAGGCTTTGCCGTGTTCGGTGGCATTCGGGATGCTGCTCCTGACGGCTGGGGCCAATACCTAATGTACAAGGCGATGGGCGATCGCTTGCCGAGCGAAATCGATCTCATTCTGGCCTCGGGCGAACATCGCGTGGGTGCGCTCGCCTTTGGGCCGACGTCCGCCCAGCCTGAGAGAATTACACCATGGGGGGACGGCCCTGCTCCGGGCGAAGAGTTCACGCTCGCAGAGCTAGCAGAAGCCGCCGAACGAGCGCAGCATGTCGACGAACTCGACGAGAACTTGAGGGCGTTGCTAGCCGCCGGGTCATCTCTGGGCGGCGCCCGGCCGAAGGCTGCTACAAAAATCGGCGACAAACCCTGGATCGCGAAATTTCAGAAGCGGGGAGACAGCTTCCCCGAATGCCGGGTCGAACTGGCGACAATGCGGCTTGCCAGCGAATGTGGTCTCGATGTGCCGCCACTCGACTTCCGCTGTGTCCTTGATCGCGACATCTATCTGATCGAGCGGTTCGATCGGATTCCTCACGGCAACTGGCTGGAACGCAGGCCCTTTGCTTCGGGGCTCACAATGCTCGGGGCGCATGAGAGCGAGGTCAGCAGCTTCAGCTATGCCGATCTCGCAGGAGCGATCCGGCAATTCGGAACCGAAGTACGCCAGGATCTGCACGAATTATTTCGTCGCATGCTGTTCAATATCCTCGTCACCAATGATGATGATCACCTACGTAATCATGGCTTCCTGTTCGATGGTGAGGGATGGCGGCTTTCGCCGCTTTACGATGTAGTGCCGAAGCCTCAGCTGGGACTGGAGCGCCGGCTCGTCCTCGGCGTCGGGCCGGAAGGCCGCGCTGCAACGATCGAGAACGCTCTCGCCGGTGCCGCGGTCTTCGACCTCAGCCATGATGACGCGAACGCAATCGCCGAAGACATGAGCAGAATCGTAGCGACACGGTGGGAACACCTATTCACAAAAGCAGGGATAAGCGCGGCTGATCGCAAGCGTTTCGCCACCTGCTTCCGGTTGGCAGCACCTGTGTCATGATCGCAAACGCAGAAATCCGTTCATGGGGGCGCGTGCTTGCCTAATTTGGCATGGTGATTACCCGGTGATTGCTAGCCGAGAAAATGGGGATCAAAAAATGCCGATTTGTGATTGTATATCAGTCTATTATGATAGTATGACCACTAAGGTCTGGTATTTTCGTTATCGCAAGCGGTGATCGCGCAAGATAGATCGCCTTTCGGGGTACATTCGAAATCTGGTTGGCACGGCTGGCCCGTTCGCCCCTAATTCCCCGTCCGGTTTCAATTTCGGGAACACGGACATGGATGGCATCGGCATTGGCTGGCCCACGCTGGCAGAGATCTGGCCCTATATCGGCATCGGCTTTGCCGCGCAGCTGGTGGACGGCGCGCTGGGCATGGCTTTCGGGGTGATCTGCAACTCACTGCTCGTCGGCGTGCTGGGGCTGCCGCCCGCGCTGGCATCGGCGAAAGTTCACGTGGTGGAATGTTTCACCACCGCCAGTTCGGGCCTCAGCCACCTTTACCATCGCAACATCGACAAGCGGTTGTTCTTCAAACTGCTGCTGCCCGGCGTGATCGGTGGCGTGACGGGGGCCTACCTGCTGACCAGCATCGATGCCTCTGTCGTGAAGCCGTTCGTGCTGGGCTATCTGACGCTGATCGGCATCTACCTGCTGGTGCGCGGTATATTCTGGCCGCCCAAACCGCGTGAGGCGAAGTCGGTTGCGCCGCTGGGCCTGATCGGCGGGTTCCTCGATGCCGCGGGCGGGGGCGGCTGGGGGCCGGTCGTCACCTCGAACCTGCTGGTGCAGGGGGTGGAGCCGCGCAAGGTAATCGGCACGGTGAACTCGGTCGAATTCTTCCTGACCATTGCGGTGTCGGCGACGTTTATCGCCAGCATCGGCGTGGCTGACCTTGCCGGACCGACGCTGGGCCTGATCCTTGGCGGTGTGGCGGCGGCCCCGATCGGCGCATGGGCGGCAAAGCGCCTGCCGGTGAAGCCGATCCTGATCTTCGTGGGCCTTGTGCTGGCCGCGACGAGTGTGTTCGGGATCTGGAAGACACTTGGCTGAAACGGTCGCTTTCCGGCGCTGCCGGGCTGCAAGCCATCGCCGCCTGCGCTTCCGGTGCTCACGGACTTTAAGTCCGCTGCGCGCCGGTTCTCGGCAACGACGTCTTTTGCCTCGGCATCATCCGAAAATCGATCCGTTTCAGTCTAAGAGCTACGCAATAATATCCGGGATCAGCGCGTCCTGAATCTGCGCGATCTGGTCCTTCAGGCGCAGCTTGCGCTTTTTCAGGCGCGCGACCTGCATCTGGTCAGCCGGGTTTTCGGCCAGCGCGGCAATGGCGGCGTCGAGGTCGCGGTGCTCCACCATCATGATGCTCAGCCGCTTGCGCAGTTCGTCTTCGGTCATCGATGCGCTTTCAAGACCCCGTGCAGCTACCCGTCGCCCCGGTTCAGGCGTGCGCGTCTTTCGCACTTTGCGATGCATCGTGCAATCGGGTCTGGCACGGATTGCGGCACATTCGCCTGATCGCAATTGAACCCCCGCTTCGTCGAAATATTTCTGCAACAGTCTTCGCAAGGCGCGCGGTTTGTGGTCCACTCCATGTGTCGGTGGCGAAGGCTAGCGAGTCGCGGTGCCGGCACGGGTTGCAGCCGTTATGGTTCGGGGAGTTTCACTCACACCACGCTCAATACCCAACGCAAGGAGATTGCTATGGAATCGACGCACATCACCGCTCTTCAGAACAAGCACGCCGGTCTGGATCGGCAATTGCGAGACGAGCAGGCGCGACCGGCGCCCGATGCTGCGAGGGTTCAGCAACTGAAGCGGGCAAAGCTGAAGGTGAAGGAGGCGATGACTCTGAACTGACGGCAAGCCGCTTCCCAACACGGAGCGAAGAAAGGCGCTAGTCCCTTGAGACAAGTCGCCTGATATCAGCGCCCCCGAGCCGTCGGCCCGGGGGCGTTCGCTTTTCGGGCGGCTCGAACGGCGCGTATTTCGGCCCGCGCCGTTCTTTCCCCTTTTGCGCCGGCGCGCCCATGTGCTTTAAGCTTGCGCGATGCAGTCCGCCGTCTCCGCCTCTCGCTCTATCCTGACCAGCCTGCACGAGGTGATGGCCGCGCGCACCCATGCGCAGGCCAAGCTGAACCAGGTGGTCGATATCATCGGCGAAAACCTCGATAGCGAGGTCTGCTCGATCTACCTGCTGCGCGAGGGGATGCTGGAACTGTTCGCAACCCGCGGTCTGGAACAGAGCGCGGTCCACGTCACGCGGCTGGCCATCGGTGAAGGTCTGGTCGGTTCGATTGCCGCGAACATAGAAATGCTGAACCTTGCCGAGGCGGCGGCGCACCCGGACTTCAGCTATCGCCCGGAAACGGGGGAAGACAAGTTCCACTCTTTCGCGGGCGTGCCCATCGTGCGGTTGGAACGCGCGGTCGGCGCGCTGGTGGTACAGCATGTCGAGCCGCGCCGGTATGAGGATGTCGAGATAGAGGCGTTGCAGACGGTGGCGATGGTGCTGTCCGAACTGATCAGCAACGCCGACCTGATCGACGAATACGATTCCTTTGCCGCCAGCCCGCAGTTCGTCGATCCGCAGCAGTTGCACGGTCTGCCGCTGGTCAAGGGCCTTGCCGCCGGTCACGCGGTGTTCCACCAGCCGCGCATCACCATCGAACACGTCATGGCCGAGGATACCGAGGCCGAGCGACAGCGCGTCTATCTCGCCTTCGACAAGATGCGCGAACAGATCGACAAGATGGCCAGCCAGGCCGAGTTCGGCGTGGGCGGAGAGCATGAGGCCGTGCTCGAAACCTACAAGATGTTCGCCTATGACGAAGGCTGGGCCAGGCGCATCAACGAAGCGATCGATTCCGGCCTGACCGCCGAGGCCGCCATCGAACGCGTGCAGCAACGCACCCGGATGCGCATGCGCCAGATAGACGATGCCCTGCTGGCCGAACGGATGCACGATCTGGAGGATCTGTCGAACCGCCTGCTGCGGATGGTGTCGGGGCAGGTCGGCACGGCGGCGACCATGGGCCTGCGCGGCGATGCGATCCTGATCGCGCGCAACCTTGGCCCGGCGGAATTGCTGGAATACGACCGGCGGCGGCTGAAAGGCGTGATCCTTGAGGAAGGGTCGCTGACGGCCCATGTCGTCATCGTCGCGCGGGCGATGGGTGTGCCGGTGCTGGGGCGCGTGCAGGGCCTTCGCGGCTATTTGCGCGAAGGCGACGAAGTGCTGCTGGATGCGACGCAGGGCATCGCCAACGTCCGTCCCGGACCGGCGGTGGTAGAGGCGTTCGAGGCGCGCTCGGCCAAGAACCGCGAACGTCAGGCCGCCTATGCCGCGTTGCGCGAAGTGGAGCCGATTTCGAAGAACGGCGAGCGTGTGACGATCATGATCAACGCCGGGCTTCGCGACGATGTGCCGATGCTGGCCGCGACCGGGGCCGACGGAATAGGCCTGTTCCGGACAGAATTTCAGTTCCTGGTTTCCGCCGCCCTGCCGCAGCGCGAACGCCAGACCAAGTTGTACCGCGACGTGATGGAAGCCGCGGGTGACAAGCCGGTGGTGTTCCGCACGATCGACATCGGCGGCGACAAGTCGCTGCCCTATTTGCGCACCGACGACGATGGGCAGGATGACGAGAACCCGGCGATGGGCTGGCGCGCGCTGCGCCTTGCGCTGGAACGCGAAGGGTTGATGAAGGCGCAGGCGCGATCCTTGCTGGAGGCGTCGGCCGGACGGACGCTGAACGTGATGTTCCCGATGGTGTCCGAGGTGTGGGAATTCGACGCGGCCAAGGCGGTGTTCGAAGGCCAGCTGAAGTTCCTGAAAGAACGGCGCAAGATGCTGCCCGAACGCATCCGTTACGGCGCGATGCTGGAAGTGCCCGCGCTGGCCGAGATGCTGGACGTGCTGGCGCCCAAGCTGTCGTTCCTGTCCATCGGCACGAATGATCTGACGCAGTTCCTGTTCGCCGCCGACCGCGCCAATCCCAAACTGGCCGAACGCTACGACTGGCTCAGCCCCGCGATCATGCGGTTCCTGCGCCGGGTGATGCGGCAGCTGGACGGGCACCAGATCGACATCACCGTCTGCGGCGAAATGGGCGGACGCAGGCTGGAGGCGCTGGCCCTGATCGGCCTTGGTATCCGCCGCCTCTCGATCACCCCCGCCTCGGTCGGCCCGATCAAGGAGATGGTGCGCCAGATCGACACCCGCGAAATCGCCTCTGCCATGGATCGCTGGCTTAACGAGCCTGTCGGCGATCTGCGTGGAGCGATCACGTCCTGGGCGGAAGAGCGCGGCTTGGATCTGGACTGATCCGGCCGGGTGCGGCGTTTTGGTCGGGAACTGGCGTTAAGTCGAACCATTCCTTCAACAAGTCGCGCAAATCACGGGGTACTCGCTTGACTTGCAGGCGCAGGCGCGCTTGCCTTCGCATTCGCGGGCCACAGGTACTGAAAACCGCGCGATCCGGACCGGGGAAGCAATGCACGACGATAACGAGCCGAGCGAAACGACCGAAACGACCGAAACGACCGAAGCGGCAGACGTGGCTGCGGCGGCGCCCACCGGAACCGTCGGCGAAAGGCTGGCGGCAGAGCGTGAGCGGCAGGGCCTTACCCGCGCCCAGATCGGCGAGCGGACCAAGATCGGCGAACGACATCTCGATTCGATAGAGGAAGGGCGGCTGGCCGACCTGCCGGGGCGGACCTATGCCATCGGCTTCGTGCGCAGCTATGCCCGCGCGCTGGGCATGGACGAGAATGCGCTGGTCGCCGACGTCCGCAACGAATTCGGCATGATGGAGCCGCAAAAGCCGACCCGCGTGCTCGACCATATGGAGCCGGGCGATCCGGCGCGGGTGCCTTCGTCGAAACTGGCGTGGGGCGTGGCGGCGCTGTTGATCGCGGTCGTGGCCATCGGGGCCTTTGCGTGGCGCGGTTTCTTCCTGCCCGCCGAAGACCTGCCCCCCATCGCGGCTGAGGAAGAGCCGGTTGCCGCCGCGCCAGCGCCGACCGCCACCGCCAGCGAGGCGGCGATCGCCGATGGCGCGGTGATATTCACCGCCACGGTCGACGGCATCTGGGTGAAATTCTATGACCGCAACGGGCGCGACCTGTTTCAGAAACAGATGGCCGAGGGTGAGAGCTTTACCATTCCGCAGGATGCCGACGGCCCGCAGCTTTGGACCGGGCGGCCCGATGCGCTGACCATCACCATCGGGGGACAGGCCGTGCCGCCGCTGGCGACCGAACAGCGCACTATCCGCGATGTGCCGGTCGATCTGGAATCCTTGCGCGCTCGCCCATCGGGGCCGGGCGTGCCAACCCGTTAAGCCTGCCGCGCGCCCATGATGGTCAAGGTGAATCGTGCCTTCAGCATCGCCGTTAAGCATCTGTTTGGCATGAAGTTGTCACCACTGGCGCGCAACACGAGAACCAGAAAGGTCCGTTCCGCATGATTTCCGCACTTCCCCGTCTCGCTCTGGGGCGCCTCCCGGCCCTGCTGCTGGGCACGATGCTGTCCGCGTCATTGCTTGCTCCGATGCCCGCGATGGCCCAGTCCGACGATGCCGCCCGCATCCGCAAGCTGGAGGCCGAGGTAAAGGCATTGCAGCGCAAGGTCTTCCCCGGCGCGGACGGCAAGTATTTCGAGCCCGAGATCACCGCGGCCCAGCCCGCCAGCCCCGCCGTCGCCGCGCCCGCCAGCGGCCCGGTGACGGACCTGCTGACCCGTATGGATTCGGTAGAGGCCGCGCTGGCGCAGATGACCGCGCAGGTAGAGGTGAACACCAACGCGCTGCGCTTGCTGAATGCCCGGCTTGAGGCATTCGAGACAGCGAACATGGTAACGATGACGCCGATGCCGGTCGAACCCAACGGCGGGATCGGCAATGGCGCGACCCCGCCGCCGAAGCAGTTGCCGCCCGCATCGAACACGCCTGCGCCGACCGCACCGGCTGCAACCGGCATCGAAAAGCCCGTGACCGGCGACGCGGGCGACGACGAATACGTCTATGGCTTCCGCCTGTGGGAAGCGGGCCAGTACGGCCCCGCGCGCACGCAGTTGCAGAAAATGCTCAAGGCCTATCCCAGCCACAGCCGCGCGTCCTATGCGCAGAACCTGTTGGGCCGGGCGTACCTGGACGACAACAAACCGCGCGAGGCGGCAGAGGCGTTCCTCAAGAACTATCTCGACAATCGCGGCGGCGCGCGGGCGCCGGACAGTCTTGTCTATCTGTCGATCGCCACTCTGCGGCTGGGCAACAAGGCCAAGGCTTGCGAGGCGTTGGAGGAATTCCGGCTGGTCTACCCGTCTGAGGCTTCGGGGCGGCTTGCCTCGTTGTCGAGCGACACCGCCAGCAAGGCTGGTTGCAAGTAAGACCGACATGGGGGCAAAAAGGGGGGCACGACGCGGGGCATGAACCTTCCGGTCTATTTCATTCAGGAATGCCGGCGGCTGGGACTGGGTGAGGGGCAGCCGCTGGGGCTGGCCGTTTCGGGCGGTCCCGATAGTCTTGCCCTGCTGGTCATCGCGCAACAGGCGATGCCCAACGACATCCGCGTCGCCACCGTCGATCACGGGCTTCGGCCAGAGGCGGCGGACGAAGCGGCGATGGTCGCGGCGGCCTGCGCCGATCTGGGCGTGCCGCACGAAACGCTGACGATCCGGCTGGAAGAAGGCGGCAACGTGCAGGCCCGCGCGCGCGAGGCTCGCTATGGCGCACTGGGCGACTGGGCCGCGCATCAGGGGCTTCGCTTCGTGGCCACCGCGCATCATGCCGACGATCTGGCCGAGACATTGCTGATGCGGCTGAACCGCGGGGCGGGGTTGCGCGGATTGGCTGCGATGCGCGACCGTTCGCCTATGCCCGGCCGACAAGGGGTGGCGCTAATCCGGCCCCTGCTCAAATGGCCGCGATCCGAACTGGTCATGACGGTGGAGCGCAACGGCCTGACCCCGGCGATGGACCCCTCGAACGAAGACCCCGCCTACGACCGCGCCCGCGTCCGCGCTGGTCTGGCCGGGGCGGAATGGCTCGACCCGATGCGCATCGCCGCCAGCGCGCTGCATCTGCGCGATGCGGCGGACGTGCTGGAATTCGCCGCGCGGCACGAATACGCGGCGCAAATCACGACCAGCGAGGATGGCGGCCAGCTGGCCTATCTTCCCGCAGGTCCGCGCGCGGTGCGGTTCCGCGTGCTCGAAGAGATTATTGCGCGGTTCGCGACCGAAGGTCAGGCACGCGGCGACGAACTGGCGCGGCTGCTCGAATCGCTCGAATCGGGGCAAAAGGCGACGCTGGCGGGGGTGGCCTGCACCCCCCGCGCGGGGTCGTGGCATTTCACCCATGCCCCGCCCCGAAACGGCGACGGCGGCGAATAAGCGCGAAATCGGACGAATTGCGGGGTCGCAACCGACTTTCGTTTGCTTGCCATTCACCATGTGTCGCCTACATTGGCCTATAACCTGTTTTGAGCGGGTGAAAGGACACCGACCGCACCGATGAACGACAACGACGAGAAGCCGAACGGCAATCCGTGGCTGAAGAGCCTGATGATCTGGGGCGGGATATTCCTTGGCCTCCTGCTCGTCGTATCGATGTTCGGCGACCGAGCGGCCCCGGCCGGGGCGACCATCGCCTACTCCGATTTCCGAGAAAAGGTGGCCGAAGGCTCTGTCCGCGAAGTGCAGATCGCGCCCGACCGGATCACCGGCACGCTGAAGAACGATCAGACGTTCAGCACCGTGCCCGTCGGCGCGGACCCGGAACTGACCACGCTGCTGTCCGACAACGACGTTCGGTATGAGGGTAAAGAGGCAGAGCAGCCGAACATGCTGCTCTACATCCTTGCCCAGTCGCTGCCGTTCCTGCTGATCCTCGGCATCGCGTTCTTCGCCTTGCGTCAGGTGCAGAAGGGCGGCGGCGCGGGCGGCGCGATGGGTTTCGGCAAGTCCAAGGCCAAGATGCTGACCGAAAAGCAGGGCCGCGTGACGTTCGACGATGTCGCCGGCATCGACGAAGCGCGTGAGGAGCTGGAGGAAATCGTCGAGTTCCTGAAAGACCCGTCGCGGTTCTCGAAACTCGGTGGCCAGATCCCCAAGGGCGCGCTGCTGGTCGGTTCGCCCGGTACCGGCAAGACGCTGCTCGCCCGCGCCATCGCGGGTGAGGCGGGCGTGCCGTTCTTCACCATTTCCGGTTCCGACTTTGTCGAGATGTTCGTCGGCGTCGGCGCAAGCCGCGTGCGCGACATGTTCGAACAAGCCAAGAAGAACGCGCCGTGCATCGTCTTTATCGACGAAATCGACGCGGTCGGTCGCCATCGCGGTCACGGCCTTGGCAATTCTAACGACGAGCGCGAGCAGACGCTGAACCAGCTTCTGGTCGAGATGGACGGGTTCGAGGCGAACGAAGGCATCATCATCATCGCGGCGACGAACCGCCCCGACGTGCTGGACCCCGCGTTGCTGCGTCCGGGCCGTTTCGATCGTCAGGTCGTGGTGCCCGTGCCCGACATCGAAGGGCGCGAGAAGATCCTGTCGGTTCACATGAAGAAGGTGCCGCTGGCCCCTGACGTGAACGCCCGCACCATTGCGCGCGGCACGCCCGGCTTTTCCGGCGCGGATCTTGCCAACCTTGTGAACGAAGCGGCCCTGCTGGCCGCGCGCCGCAACAAGCGACTGGTCGCGATGCAGGAGTTCGAGGACGCGAAGGACAAGGTCATGATGGGTGCGGAACGCCGTTCCATGGTTATGACCGACGACGAAAAGAAGATGACCGCTTATCACGAGGCGGGGCATGCGCTCGTCTCGATCAACGAACCGGCGTCTGACCCGATCCACAAGGCGACGATCATCCCGCGCGGTCGCGCGCTGGGCATGGTGATGCGCCTGCCGGAACGCGATAATTACTCGTACCACCGTGACAAGATGCACGCGAACCTTGCGGTCGCGATGGGCGGACGCGTCGCGGAAGAGATCATCTTCGGCCATGACAAGGTGTCGAGCGGCGCGTCGGGCGACATCCAGTACGCGACCGACCTTGCCCGCAACATGGTCACCAAGTGGGGCATGTCGGACAAGCTTGGCCCGCTGCAGTACGAGCAGAGCCAGGAAGGCTATCTGGGCATGGGCCAGACCGCGCGGACGATGTCCGGCGAGGAGACCAACAAGCTGATCGATGCCGAGATCAAGCGTCTTGTCGAAGACGGTCTTGCCCGCGCGCAGGCGGTGCTGAAGGATCAGGAAGACAAGCTGCACCTGCTGGCCCAGGCCATGCTGGAGTATGAAACGTTGACCGGCGACGAGATCAACCAGCTGATGAAGGATGGCACCATCGACCGCCCGGACCAGCCCAAGGGCCCCAGCCGCCCGGCCAGCACCGGCAGTATCGGCGTGCCCAAGGCTGGGCGACGGTTCGGAGGCAATGGCCCCGAAGCACAGCCAGCCTAGACGACGGTTTGGCGGAGGCTCCGCGCCGCAGGGCGCGTGATGCCGATACTTTTCGGAACCGGGGCGCATCGCCGGGGGTTGCCATTGGGTAATCCCAGCGAGGTATCGACGATGCGCAAGACCCTGACCGCCCTTTCCGCCAGCCTGATCGCCTTGGGCCTGTCCGCCTGTTCGGAGCAGACCGAACAGGATGCATCCGAAATGGTCGACCGCGCCGCCGCAGATGCCGCCGACAATGCTGAGGTTGTAGAAAACGAGGTGCGCGAAGCCACCATCGATGTGGCCGACAAGGTCAGCGCCGAACTGAAGCAGGACGAACAGACCGATCCCGATCAGGGCGACGGCGCGCTGGACGGCACCGACTGACCCGTCAGGTGACGATGATCTCCGGGTAGAGGTCGTCGACCGCGATGCACTGGTTGGCGGGGTCTGCGACCTTGGCGCCAAGTTCTGTGCGCATGTCGGCCAGCGCTTCCGATCCGATCAGGATGTCCTCTTTCAACAATTCGTGGCTCAGCACCCCGCCCCCGCCATCACCTTTGCCATCGCGGCGCAGCGCATAGAGCGGTGCGTCCATCTTCGCCAAACGGACCAAGGCGTTCCAATCCAACCGCAGGCTCGCCTCTTGCGGGCCGTCCTGGCCCACGACGATCGGGTGCTGCCACCCCTCTTGACCTGCCGCCTGCGCCAGAACGACCGGGCCGGTCCCGTAATGCGCGCCAAAATGAATCGCCGCGGTGGTTTCGGCATCCAGCGTGCGGGCATTGCCGTCGCCCGAGTAGGCCACCACGCCGACCCCATTGTCGTTCGACGGGCTGCGCCATGACCAAAGCGCCAAAAGCATCCTGCCATCCTGCGCCACATCGGCAGACCCGCTGACATGACCGCCAAGCGCCGATGCCTGACATTGCCAACCGGGCGTGGGCTGGTGCGGCGTGGTGATGCAGGCGGAAAGGAGCATGGGCGCAAGCACGGCAAGCGGGCCGAGATTCTTCAATTCGCGGTTCCTCTCAGCAGGTCGATCCTGGCCGAAACGGTAACGCGCATTCCCGTGCGCGCAACATCAAAGGTCTATCGACCCGGCACCGGCAAGACGATTGCGCCCCAACGAAAAAAGGCGGCCCCGCAGGACCGCCCTCATTCGTTCTCAGCGTCGGACCGAGGCTGTGATCAGCCCTCGTAGTCTCCGCCGATCGATGTGCTGCGCGTCGGCGCGGCGGCGGTAAGGCGAAGAGCCTCTGCCGAGCGGGACAGCGAGCCGATTTCATCGATCTCGTCATCGTCGTCCACGGCGACCTTCTGCAGGTTCTGAACCAGCGTTTCCTTCAGGTTTTTCGGGGCGACGGTCTCTTCCGCGATCTCGCGCAGGGCGACGACCGGGTTCTTGTCACGATCGCGATCGACGGTCAGTTCGGCACCGGCGGAAATCTCGCGTGCACGCTGGGCGGCCAGCAGGACGAGATCGAAACGGTTCGGGACCTTGTCGACGCAATCTTCAACGGTAACGCGCGCCATGGGGCACCTCTACAAATTCTGCAAATGCGGGAAAGCGCCGCGAATAGGCATAGGCTAAGCCAGAGTCAAGGATTGCGGCGCGCGGCAACCTGCCCCACATCCATTTGCGATGCCCGATGCAACCGCTCTTGAGCCAGCCGAAATGGACGCGCCCTCCTATGCGGACCCGCCGCCGTTCACCGCCAGCGCGCAGGGGCAGAGCCTGACGTTCTATCCCGCCGGGCAGGATCGGCTGGATGCGTTGTTGGACCTGATCGGATCGGCGACCGAGACGCTGAACCTGTGTTTCTACATCTTTGCCGAGGATACGACGTCGCAGCAGGTGCGCGACGCGCTGATCGCGGCTGCGCGGCGGGGCGTGACGGTGAAGCTGGTCGTGGACGGGTTCGGCGCGGCGGCGAGCGATGAATTCCTTGCCCCGCTGCTGAAGGCCGGGGGGCGTTACTGGCGATTCTCCGCCAACTGGTCGCAGCGGTACCTGATCCGCAACCATCAAAAGATGGTCATCGTCGATGGTCAGCGCGCGATGATCGGCGGTTTCAACATCGAGGACAGCTATTTCGCCCCGCCGCAGCGCAACGGGTGGAACGACCTTGGCCTGATCGTCGAGGGATCGGTGGTCGACCAGTTGCAGGCGTGGTTCGCAAAGATGGAGGAGTGGGTTGCGAACCCCAAGGCCCGCTGGCGCGCGATCCGGCGCATCGTGCGCGAATGGGACGGGGGTGGCGGGCCGGTGCGCCTGCTGGTGGGCGGGCCGACGCGCGGGCTTTCCAGCTGGGCGCGTTGTGTGTCGCAGGACCTGATCGAGGGCGATCGGCTGGACATGATGATGGCCTATTTCAGCCCGCCCAAGCGACTGGTGCGCCGCATCGCACGGATCGCGTCCAAGGGCCAGACCCGGCTGCTGATGGCGGGCAAGAGCGACAACGGAGCGACCATCGGCGCGGCGCGGGCGCTGTACCGTCCTATGTTGAAAACGGGTGCGCGCATCTGGGAATTTGTGCCGTGCAAGCTGCACACGAAGCTGATCGTGCTGGACGACCGGGTCTATGTGGGCAGCGCGAATTTCGACATGCGCAGCCTCTATATCAATCTCGAACTGATGCTGATGATCGAGGATGCGGCGTTGGCGGACCAGATGCGCGGGTTCATTGCGCAGCATCTCGATGCCTCGCTGGAGGTTACGCCCGAGGTGCACAAAAAGCGCGCGACGGTGTGGAATCGCGTGCGCTGGCGGCTATCGTGGTTCCTTGTCGGCGTCCTTGATTACACGGTCAGTCGGCGGGCCAACCTCGGCCTCTGACGGAACATTGTGCGGATGCGAAGCGTTGGTCCGCCATGAAGATACTAGGACAACTGCTTGCCGCAACCGCCGTCGCTTCGATGGGACTGGCCGCTGCGTGCAAGTCTGAAGAAACCCTGCCAGACAGCCCCGCCGCTACAGAAACCACCGCGACGCCAGGCCCCAATGCCGGCACGCCCGCACCGGATTCCGGTGAAACCGGCGTTCCCGATGGTGAACCGATCGACAGCGGCACCATCGGCGGCGACGGATCGGAACTGCGGGTCGCGACGTTGACGGCAGCCCAGATTTCGAGCGCGGACTTGCAGGGTGAACTGTCGTGCTCGTTCATCCGCAGCGATGAGCGCGCGCCCCTGCTGCTGGCCAGCGGCAACGTCGGATCGGATGATCGCGCGCTGGGCGTTGTCGGCTATGCCGGCGGTGTAGAGCGGATCATGAGCACCGAGGACGGCGGTTTCGATGCGATCGTCGACGGCGGGCGTTTCGCGACCAAAGGCCTGACCATAGACGTGCGTCGCGGCAAGGCGCCGATGCCGGGCGCGACCGGCGAATCGCCGCCCTATCCCGCCGCTATGCGCCTGATGCGTGCCGACGGGGCGGAAAGGTCGTTCAATGGCACATGGAACTGCGGCCCCTAAAATAGAAACCGATCAGTCATACTCGTAGTTGTAGTCACCCTCGGCAAGGTCCGAGAACTTGGTGATGCGCGATTCGAAGCGCATCCGCACGCGGCCTGTCGAACCGTGGCGCTGTTTGGCGACGATCAGTTCGGCAAGGCCGGTCACCTGCTCCATCTTGGCGCGCCACGCTTCCCACTTTTCGTGGACGTCGGCGGGGTCGTTCTCGTCGGGGAACTTCGGCTCTACCGCCTTCACGTAGTAATCCTCGCGATAGACGAAGAGCACGATATCCGCGTCCTGCTCGATCGACCCCGATTCGCGCAGGTCCGACAGCATCGGCTTTTTATCTTCGCGCTGTTCCACCGCACGCGACAACTGGGACAGCGCCAGCACCGGTACGTCCAGTTCCTTGGCCAGCGTCTTCAACCCGCGCGAAATTTCCGAAATCTCGTTCACGCGGTTGTCGTTGGCGCGGCCCGACCCTTGCAGCAGTTGCAGATAGTCGACCACGATGAACCCGATGTTGTGCCGCCGCTTCAACCGACGGGCACGCGCCCGCAGGGCCGCGATGGAAAGCGCGGGGGTGTCGTCGATATAGAGCGGCAGTTCGGCCAGTTCCTGCGACGCGCGCGACAGCGACTGGAAATCCTCACGGCTGATCTTGCCGGTACGCAGGTTCTCCGAAGAGATGCCAGAGTTCTCCGCAAGGATACGCGTGGCCAGCTGGTCGGCGCTCATTTCCAGCGAAAAGAACGCGGTCGCCGCACCGACCGATTCGTCTTCCGGGATACCGTCGAGCAGGTCGCGCCGCAGCCGGTCGGCGGCGTTGAACGCGAAGTTGGTGGCAAGCGAGGTCTTGCCCATGCCCGGACGTCCGGCAAGGATCAGCAAGTCGGAATTCTTGAGGCCGCCCAGTTTCTGGTTCACCGACGACAGGCCGGTGGTAACGCCCGCAACATGACCGCCCGAATTCAGCGCCTGTTCGATGAGCTTGATCGAGGTGCGTGTCGCCTGCGCAAAGCTCTGCGTCTCGGTGCCGGTCGTCGTCCCCTCAGCCACCCTGTACAGCGCCGATTCCGCGTGCTCGATCTGCTGCATCGGGTCGACCGCGTCGGACGTGTCCATCGCATCAGTGACCAGCTGGCGGCCCACGCTGACCAACTGGCGCAGCAGGGCGAGGTCGTAAATCTGTTCGGCCAGTTCGCGCGGCGCGATCAGGCCCTGCGCATCGGCGGTCAGCCGGGCGAGATAGTTGATCCCGCCAAGGTCCTTCATCGCCTCGTCCGTTTCGAAATACGGCTTCAAGGTTACCGGCGTGACCACCGCCTTGCGATCGATCAGCGTCAGGATCTTTTCATAGATGCGCGCGTGAAGCGGCTCGAAGAAATGATCGGGGACGAGGTGCGTGTTCAGTTCTTCGATCACGCGATTGTCGATCAGCGCCGCGCCCAGAAAGGCGGCCTCCGCCTCTACGTTGGCGGGAAGCTGGCGGCCGTCGGAATCGTTGGCGGCGCTGAGCGGAATCGGATCGGCAACTGGCATGGGGCAGCGTAATGCGCGCGACGCGGGCGGCTATCAAGAAGCGAATTTTTCCACACCCTGTGGGCAGCGTGGACTATCCGCGCGAGACGAGGAAAACCGCGTGTTCCGCCGTCAGGTTGGCAAACCGCTGGCGCGATGCCTTGCCGCCCGTAAAGAACCACGCGCGTTCCGCCGTAATGCCGCGTTCGGCCAGCAGAGCGCGGAAATCGGCGATGGTCAGGTGGTGGATGTTGGGCGTTTCGTACCAAGCCACCGGGATCAGCCGCGTCACCGGCATCCGCCCGCCGGTCAGCAACGACGCCCGCACCCGCCAATGCGCAAAGTTCGGAAATGACACGAACCCGCGCGGCGCGATGCGCAACAGGTTTTCCAGGATCAGGTCGGGCCGCCGCGTCGTCTGCAACGTCTGCGACAGGATCGCGTAATCAACCGACTTGTCGGGGTAATAGACAAGGTCGGTATCGGCATCGCCCTGCATCACGGAAAGCCCGCGCCCGACGCAATGCGCGACATTCGCCGCGTCCAGCTCCAGCCCGCGCGCATCGCAGCCTTTCTCGGTAAGCGCCGCCAGCAAGTCGCCATTGCCGCAGCCGATGTCGAGCACGCGCGCGCCCGGCTCGACATGGTCGGCGATGACGGCAAGGTCGGGGCGCAGCGCGCCCTTGGCGTGCGGGCTCATTGCAGGAACCCTTTCACCACCTGGTCCAGTTCTGGCACGTCGAGCAGGAACGAGTCGTGCCCATAGGGGGCCGACAGTTCGACGAAGCTGACCGGCAGCCCCGACGCGTTCAGCGCATGCGCGATGGTGCGCGATTCACTGGTGGGGTAGAGCCAGTCGGTATCGAAGCTGACGAGGCAGAACCGCGCCTTCGTGCCCGCAAAGGCATCGGCCAGCTTGCCGCCATGTTCCTCGGCCAGATCGAAATAGTCCATCGCGCGCGTGATATAGAGGTACGAGTTCGCATCGAACCGGTCGGTGAACGCCAGCCCCTGATAGCGCAGGTACGATTCGACCTGGAAATCGGCGTCGAATCCGAACGTCTTCGCATCCCGATCCTGCAACCGCCGCCCGAACTTCTCGGTCAGGCCCTGTTCCGACAGGTAGGTGATGTGCGCGGCCATGCGCGCGACGGCGAGGCCGGACTCCGGCCCTACTTTACGCGGGTCGCCTACATCGTCGGCATAATAGTCGCCGCCGTTCCACGCCGGGTCGGCCATGATCGCCTGTCGCCCGACTTCGTGGAACGCGATGTTCTGCGCCGAATGCCGCGCGGTGCTGGCGATGACGAGCGCGGCGTTCAGCCGCTCGCCGAAATTCGCGGCCCAGCTGAGCACCTGCATCCCGCCCATCGATCCGCCGACAACGGCGTGCAGCGTTTCGATCCCCAGCGCATCGACCAGCGCGACCTGCGCGCGGACCATGTCGCGGATGGTGATGACGGGGAAGCGCATGGCATAAGCCTTGCCGTCCTCTGCCGCGCTGGCCGGACCGGACGATCCCATGCACGATCCTATGACGTTGGCGCAGATCACGAAGAAACGGTCGGTGTCGATCGGCAATCCGGGGCCGACCATGCGGATCCACCACCCCGGCTTGCCGGTGATAGGGTGCGGGCTGGCGACGTGCTGATCGCCGGTCAGCGCGTGGCAGATCAGGATGGCGTTCGACCGTTCCGCGTTCAGCGTGCCGTATGTTTCGTACGCGACTTCAACGTCCGCAAGGCTGCGTCCGCTGTCCAGAGGCAGCGGTTCGGCCAGTTTCAGCACGGGGCCAGCGGCGGGATTGGGGGCGGGTGCAGCCATGGGGCGCCGGGATTGGGACGAAGCGTCGCCGCTGTCAACGCGATCCTTGCATGCGCCTGGTCGCAGATCGGCCACTGGTTGCAAAAGTTACTGTTGATCTTGCCCGCCCGGGAACTAGAGCGCCGGGGATGACCGCCAGCCCGCAAGATCGTCGCCCGCAGCCGAAGCCGTGGATCGAGGCTATTCATGCCTATGTGCCCGGACGCTCTAGCGGGGCGGATGGCAAGCCCGTGATCAAACTCTCTGCGAACGAGAACCCGCTGGGCACCAGCGCGCTGGCCCTGTCGGCGCGGCGCGATGCCGGGCGGCCCTGCGATTACCCGAACCCTGACAGCACCGATCTGCGTGCTGCCTTGGCCAATGCGCACGGCCTGGATGCCGCGCGCATCGTTTGCGGCACGGGTAGCGACGAATTGCTGAACCTTGCCGCGCAGGGCTTTGCCGGGCCGGGGGACGAGGTGATCTACGTCCGCTACGGCTTTGCCGTGTACGACATCGCCGCCCGCCGCTGCGGCGCAACGCCGGTGGTTGCGCCGGACAAGGATTATGGCACCGACGTCGACGCGCTGCTGGCCTGTGTGACCGACAGGACGCGGGTGGTCTTCGTCGCCAATCCGAACAACCCGACCGGCAGCTATATCCCGGCCAGCGAACTGGCGCGGTTGCACGCGGGACTTCCCTCGGACGTGCTGCTGGTGGTCGATCAGGCCTATGGCGAGTACCTGACGGCGGAAGAGGACGACGGCGGCTTCGCGCTGGCCGCCGCGCATGACAACGTGCTCGTGACGCGGACGTTTTCGAAGATCTTTGGCCTTGCGGGCGACCGCATCGGTTGGGCGACCGGCGCGCCGCACCTGATCGATATCCTCAATCGCATCCGCGGACCGTTCAACGTCGGACTGGTCGGACAGGCTGGCGCGGTCGCCGCTTTGCGCGACACCGATTTCGTGCGCTCCAGCCGAGAGCATAACTCCGCCGAACGCACGCGCTTCGTCGCGGCGATGGAGAGCCTTGGCAACCACGGTATCCGCCCGTTGCCGAGTAAGGCGAACTTCGTGCTGGTGCTGTTTGAGGGCGCGTTGCAGGCGGAAACGGTGTTCGGTGCGCTGCTGGAGGCGGGCTACGCGGTGCGGCACCTGCCGGGGCAGGGGTTGCCGCATGGATTGCGCATCACCATCGGCACCGCCGCGCAGATGGACGCGGTGACCGCCGTGATCCAGCGTTTGGCGGAGCAATCGGCATGAGCGAGGCGCCCTTTCCCAATGTCGCGGTCATCGGTCTGGGCCTGATCGGCGGGTCGATCGGCCTTGCGGTACAGGAATACATGCCCGGCGCGCGCGTCACCGGCTGGGACGCCGATGCCGATGTACGCTGTGTGGCGGGCGAACGCGGTCTGGCCCATGCCGTGCCGGAAGAGCTGGCCGATGCAGTCGCCGATGCCGACCTGATCGTCCTTTGCGTCCCGGTCCGCGCGATGGAAAGCGCCGCCGCCGCGCTGGCGGGCAAGATCAAGCCGACTTGCGTGATCAGCGATGTCGGGTCGTGCAAGCAATCGGTTGCCGAAGCCATTGCCCGTGCCCTGCCGGGCCAGCCCGTCGTGCCCGCGCACCCCGTGGCCGGGACCGAGCATTCGGGGCCGGAGGCCGGGTTCGCCACGCTGTTCCAGAATCGCTGGTGCATCCTGACACCCGGCAAGGACAGCGATCCGCAGGCGGTAGAGCGGGTCAGCGCGTTCTGGGCCAATATCGGCGCGACAGTCGATACGATGGCGCCCGATCACCACGATCTCGTCCTCGCCGTTACCAGCCATGTACCGCACCTTATCGCCTATACCATCGTGGGCACGGCCTCCGATCTGGAGGAAGTGACGCGGGGCGAGGTCATCAAGTATTCGGCAGGCGGTTTCCGCGATTTCACCCGCATCGCCTCCAGCGATCCGACGATGTGGCGCGACGTCTTCCTGTCGAACAAACAGGCGGTGCTGGAAATCCTGCAACGCCTTTCCGAAGACCTGTCGGCCATGCAGCGCGCGATCCGCCGCGACGATGGCGACGCGCTGTTCGATCACTTCACGAAAACCCGCGCGATCCGCCGTTCGATCATCGAGGAAGGTCAGGACGATGCGCGGCCCGACTTCGGCCGGTCCGATCATTCTTCGGTTGGAGATGGAGCGGCGAACGAGGGCGGCTCAGGTCTCTGACGCGGGGTTCAGCGCGTTGATCGCGCGCAGCACGCGGTCTTCCAGTTCGGCGCGGGGAAGGCCCGGCGGGATTGCTTCGCCCACCAGATAGCGGATCGTGCCCGGCCGCTTCGGGCTCTGCCCATAAGTCAGCCCGCTATCGACCGCGACGGGGACCAGTGGTAGGCCGGTCGTCTTGTAGATGCCATAAAGCCCGCTTTGCAGCTTGCCCGCCTCTCCATGCGGAACCCGTGTGCCTTCGGGGAACAGGATGAAGTCGCGCCCTGCCGACTTGGCCGATCTTGCCTGCCGCGCCATCGCGCGCAGCGTCTTCGCGCCGCTTTCGCGGTCCACCCCGATTACCCCGTAATGCGCGGCGGCGCGGCCCCATAGCGGGATGTGCATCAGCTCCATCTTGGCAAAGGGCACGACCGGGCCGTTCAGGAACGTCGGTGCGTCGATGGCTTCGAAAAAGCTCTCATGCTTGGTGGCATAGAGCGCGGGACCGGCGGGGCGGGGCGCGCCATCGATCACCACGCGGATGCCCAGAATGCGCCGCACGCAGAACCGGTGCCACGCCGACCATGTGCGCGCGACCCACTTCATCGCGCCGACCGGAAGGAAAAGCGCAGGCAGGGTCAGCAGCAACAGCCAGAAGCTGCCGCCGTAGAACGCGATCCCGAACAGGGCAGTGCGCAGGGCCATCAGCATCGCGGGTCAGAAACCGATCCAACGGGCCAGCCAGCCGAACAGGAACTTGTGATATTCCAGGAACAGCATCGCCAGCGAGGGTTCGCTCTTCACCGCATCGCGCACGATCTTCGTATCGGGATCGATCTGCGTGCCCAGTTCGAACGCGGCGCGGCGCATGTGCCAGTCACTGGTGACAAGGCGTATCGACGCCATCTTGCCTTCTGCCACCCAAGCCGCCGTTTCCGACGCGTTGCTGCGCGTGTCGACCGCGTCGTAGCCCAGCGTGATGCAGCACTCCATCCGATCCATCGGGATGTCGTATTCGGCGGCCAGTTCTGCCGGTTTGACTTCCGGGTCGACGCCCGACACCAGCATCCGGCCCGACCATCCTTCGCCCAGCGCTTGAAGCCCCCGTTCGATCCGCCCGCCCGCGCCGGTCAGCACGACGATGCCGTCGGTTTGCGTCGCGTCCGCCGGGCGCGGCAGGAATGCGGCGAACCATACGAAGCCGAGCAGCCATATCAGCAGCAGGAAAGAGAAGATCCGGCGAAACATCCCGTCTGATCTAGGGCGCGCTTCGTCCGCCCGCAACGGCGTTGCGATGCGCTGTCCGCATGTCGGCGCGATGGTTCACGGCATCCGGCGCAAAGTGGCCAGCACGGTAAGCCGCGCGGTCACCGCCGCCAGCCCTACGCCCGCCACCGGGATCAGCACCAGCGCGGCCCAGTCGGTCCAGCCCAATCCCGCCGCCGTATTGCCGGGGCCCAGGGCCGCAAACCGGCCGGCCAGCGTAAAGATCGCCAGTTCCGCCACCGCGAACCCCGCCGCGCCCCCCGCCGCCGCGCTGACGGCAGCGGCGCGTTGGAACAGGCGCGCGACCTGCATGTCGTGCGCGCCCAGCAGGTGCATGATCTCTATCGTATCGTGATTGGCGGCCAGCGCGCTGCGGCTGGCCAGCAGGACCGCTGCCGTCGTTGCAATCACCAGCAGGCCGACCAGCGCGATGGCCAGCCATTGCAGCGCGTCGATGGCCTCTGCCAGTGGCCCCAGCCAGTCCATGTCGGCGCTGACGCTGGCATCGGGTGCGGCCTTGGCCAGCGCGGTTTCGATGTGGGTGAGGGCGGCCTGATCCGCGGGCGCTGCAAGGCGTATCTCGATCAGTTCGGGCAGAACCAGGATGTCCTCGTCCTCACCCAGCGCCTCATCGCCCAGCCACGGGCGGAGCAATTCCGACCGTTCGTCTTCCGATAAACGCCGCACCTCGCGCACGCTTGCTTGCGCTGTCAGCGCGGCCACAGCAGCGCGCGCCTGCCGGTCCGCCTCTTCCGCCGCCGGGCCCGCGATCTGCACGGTCACGCCGCCCGACAGGTCCGAGGCCGCCGTTCGCGCCACGCTGCCCAGAGCCATGCCGCCCGCCGCCGCCACGACGGTCAGCGCCGTCATGATCGCGATCACCCATGGCACCGGCCCGGCCACCGCCTTCTGGCTGATCAGCGGCGCGCTGGGTGGCGGCGGAAAGAAACGGTGGCGTATCCAGCCCAGTCCCTTGCCGATTGCCGCCAGCGGCCCGCGCCGCTCGACCATCATCGCCCGCCCTCACGTCCCGGGCGGTCCTGAGGCGGATTGCGCAAAAGGCCGGTGGGATCGTCCAGCCGCCCTTTTTCCAACCGCATGACGGTCGCATTGGGCAGCCGCCGCATCAGCAGCGTATCGTGCGTAGCCAGCACCACGGTCGTGCCCAGCCGGTTCATCGCCGAAAACAGGTTCAGCAATCGCACCGCCATCTGCGGATCGACATTGCCGGTCGGTTCGTCCGCGACCAGCAGTTCGGGCCGGGTTATCACCGCGCGGGCGATGGCGATGCGCTGTTGCTCTCCGCCCGACAGCGTATGCGGCCGGTTGTCGCGCGCACGGCTGAGGCCGACCCACTCTATCATGTCGGTCACCGGTCCATCGATTTCGTCTTCTGCCACGCCCGCCAGTCTCAGCGGCAGGGCGACATTGTCGTAGACCGTCAGATGGGGAACGAGGCGGAAGTCCTGAAACACCACGCCGATGCGGCGGCGCAGTTCGGGGCGTTCCTCGCGGTTCAATGTCACCGCGTCCTTGCCGAACATCGCGATGGCCCCGCGCGACGGGCGCTGCGCGAGATAGAGCAGTTTGAGCAGTGTCGTCTTGCCCGCGCCAGACGGGCCGGTCAGGAAATAGAACTGCGACGGGCGCAGAGTGAAGCTGACATCGGACAACACCTCTCGCCCCACGCCATAGCGCAGGCCCACGTTCTCGAACTTGACGATCGGCTCTACCGCGCTGCCAAACTGCGGGGCGGCCAGGTCGAGGGTGGATGGATCGCTTCTCAAGATGGCCTTCGGTTCTGCCGGTACGGATCGGACTTGCCGCGCAAGACGGCGCGCCGGACCCGCGCACAGTGCTTGTAGCGCTCGTCATATCGGCTTTTCCAGTCCGTTGATGTGGATAAAGCACGGTTCAGCGCCCCGACTTGGCCCCTGACTCTTGCCCCCGAATTAACCGCGATGTTTAGTTACGCCATGCAAATAGCCTGCCCTGCTTGCCAGACGCGCTACTCGGTTCCGGACGGGGCGATCGGCCCGGAAGGCAGAACGGTGCGCTGCGCCAAGTGCCGCCACAGCTGGTTCGAAGGCCCGAACGGCCCAATGCCGGAGGGGGCGGGTGAGCCTGCTCCCGCACCGGTGCCGCCCGCGCCCGTCCCGCAAGCGCCAACGACCGGCGGCTGGAACGACCCCGCGCCCGAACCTGTTGCAGAGCCCGCAGTGACGACGACGGTTGATCCAACCGCGACCGAACCCGACTTTGCCGGGGCCGCCGCCGTGCCCGAAGGCATGGGGCCGGCCAGCGGCGGCGATTACGGATCGTCGGTCGGGGCCGATGCGGGCGATCCCTTCGCCGCCAGCGCCCAGCCGAGTGATGACTGGCCCGCTGCGCCCGAGCTGGTCGAAACTGCCGTTACCAGCACCATCCCCGCCGCCCCTGTAGCGCCCCAATCCCCCGCGCCGACGCCGGCGGAGCCAGCGGCCCCGGTGGCAGAGCCTGTCGCCGAGGAAGAGGACTATCCAGAGCAAGAGGTCTGGGAAGAGCCTGCTCCGCGCAAGTCGCGCATGCGGTTGATCCTGATCGTCCTCGTCGTCTTGATCGCCGTGGCCGCCGCCGCCTTTGCCGCCGTGCGCTATTACGGCGCGCCTGGGTGGTTGCCGGTTGGCCAGATGGCCTTCGCCCCGCCGTCAAAGGATCTGGAACTCGACTTCCCCGCCGACAAGCAGGACCGCCGGACGCTGCCCAACGGCCTGCAGTACTTCGCCGTCAGCGGCACCGTCACCAACGTCGGCACCGGCCCGCGCCATGTGCCAGACGTTCAGGTCGTGCTGCGCGATGCGCAGGAACGCATCGTCTATACGTGGGAGCTGGAGCCGCCCAAGCGCGAGCTGGACCCCGGTGAGACGCTGTCCATCAACGAGGCGGTCACCGATGTCCCCGCCTCTGCCCGCGTGGTAGAGATCGGCTGGAAGGCCGGCTGAACCGCCCGAAATGGGCCGGTGAATTTTCCGCCGTAAAGTCGGTTGCACACCCCATTGCGCGCTGCTAATGGCACGCGCCTACCAAGGGGCGGCCCGGTCCGATTGCGCGACCAGCAACCGTCTCTTCACTGCAGGTGCGGTCGTGGCGGAATTGGTAGACGCGCAACGTTGAGGTCGTTGTGGGCGAAAGCCCGTGGAAGTTCGAGTCTTCTCGACCGCACCAGTCAGGTTCTTCGAAAAATCTGAAACATCCCCGATCAGGGCGATCGCCCCGCGTCCTTAAAGCGCGTTCATGATCGAATGTTCGTGATCGCTCTCGCCGCTGGCGCAGACGCCCAGCACGCGCGCCTCTTCGCAACCGTCGGCGACGACATAGGCGTGGCCCATGTCCGAATCGATGTAGATACCCTCGCCCTGATGCACGGTGACGGGATCGTAGAATTCGGTGTGCACGACGATCGTGCCTTCCAGAACGTGGACGTATTCCTCGCCCGGATGGCGGACGAGCTGGCCGAATTCCTTGACCGTCTTGGCGCGGATCGTGGTCAGGATCGGGATCATGCGTTTGCGGCGCAGTTCCGGGCACATATAGTGATAGTCGTAGTTGTCGGTCGTCACACGCACCGCGCGATCCACGGTGCCAAGGCTTCGCCGCGCGGTGAAGACGCGCTCTTCCTCACGCTCTTCGGGTTCGGCGAACAGTTCGGATACGCGTATGCCCAGCTTCTGGCTGACTTGCAGGAGCTTGTCATAGGTCAGCGTCAGGCGGTCGTGCTCTACTTTCGATAGCGTGGAGACCGGAATGCCGGTTTCCGCGCTCATCTGTTTCAGCGTCCAGCCGTTGCGATCTCGCAGTCGTCTCAACAACTTACCCAGTGTAGGGTGATCGTCGGTCGATACTACTTTTGCGCCTTGGTCCTCAGGATCAGGTTTCCGCATTTGACAATTCTCTAATTAGGATAATTATGTCCTGATCGGGATCAAGTTCTATGAAGGCACGTTAGCGGCGAACCCTCTCGTTAGCAACCGTGCCGAAATGGGGAACGACATGCGGACGACCAAGACGATATTGCCGGCGGTTCTGGCCTTTGTGGCCCTTCTTTTCGCGGTGGGAACGGGGATCAGGGCGCAGGACGCCGTGCAGGATCAGCCTGAACCTGCCACCGCGACTCAGGCGGCGAGCACGCCCGCGGATGGAGACGGCTCGCTCGATGCGGCGACCGGCGCTGTGCCGTTGGTCAAGGACGATGTCGATGCGTGGCTTGACGGGTTCATGCCCTATGCCTTGCAGAAGGGCGATGTGGCCGGTGCGGTCGTCGTCGTGGTCAAGGGTGGCGAGGTCGTGACCCAGCGCGGCTTTGGCTATGCCGACATGGACGAGCGCACGCCGGTCGATCCGGACCTGACGCTGTTCCGCCCCGGTTCGGTGTCGAAGCTGGTGACATGGACCGCCGTGATGCAGATGGTTGAGCAGGGGAAGGTCGACCTCGACGCCGACATCAACCAGTATCTCGATTTCAGGATTCCCGATCGCAATGGCGAGCCGGTGACGATGCGTCAGGTGATGACGCATACCGCCGGTTTCGAAGAGCAGGTCAAGAACCTGATCGGGTTCGAGCGTGAAGCTGTGCCGGCCTATGACGTGATTCTGAAGCGCTGGGTGCCGGAACGCATCTTCGACGCAGGGACCACGCCCGCCTATTCGAACTATGCCACGTCGTTGGCGGGTTATGTCGTCGAACGCGTGTCGGGCGAGCCGTTCGACGATTATGTCGAGACGCATATCTTTCAGCCGCTGGGCATGAACAATTCGACGTTCCGCCAGCCGCTACCCGACAACCTGAAGCCGCATATGGCAACCGGTTATTCCGAGGCGTCGAAAGAGCCGGTGCCGTTCAACATTGTAGGTCCCGCCCCGGCTGGTTCGATGTCGTCAACAGGGGCCGATATGGGCCGGTTCATGACCGCGCACCTGAACGGTGGCGAGCTGAACGGGCAGCGTATCCTTAAAGCGGAAACCGCGCGCGAGATGCATACGACCGCGCTCGACCTCGGCATGCCGCTCGACAGGATGTTGCTGGGCTTTTTCGAGACCAACATCAACGGTCGCACCGTGATCGCGCACCTTGGCGATCTCGATGGTTTCCACACCTCGCTGCACCTTTTTCTCGATGACGATACGGGGCTTTACGCATCCTTCAACAGCGACGGAGAAGAAGGCGCGGTCGGCGCGCTGCGCATCGCCCTGTTCGAGGAATTCGCCGACCGCTATTTCCCTGGCGAAACCAGTGAAAGCCGTGTCGATCCGAAACTGGCTGCCGAACACGCGCAGATGATGGCGGGCAACTGGGTGGCTTCGCGCCGCGCGGATTCGACCTTCCTCAACATCACGCAGCTGATCGGCCAGACCACGGTTGCCGCCGGTCCCGATGGAGAAATCATCCTGCCGCCCAAGTTCGGCCTGAGCGGTCGCAACACCAAGTGGGTCGAAGTCGAACCCTTCGTCTGGCAGGACCTCAACAGCCATCAGCGCATGGCTGCCGTGGTGAAGGACGGCAAGGTCGTCCGCTTCAGCCTTTCGATCATGTCCGCCTTTACGGTGTTCGAACGCGCGCCGTGGTACAAGGATGCGTCGCTGCTGATGCCGCTGCTCTATGCCAGCCTTGCGATCCTGTTCCTGACCGCGATCCTGTGGCCGGTTCGGGCACTGGTCCGGCGTCATTACAAGACGGAACTGCCGCTGACGGGACGTGAACGGCTGGGTTATCGCCTGTCGCGCATCGGGGCATGGGCCATCGTGCTGGTCCTGATCGGCTGGGCAGTTGCCATAACCTTGATGTTTGACGACCTCAGCAATCTCGGCGGCGGCTTCGACATGGTCGTGCTGGCGTTGCAGGTGCTCAGCTTCGTCGCATTCCTTGGCGGTACGGCAGTCTTCGCATGGTATCTGTGGCAGGTTTGGACCGGCGGCCGTCGCTGGACGGCAAAGGTGTGGAGCGTGCTGCTCCTGCTGGCCGGACTGGTCGTGGTCTGGGTCGGCGCGGCCTTCCACCTGCTCAGCATCGGGACCAACTACTGATGACGGACCTGACACTGACGGCGGAGCGCGAGACGCTCCGCCTGGCGGCGCCGTTCCGGATTTCCGGGCACGTCTTCGAAACCTGCGACGTGGTTGTCGTCACACTGTGTGACGGCACCCACACCGGACGGGGCGAAGGGGGTGGCGTCTATTACCTGAACGACGATGCTGACAACATGCTGGCCGCGATCGAGGCTGCGCGCCCCGCCATCGAAGCGGGCGTGACCCGGGCCGAGTTGCAGGACCTTATGCCCGCGGGCGGCGGTCGCAACGCGGTCGATTGCGCGCTGTGGGACCTGAACGCCAAGCAGGCCGGCGTCCCCGTGTGGCAACTGGCCGGTATCGCACCGCCCCAGGCGAAAGTGACCACTTTCACGCTGGGTGCGGACGATCCCGAGGTGATGGCCAAGGGCGCGCTGGCCTATGCCGATGCGCGGGCGATCAAGGTCAAGCTGACCGGCGACCTTTCGCTCGATCTGGAACGTGTGCGCCACATCCGCGCGGCGCGGCCCGATGTCTGGCTGGGTGTCGATGCCAATCAGGGCTTTGCCATCGACGAACTGGACGCGCTGGTCGCGGGGCTGGTCGAATGCGACGTGGCCTTGCTGGAACAGCCGCTGGCGCGTGGGCGCGAAAGCGATCTTGACGGGTACGACAGTGCCATCCCCATCGCCGCCGACGAAAGCGCGTTGACCAGCGCCGACATCGCCGGATTGGCGGGGCGCTTCTCGGTCTTCAACATCAAGCTCGACAAGTGCGGCGGGCTGACAGAAGCGCTGAAGATCGCGCGCGAATGTCGTGAGGCGGGATTGGGCGTGATGGTTGGCAACATGGTCGGCACCAGCCTTGCGATGGCTCCCGGCTTCGTGGTGGCGCAGTTTTGCGACATCGTCGACCTCGACGGGCCGACTTTCCTTGCACAGGACCGCACGCCAAGCATGACCTATTCCGATGGTCTCGTCTCCTGCGGGGTCGATGTCTGGGGCGGAGAGGAACTGCCCGCGTGAGCTTCGTGGCCGGACAGAAGGGGGAAGCGACCTGGTTCGGCCAGCCGCGCGGCCTGACCGTGCTGTTCCTCACCAACATGTGGGAGCAGTTTTCGTACTACGGCATGCGCGCGCTTCTCGTCTATTACATGAAGATGGAACTGCTGATCGAGCAGCGCATCTCCTCCTTCATCTACGGCACTTACACCGCATTCGCCTATTTCACGCCGATTTTCGGCGGGATCATTGCGGACCGATGGCTGGGCAAGCGGCGGGCGGTGATCCTTGGCGGCAGTATCATGGCCGCCGGGCACTTCATGATGACGTTCGAGCCGCTGTTTTACGTGGCGCTGGGCACCATCGCGCTGGGCAACGGGTTCTTCCTGCCCAGCCTGCCGAGCCAGATCAACGATCTCTATTCCGCAGAAGATCCGCGCCGCCCGTGGGCCTATAATATCTATTACGTCGGCATAAACATCGGCGGGTTCCTTGCGCCGCTGGTCTGCGGGACATTGGGCGAATTCTACGGCTGGCATTACGGCTTTGGTGCGGCGGGCATCGGGATGGGGATCGGCCTTGCGATCTACGTCTTCGGGGGGCGCTACCTTCCGGCGGAGGATCGCCGCGTTCTGCCCGAAGGCACTGCGGGCGGCGGCGGGTTCGACAAACCGACCGTCATGCTGCTGGGCGCGTTGCTGCTGGCTGTCACGGTATTCCGCAGCGCGTACGAGCAAGTCGGCAATACCGTCGCGCTTTGGGCCGATAGCGGGGTGGACCGCGTGGCGGGCGCGTTCGAAATTCCGATGACGTGGTTTCAGTCGCTGAACCCGATGCTGGTCATCATGATCACCCCGTTCCTTCTGGCGCATTGGCGGCGGCAGGCACTGGCAGGGACGGAGCGGACGCCGCTGCGCAAGATGTCGCTCGGCGCGCTGATCGTGGGCGCGGCCTATGTCATGCTGGCCATCGCCACGGTGATACAGGGCGACGGGCGGGCCAGCTGGCTGTGGCTGGTCGGCTTCTTCGCGATCTTCACTTTCGGAGAGCTTTATATCCTGCCCAACGGCCTTGGCGTTTTCGCGCGGCTCGCCCCGCAACGTCTGGGTGCGAGCACGGTGGCCAGCTGGTTTCTCGCCATTTTCACCGGCAGTCTTGCGGGCGGATTGGTGGGCAGCTTTTGGAGCGTGCTGCCAACGGGGCTCTACTTTCTCGTCCTCGCCGTGATCTGCGCGGTGGCCGCTCTGTTCCTGCGCATGCTCGACGCCCCGGCGCGGCAGGTCTTTGCCAGCCGGTTTGGTCATGAGGGACATACCGTGCCCGTGCAGGACACGAACAAAGAACAATGATTGACAATTCTCTGATCAGGATACTACCATCCTAAAAAGAGAAAAAGGGTCTCGGGAATCACTTGCCGCCCCCGCACAAACGAATGGGCGGTCCTGTAAAAGGAATGAGGGACATGCATTTCGATCGACTGCCGCTTCGAACCGTTCTCACCGCTGGCGCTGGCGCGCTGGCCCTTACCTTGCCGGGCATCGCCCATGCGCAAGACGATGAACAAGACCCCAACCAGATCATCGTGACCGCGACCAAGCGCAGCGTGGTCATTACCGAAATCCCGCAGTCGATCAGCGTGGTCGGCGAAGAGACGCTGGAACGGCAGCAGGCGAAAAGCTTCGCCGATTATGCCGAACTGGTGCCCAGCCTGACCATCACGCAGAGCAATCCCGGTGAAACCCGCATCATCCTGCGCGGCATCAACACCGGATCGGTCGGTTCCACCGTCGCGATCTATGTCGACGACACGCCGTTCGGCTCCAGCTCCAGCCTCGGCAACGCCGCTGTGCTGGCGGGCGATTTCGACACGTTCGATCTTGAGCGCGTAGAAGTGCTGCGCGGGCCGCAGGGCACGCTCTATGGCTCGAACGCGCTGGGCGGTGTCATCCGTTTCGTCACCACCGCGCCGAAACTGGGCACCTTCGAAGGCAAGGCGCAGGCGGGGATCGAGACCGTCGACGGCGGCGGCACCGGCTGGCTGGCCAACGCCGTACTCAACGTGCCGGTTGGCGAAAACGCCGCGATCCGCGCCAGCGGGTTCTATCGCAAGCAGGCAGGTTACATCGACGCCATCGGGCGTCCGTTTGAAAAGAACATCAACGACGCGGATATCTACGGCGGGCGCATCTCTGCCCTCTTCGAGCCGACCGAGGACTTCTCGGTCCGCCTGACCGCGATCGCCCAGAACATCCGCGCCGGTTCGCCCGGATCGTACGATGTCGACAGCCCGTCGCAGAATCCGATCACCGTCGATCCCACGACGGGCGACGATCTGGACGGCCTGTCTCGGGTGGAATTCTATCCCGAAAGCAACGATGTCGATTATCGGCTCTACAACGGCAAGCTCGACTATGACCTCGGCTTCGCGACGCTATCGTCGATTACCAGCTATGGCGAATTGTCGCAGACGCAGCTGACCGACAACACTGTTGCGCTTGGCCGCCTGGTTACCGCGATTTACCAATCTCCGGTCGATCTCGGTTTTTTCGTTCAGGCTCCACTTGATCAGACAAAATTCACTCAGGAATTGCGGGTGTCTTCGCCAGATTCCGAAACTTTCGAATGGCAATTCGGCGCCTATTACACAGATGAGAAAGTCGACCTGACACAGTACATCAGGACTTTCGAAGTCGACACGGCCGAACTCTTGAGCACTGATCTATCGTTTTTTGGTAATTTCGGAACACTGACTCTCGATTCCACATATGAGGAAATCGCCGGGTTCGCCGATGCCACCTTCCATATCACCCCCAGCTGGGAAGTCAGTGGTGGTATCCGTTACAGCCACAATAGCCAGAAAGTCGAGCAGACCCAGATCGGTGACCTTGTCGGGTTTCCAGAACTGGATGTCATCAACGGCAAGTCGAGCGAAAGTGTTTTCACCTGGTCGGCATCGACGCGCTACGAAATCAGCGACCTGACATCCATATACGCTCGTGTCGCCAAGGGGTACCGCCCTGGTGGGCCCAATGTTGTTCCATCGGGCGCAGAGGACGAAGCCCCGTTGCAGTATGGCGCCGATACATTGCTCAGCTATGAAATCGGCCTGCGTGCGGAGACCGCTGATCGTCGCTTTGCGATCGATGGCGCGGTATATTATCTCGACTGGAGCGACGTGCTGGTCTTAGGTGCATTCGAAACCGAGATCGGAACAGTTGGCGCGAACGACAATGGCGATGGCGCTCGTGTCTATGGTGCGGAAGCGACGGCGACGATCCGCCCTACCGCGGGCCTGACATTCATGCTGAACGCGGCCTATAACGATGCCGAGCTGACCGACGATACGCCGCCGGTCACGGGCGGGCTCGACGGCGATCCACTTCCGTTCACGCCGAAGTACGCGGTCACGGCCAGTGCGGATTACGAATGGTACATCGGTGCGGCGACGGCCTTCATCGGCGGTGATATTCGAATGATTAGCGACCAAGCCGCGAATTTCTCTCCGGCTTATCGTGCGACTTACGGCCAGATCCTTGAGGCCGACGGCTATGCCAAGGTCGACCTGCGCGCGGGTGTCGAATTTGACGCGTTCAGCATCACTGCCTTTGCCCGTAACGTGACCAATTCGCGCGGGTTGACCAATATCGGCAGCTTTGGCGAACGTGTCGGCACGCAACTGTCCGCTTCGCCGATCCAGCCCCGCACGCTGGGCGTGACGGCGGCGGTCAGCTTCTGACGGCGCGTAGGTAGAGGCCGGGATTGCACCTGTGACGACGATGACGAACGCGGCCAGATCGGTCGATCCCGGACAGGATACGGGGCTGGTGGACGATGGCGGCGAAGGGCTTGCCGTCCTCGCCACCCCCTATCTGGTGTTCCTCGGCGATTGCGTGGAACCGGGCTATGCCAAGACGGCATTCGGCCTGCGCGACTGGGCGGGCGACAAGTGCGTCGGCGAATATCGCCTGCCCGCCGCAACGGTCAGCACCGGGTTGCCCGCGATGTCCCCGGCAGAGGCCAAGGCCAGGGGCGCGCGGTCGATGGTGATCGGCATCGCCAATTCGGGCGGCAAGATCCCGCCCGCATGGGTCACCGCTCTGGAAGAAGCGCTGGCCGTTGGACTGGACCTTGTCAGCGGTATGCATGCGAAGCTTGCGGACATCCCCGCGCTGCAACAGGCGGCAGAGCGATATGGCAGGCGGCTGGTCGACATCCGCAAGCCGCCCGAAAGCTTAGAGGTCGGCACGGGCCGCAAACGCAGCGGAAAACGGTTGCTGACGGTTGGCACCGATTGCGCGCTGGGCAAGAAATACACCGCTCTGGCGATCAGCCGCGCGCTGGCGGATCGCGGCGTGGACTGCGCTTTCCGCGCTTCGGGCCAGACCGGGATCATGATCGCGGGAAGCGGCGTCGCCTTCGATTCGGTGGTCGTCGATTTCGCGGCGGGCGCGGCAGAGGCGTTGTCCCCCGATGCCGCGCCCGATCACTGGGATGTGATCGAGGGGCAGGGTTCGCTGTTCCACCCCGCCTATGCCGGGGTTTCGATGGCGCTGCTGCACGGCAGCCAGCCCGACGTGTTTGTCGTGTGCCACGATCCGGCGCGCGATTGTGTTCTCGGCAATGCGGGCTTCCCCCTGCCCGACATTGCCGAGGTCATCGACATGACCATCCGTCTTGGTTCGCGCACCAACCCGGCGATCCGCTGCGGCGGCGTTGCGCTCAACACCAGTTCGCTGGACGAGGACGCAGCCCGCGCGCTGATGCAGCGTGAGAGCGAGCGACTGGGCCTGCCTGTCTGCGACCCGCTGCGCGGCGGGGCGGAGTTCGAGCATCTGCTGGACAGTTGCCTGGCCCTGTGAGCGAGGCTGCGACCCCCGGCTTTTTCCAGCGCATCGTCCTGCCGGGCCTCGCCTTCAAGGCGGTCGTCATCGGCGGCGGCTATGCCACGGGGCGCGAAGTGGTCGAGTTCTTCTTTGCCAGCGGCCCGATCGGCGGATTGCTGGGATTGGCGCTGGCGATGGTGATCTGGAGCCTTGTCTGCTGCGTCACGTTCGTTTTCGCGCGGCAGGTGTCCGCAGACGATTACCGCGATGTCTTTGCCGCCTTGCTGGGCAAGGGATGGATCGCGTTCGAGGTGGTCTATATCCTTTTCATGATCCTCGTCCTGGCCGTGATGGGCGCAGCGGCGGGAGAGATCGGCGCGGCGCTGTTCGGCTGGCCCGCCTGGGTCGGCACCGCGATCCTTGCGGCGCTGATCATCGCGATAACCGGTTTCGGCACGGCGGCGGCAGAGAAGCTGTTCCGCTATTCCTCCGCGCTGATCTACGGGACCTATGCGGTGTTCTTCGTGCTGGCCATCGCGGCGTTCGGCGGCGGGATCGGCAATGCGTTGGATTCCGCCCCCGTCGGCGACGGCTGGGTGACGGGTGGTATTACCTACGCCAGCTACAACGTCATCGGTGCGGTGCTGGTCCTGCCGTTCCTGCGCCACCAGCGTAGCCGCCGCGATGCGGTTCAGGCCGGGCTGCTGGCGGGGCCGCTGGCGATGCTGCCCGCGCTGTTGTTCTATCTTTGCATGATCGCGTTTTATCCGGAGATCGGATCGGTCGCCTTGCCGTCCGATTTCCTGCTGGGCCGGCTGGGCCTTCCGTGGTTCGCATTGCTGTTTCAGGCGATGATTTTCACCGCCCTGCTCGAAACCGGGATCGGCATGGTGAACGCGCTGGACGAACGCGCCGCCGCCGTCGCGCGCCATCGCGGCACGCCGATGACGCCGCTGGCCCGCATCGCGCTCAGCGCCGCCGTGGTGATTGGATCGGCCACGCTGGCGGGCCGGTTCGGGCTGATCGATCTGATCGCGTCAGGCTACGGCGCGTTCGGCTGGATCATGTTGATCATCCTTGTCGTGCCGATGCTGACGCTCGGCACCTATCGTATTCTCAAGCGCCCCGTGGAGGCATGAACATGACCCGTTTCCGGCTGGCCAAGGCCGTCCCCCATTTCGCCGCCGTACTCTGCCTGATCGCAGCACCCGCCGCCGCCGCCCCGCCAGAGGGGTTCGATGCGCGCGTCGACTCGCTGCTCGACCGGTTCGGCGCGCCCGGTGCCTCGGTCGCCATCGTGGAAGACGGCAAGGTCACGTATGCCAAGGGCTTCGGCGTTACCGATCTCAACGATCCGCAGCCGGTCAACGCCGATACCAACTTTGCCATCGGTTCGGTGACCAAGGCGTTCACTGCCACTGCGCTGTCGATCCTGGTCGATGACGGCAAGCTGGCGTGGGACGACAAAGTCATCGACCACATGCCCGAATTCCGCATGAGCGACCCGTGGGTCACGCGCGAATTCACCGTGCGCGACCTGCTGGTCCACCGCAGCGGGCTGGGGCTGGGCGCGGGCGACCTGCTGTTCGTGCCGCGCAGCAATCTGACCCGCGCCGACGTGGTCGACCGGCTTGGCCGCATTCCGCTTAAGACCAGCTTTCGCAGCGACTATGCGTACGACAACATCCTCTACATGGTGGCGGGTCAGCTGATCACGCGGATCAGCGGGCAGAGCTGGGAAGACTTCGTCCAGAGCCGTATCCTGGCCCCCGCGGGCATGACCCGGTCGACGGTGTGGAACGAAAAGCGCGGCCCCGGCAAGCTGATCGCCGATCCGCACGCGCGCATCAACGGCCCGGTCCGCGGGCTGGGCGACATGGAGCGGTTGGACGACAAGTGGATCGTGTCCCAAGTCGCCGCCCCCGCCGGCGGCATCGCAGCCAGCGCCAACGACATGGCGAAATGGATCCAGGTGCAACTGGCCCGCGGCGACCTGCCCGGCGAAGCGCGGCTCTATAGCGAAGATCAGGCGGCGGAGCTGTGGAACCCCGTCGTCCTGATGCCTGCCCCGTCCTATGCCGGGATGCTGCAGGCGGCGAGCGCGATGTTCAATACATATGCCTTGGGCTGGAACGTGCGCGACTATCGCGGCGAACGCGTCGTCATGCACGGCGGCGGCGTCTATGGCTCGATCACGCGGCTGGTGATCCTGCCCGAACGCAACGTCGGGTTTTTCCTTGCCACCAACAGCGAGGAGGCCGCGTTACTGACCGGGCTGCAGTTCGAATTGCTCGACCATTACATGGACGCGCAAGGGCCCGACTGGCCGGAGGAATTCGGCAAGTACATCGACGACCATTTCGGCAGCGCGGCAGAGGCTTTGGCCGCGCCCGAGGAAAAGCCCGCCGATGTCGGCCCATCGCTGCCCATCGCGCGCTATGTCGGCACCTATGAAGACCCGTGGTTCGGCAAGATTACGATCACCGACGACAAGGGTACGCTGAAGGTGGCTTTTCCGCACTGGCCGGGCGTGACGGCGCATCTCGATCATTGGCAGTACGATACTTTCGTCACCCGCTATGACGAAGAGGGGTTCGAACCGGCCTATGTGACCTTCTCGCTCGGCGCGAAGGGGCAGGTCGACCGGATCACGATGAAGGCCAAGTCCCCGGCCGCCGACTTCAGCTGGGACTATCGCGACTTGCTGTTCCGCCCCGTCGCCGCAGACTGAGGCAGCCCACCAAAAGGACGATTGCCATGACCCGCACCCGCTCGAACGTCGCCATCGCAGCCTTTGCGATATTGCTGAGCGGGTGTTCGACGATCCCGCAGCAACCGGTTCACGATCTGGTGATCCGGGGCGGGTCGATCTACGACGGATCGGGCGGCGCGGCCTATCTGGGCGATGTCGCGGTGGACGGCGACCGCATCACGCAAGTCGGCACCGTGACGGGGACGGGAACGCGTGAGGTCGACGCGACGGGCATGGCGGTCTCTCCCGGATTTATCAACATGCTCAGCTGGGCAACCGAGTCGCTGATCGAGGACGGTCGCGGCATGTCCGATATCAAGCAGGGCGTGACGCTGGAGGTCTTCGGCGAAGGCTGGTCGATGGGTCCGTTCAACGATGACCTGAAACGCACCAACATCGCCGAACAGGGCGACATCAAGTACCCGATCACGTGGACGACGCTGGGCGATTATCTCGAATATCTTGAGGGCAAGGGCGTGTCGCCCAACGTCGCCAGCTTTGTCGGCGCAACGACGGTGCGGATGCACGAACTGGGCGAGGAAGACATCGACCCGACGCCCGAACAATTGGCGCGGATGCAGGGCCTTGTGCGTGCCGCGATGGAGGAGGGCGCCTTGGGCGTCGGCTCCAGCCTGATCTATGCCCCTGCCAACTATGCCGAAACGCCCGAGCTGGTCGCGCTGCTGAAGGCGGCCGGGACATGCGGCGGCATGTACATCAGCCACATGCGGTCCGAAGGCGACAACATCACGCAGGCCATCGACGAACTGATCACCATCGCGCGCGATGCCGATGTCCCGGCGGAAATCTATCACCTGAAGCTGGCGGGCAAGGAAAACTGGGACCGCCTGCCCGAAGTGATCGCGCAGATCGAAGCGGCCCGCGCGGAGGGCCTGCGTATCACGACCGACATGTATCTCTATACCGCAGGCGGCACGGGGCTGGACGCGACGATGCCGCCGTGGGTTAAATCGGGCGGGTACGAGGCGATGGTAGAGAGGCTGAAAGACCCGGCTGTGCGCGCCAGGGTGCTGAACGAAATGCGCGCGCCGGGCGGGGATTGGGAGAACCTGATCCTGTTGGCGGGCGGGGCAGAGAACGTGCAGTTCATCGGCTTTTCCGAACCCGCGCTGAAACCGCTGACCGGCAAGACGCTGGCCGAAGTCGCCGCAGAGCGCGGCACCACGCCAGAAGATACCGCCATCGATCTGGTGATGCAGGACGGCGGCATCGGCGCGGCGTTCTTCCTGATGTCGGAAGACAACGTCCGCAAACAGACCGCGCTGCCCTATATGAGTTTCGGATCGGACGCAGAGGCCCCCGCGACCGAGGGGGTCTTCCTGCTGAGCGACCATCACCCGCGCGCCTATGGCAACTTTGCCCGCCTGCTGGGCAAGTACGTGCGCGAGGAGCAGGCCCTGCCGCTCAGCGATGCGATCCGCAAGCTGACCTCTCTTCCCGCAGGCAACCTCGGCATTCGCGATCGCGGGATGTTGGCCAGCGGCAAGTTCGCCGACATCGTCGTGTTCGACCCCGCCACCATCGGCGACCATGCAACTTATGCGCAACCCAACCAGTACGCGACCGGAGTGCGCGACGTTTTCGTCAACGGCGTGCAGGTCCTGTCGGGCGGAGAGCACACCGGCGCGACCCCCGGGCAGGTCGTGCGCGGCCCCGGCTGGACCGGTTGGCCCGATGGCGGGGCCTGCACGGCGGGATAGGCCGGGGACGGGTCAGGCAGGGCGCGCTGGAAAAGCCTCTGCCAGCCACGCATCGCTAGCGGCATTGACCCGTTTCGGCGTGACCAGCCGATCGTGCGCGCCGCCGATCAACAGAACCGAGGCCGCGCTTGGCGACGTCGTAGGATATCACGCTGCTGCGTCCCTTTCGGACACGATCTGCATCTTGGGTGCCTTGGCCATCGATCAGGCCGATCTGCGGCCAAGGGCCCTGATGGCGGGGGTGGGGATCAGCATTTGGCGAACAAGTCCTGTATCTGCTCTGCAGAGTGGGTTTGGCGCATGGCCAGTTGAAGCAGAATGCGCGACTTGGCCGGGCCCAGATCGCCCGCCACGACAAAGCCGTTGGCATCGTCGTCGATCTCCACGTTGCGCGCGACATATCCCCCCGCGATCCGGCTGGACCGCACGACGACGATGCCGTCTCGCGCTGCCTGCGCCAGTCGTTCGATTAACGGCATAGGCATGTTGCCCGAACCGACCCCGGCGACGACGATACCCTGCGTGCCCCGTGCGATGGCGTCATCCAGTGCGTGGATCGACATCGCGGCATGCACGAACAGGATTTCGACATCGGGCAGAGCGCCCCCTTGCGGGCTAAAGCAGGGCTGTGACCGATCCGGCGCGGGGCCAAGCCATTCGGCGCGATTGCCGGTCATGAACGCCTCTACCCCGCGCTTTCCTGCGCTGAAGCCCTGCACGCCCAGCGTCGCGGTTTTCATTGCGTTGCGGGCGGACAGGATTTCGTTGTCCGAACAGACCAGCACCCCGCGCCCGCGTGCGGCGGGATCGGCAGCGGCAATGATCGCGGCGATCAGGTTGGCCGGCCCATCCGCGCTGACCGCATTAGCCGGGCGCATCGCGCCGACCAGCACGACGGGGCTATCCTGATCGAGCTGCAGGTCGAGGAACCACGCGGTTTCCTCTATCGTGTCGGTGCCGTGCAGGACGACAATCCCGACATCCGGGTTATCGCGATTATAGGCCGCGATGCGATCCAGCAGGTCCACCCAGTGGCGTTCGGTAATGTTCTGGCTGCCGATGCTGAACAGCTGTTCCACGCTAATATCCGCGATGTCGCGGGCGGTGGGCACGGCGGCCAGCAGGGTTTCGACAGACAGTTCGCCGGGCGAATAGCCGACCGGGCTGGTAGCGGACTTCGTGCCCGCAATCGTGCCGCCGGTGGCCAGAACGTGGACGCGCCGTGGCATCGTCACCGTGACTCGCTGGCGGACCGCGCCTTTGCAAAGGTCTGGGCGAAACTCTCGGCATAGCTAGACCGGACGAGCAGCATCGTCAGGTCTGCGCCGTTGACGGCAATAGCGGGGCAATCGAACAGCGACATGACAGCACAGTCACGATCTTTCAGGAAAAGTTCAACCGGTGCGATGCGGCAAAGTCTGAAAACCCGATGCCATCGCCGAATGTGAACTTGGCCCAATAGCCGGAGACATCGGTGATTTCGACTGCCGATCCCCGTGCCAGCGCGTGCAATTCGTCGATCTGCTGCGCACTGGCATCAAGGCAGAGCCAACGGTCGGGGCCATCGTGCAGGATGACCTGATCGTCGCTCCGCTTGATCTGACCGGGCCGCGTCGGCAGGATTCCGGCTGCGGCGGGGAGGGGGCCTGCAAGCTGATGCTGCTTCTCGACGGCAAAACCTATCGCCTGGCTGAGTGAGCGGGCAAGGATTGATCCATCGCCGGTGATGGTGGGCGCGGCAGGGATTGAACCTGCGACCCCACCCGTGTGAAGGGTGTGCTCTACCACTGAGCTACGCGCCCGCGGACGGTGAGAAAGGGGCCGCTGAATCGGCCTGCCGTCGGCAGAGGCGCGCCTTTGCCAGAGCGCGCGCCGATTGACAAGCGCCGAAGCGCCATTACACGCCCCGGCCATGACCGAAGACAACAGCACCCCCGAACAGGCCGCCGCAACCGCACCCGCCGCGACGGACGTGCCGCCCGATCACCTGGCGATCAATCCGCGCAGCCCCTATTTCGATGCGGACGTGCTGCGTCGCGGCGTCGGCATCCGTTTCAAGGGCGCGGTTCGCACGAATATCGAGGAATACTCGATCTCCGAAGGCTGGGTCCGCGTGCAGGCGGGCAAGACGATGGACCGCAAGGGCAATCCGCTGACGCTCAAGCTGAACGGCCCGGTCGAGGCATGGTTCGAGGATCTGGGCGAAAATCCGCCGGTTGCCAAGGCCTGATTCCTCGGCCTACTCCGGCATAAGCGACCCGCGCTGCCGCCGGACGAGCCGTAGCAGCCAGTTCCGGAACACCTGCACCCGCTCAAGCTGGTGCGTGTCGCGGTGCGTCACCAGCCAATAGGTGCGGGTGATCCGCTCGTCCGGAAAGATCGCGACGAGATCGGGATCGTTGTCCGCCGAAAAACAGTGCAGCACGCCTAGTCCCGCGCCTGCGGCGACGAGGTTGTGCTGCGCGTTGATGCTGGAGGAGCGCAGCGTCGGCTCCAAGCCCGGGTGCAGCCGGTCCAGATGGCGCAATTCGGGCATGTGCAGCAAATCGGGGACATAGCCGACAAGCCGATGGCCGCGGGCCAGTGCGGCGGGCGTATCGGGGCGGCCGTGGCGCACCAGATAGGCTTTCGAGGCATAGAGCCGCAGCGCGTAATCGGTCAGCTTTCCGGCAATCAGCGGCCCGGCGCGCGGGCGGGACAACACGATGGCCATGTCCGCCTCTCGCTTCGTGGGGTTGAGCAGGCCGGGCGTTACCGCAAGGTCGATGGTCAGGCGCGGGTGCAGGTCGGCCAGTTCGCCCAGATGCGCGGGCAGAAATGCCGTGGCGAACCCCTCGGGCATGGCGACGCGCAGGGTGCCGCGAACGCTGTCCATCGCGGCGTCGCCCGATTTGCCAATCGTATCCCCGATTCCGGAGGCGGCGCGCTCCATCGCTTCGGCCCGGGCCAGCAGCGCTTCGCCCGCTTCGGTCGGGATCTGTCCTTCGCGCGTCTGCTCGAACAGGCGTTCGCCCAGCGTCTGTTCCAGTCTGCGCAGGCGGCGGCCCATCGTCGTCGGATCCACCCCCGATGCCTCTGCCGCAGATGCCAGCTTTCCCGCCCGCGCGATGGCGAGGAAATCCTGAAGGTCGTTCCAGTTCAGTTGCGCCATGATCCAGCCTGCATAATCGCAGGTCGATGTTGCATATCTGGACATTGCTTGCAATTTCGCGGTCTCGTAAACCGTGCGCAAACCTCGCGCATAACCCTGCGCGCCAGTTATCTGAGAGGATTTGCCATGCGCTTGATCGACCACTTCATCACCGGCGGCAGCGGGGCAGCACCGGGGAGCTATTCGGGCCGCACCAGCGACGTCTACAACCCGTCGACCGGGCAGGTTCAGGCCAAGCTGGCGCTGGGCGATGCCGCTCTGCTGGAAAAAGTTGTCGCCACGGCGAAGGAAGTGCAGCCCGCATGGGCCGCGACCAACCCGCAAAAGCGCGCCCGCGTCATGTTCAAGTTCAAGGAACTGATCGAGGCGAACATGGACGACCTCGCGCTCATGCTCTCGAACGAGCATGGCAAGGTGATCGACGACGCCAAGGGCGACGTGCAGCGCGGCCTGGAAGTCATCGAATATTGCTGCGGCATTCCGCAGGTGCTGAAGGGCGAATACACGCAAGGCGCGGGCCCCGGCATCGACGTCTATTCGATGCGCCAGCCGCTGGGCATCGGCGCTGGCATCACCCCGTTCAACTTCCCCGCGATGATCCCGATGTGGATGTTCGGCATGGCCATCGCGGTCGGCAATGCCTTTATTTTGAAACCCTCGGAACGCGACCCCTCCGTCCCCAACCGCCTTGCCGAACTGTTCCTTGAGGCCGGAGCGCCCGAGGGGCTGCTGCAGGTGATCCACGGCGACAAGGAGATGGTCGACGCGATCCTGGACCACCCGGATATCGCGGCGGTCAGCTTCGTCGGCTCGTCCGACATTGCGCACTATGTCTACAAGCGGGGTGTCGCCGCCGGTAAGCGCGTTCAGGCGATGGGCGGCGCGAAGAACCACGGCATCATCATGCCCGACGCCGATCTGGATCAGGCGGTGAACGACCTGATGGGCGCGGCCTATGGCTCGGCGGGCGAACGCTGCATGGCGCTGCCGGTCGTGGTGCCGGTGGGTGAGGATACGGCCGAGCGGCTGAAAGCCAAGCTGTTGCCTGCGATCGACGCGCTGCGCCCCGGCATCGCCACCGACCCCGATGCACACTACGGCCCGGTGGTGACCAAGCAGCACAAGGAAAAGGTCGAGGCGTGGATCCAGAAGGGCGTCGACGAGGGCGCCGAACTGGTCGTCGACGGTCGCAACTTCAAACTGCAGGGATACGAGGAAGGCTTCTTCATCGGACCCAGCCTGTTCGACCATGTCACCACCGACATGGAAAGTTACAAGGAAGAGATCTTCGGCCCCGTGCTGCAGATGGTACGCGCCAAGGATTTCGAGGAGGCGCTGACGCTGCCCAGCCAGCACCAGTACGGCAACGGCGTCGCGATCTTCACCCGAAACGGCCATGCCGCGCGCGAATTCGCGTCGCGCGTAAATGTCGGGATGGTCGGCATCAACGTGCCGATCCCGGTGCCGGTCAGCTATCACAGCTTCGGCGGGTGGAAGCGGTCTGCCTTTGGCGACACGAACCAGTACGGCACCGAGGGGCTGAAGTTCTGGACCAAGGTCAAGACCGTGACACAGCGCTGGCCCGATGGCGGCGGTGATGGCTCTAACGCATTCGTCATACCGACGATGGGGTGATCGGGGGGTAAGGCGGTGCATAGGGACACACAGACCCGTTCGGACGTTGGGTCCGGTATGACCGGACCCGAGCGAAAGGACTTGCCATGCGTCTGACCGTGCCTGCCCGCGCCGCCCTTGCGGCGGCCTCCCTCCTCGCGCTTGCCGCTTGCGGCGATACCAGCGAGCCCGATCCGTTGCCCACCGAAACCCCGATGCCGGTCGAACCCGATGGCGGCATCGGCGATGGGGCCGGGCCACCGGGCGGCGATGCGACCGACGAGATGGAGCAGACCATCCCCGCCGGACTGCAAGGCCGCTGGGGCATGACAACCAACGATTGCGACGCAAGCCGCAGCGATGGCAAAGGTCTGCTGACCGTGGGATCGCAATCGCTGACGTTCTACGAATCGGTCGGCACTTTGGCGTCGGTTGCCGAGCGCGATGCCAGCCATATCGTCGCCAGCTTCGACTGGGAATGGACCCGCACCGAAACGCTTCGGCTGGTCGGTGCGACCTTGACCCGCTCCACCAATGGCGGCGATGGCTCTGGCGGGCCGTTCGAATATGAGAGGTGTACATGATGACCCATTCGTTGAAAGTTGCCGCGCTGATCGCCGCTCCCGTCCTGCTCGCAGGCTGTGCGACGACCGCATCCGAACCCGTCCGCGTTCCTGTTGGTGGAGAAGGCACCTGCGATGCGACCGGCGTGCAGGACATGCTGGGATCGACCGCCTCTACCGCCACCGGTGCAGAACTGATGGCGCGCAGCGGCGCGACGATCCTGCGCTGGGTGCCGCCGCGCACCGCCGTGACCATGGATTACCGCGCCAACCGGCTGACGGTATCCTATGACGACAACATGATAATCGAGCGGATCAGCTGCGGCTGATCTGACCCAACTTTCAGGAGAGACCATGACCGGCCAGTTCGCCCTGACCGAAGACCAGCTTGCCATTCAGGAGATGGCGCGGCGCTTCACCGCCGATGCCATCACCCCGAATGCGGGCGAATGGGATGAGCACAAGACCTTTCCGCGCGACACGATCAAACAGGCGGCGGAGCTGGGCTTTGCGGCGATCTACGTGTCCGAGGAATCGGGCGGGATCGGTCTGGGGCGGCTGGAATCGGCGCTGATCATGGAAGCGATGGCCTATGGCTGTCCTTCTACCAGTGCCTTTGTCTCGATCCACAACATGGCCAGCTGGATGATCGACTGCTTCGGGTCGCAGGACCTGAAGGACCGCTATCTGCCCGACCTGATCGCGATGAACCGGATGGCATCGTACTGCCTGACCGAACCGGCATCGGGCAGCGACGCGGCGGCGTTGAAGACCAGGGCGGTCGACAAGGGCGATCACTGGGAGATTACTGGATCGAAGCAGTTCATTTCCGGTGGCGGTGAGAACGAGATCTACGTCACGATGGTCCGCACCGGGAAGGATGGGCCCAAGGGCATTTCCTGCGTCGTGATCGAAAAGGACATGCCCGGCGTGTCGTTCGGCGCGCAGGAAAAGAAGCTGGGCTGGAATTCCCAGCCGACCGCAGCGCTGATCCTCGATAACGTGAAAGTGCCCAAGGCGAACCTTGTCGGTGCCGAAGGGCAGGGCTTTTCCATCGCGATGGCTGGGCTGGACGGAGGACGCCTCAACATCGGCGCCTGTTCGCTGGGCGGGGCGCAGCGCGCGTTGGACGAGGCGGTTGCCTATACGAAAGACCGCAAGCAGTTCGGCAAGGCCATCGCCGATTTCCAGAACACGCAGTTCACGCTGGCCGAAATGGCGGCAGAGCTGGAGGCGGCGCGGGCGCTGCTCTACCTCGCCGCTGCGAAAGTGACCGAGGGCGCGCCGGACAAGACGCGGTTTGCCGCAATGGCCAAGATGATCGCGACCGAGACCGGATCGAAAGTCGTGGACCGGGCGCTGCAACTGTTCGGCGGTTACGGATACTTGAAGGAATACCCGGTGGAGAAGCTGTACCGCGATTTGCGGGTCCATTCGATCCTTGAAGGCACGAACCAGATCATGCGCATGATCGTCGGGCGGGACTTGGTGAAATGAGTGTGGGTCATATGACCGATCTGGTCCACATCCATAACCACGGCGCGGTCGGGCACATATCGCTCAACCGGCCCAAGGCGATCCACTCGCTGACGCTGGACATGTGCGAGGCGATGACCGCTGCGCTGCTGGCCTGGCGCGACGACGATGCGGTTCAGGCGGTGATCCTCGACCATGCCGAAGGGCGCGGGTTCTGTGCGGGCGGCGATGTTACCCTGCTGCGCAAGTCCGGGCTGGACGATGGCGGAGAGAGCGGGCGGCATTTCTTCGATGTCGAGTACAAGCTCAACCACCTGATGTTCACTTATCCCAAGCCCGTCGTCGCCTTCATGGACGGCATCACGATGGGTGGCGGGGTCGGCATATCGCAGCCCGCGAAACACCGCGTCGCGACCGAAAATACGAAGTTCGCCATGCCCGAAACCGGCATCGGCCTGATCTGCGACGTTGGCGGCGGTTGGTACCTGTCACGGCTGGACGGACGGCTGGGTCGGTTCCTCGGCCTGACCGGCGCGCGGCTGGACGGGGCGGAATGCCTCGCGGCGGGGCTGGCCACGCATTACCTGTCGGCGGAATCGCTGGCAGAGGCGAAGGCGCGGATCGTTGCCGATCCAGCCGGGATCGAAGCGGCACTGGCCGACCTTTCCACCCCTGCGCCAGACGCGCGCATCCTCCGAAATCGGGGGAGGATCGACACGCTGTTCGCCTCGGACCGGTTCGAGGACATCCTGGCCGCGTTGGAAGCCGATGGCGGCGACTGGGCGGGCAAGGAGCTGAAAACCCTCCGCAGCAAAAGCCCGTCGGCCTGCAAATACGTGCTGAAGCAACTTGAACTGGGCGCTGCCTGCAAAAACTTCGCCGACAATATGGCGATGGAACTGCGCGGCGCGTCACGTGCGATTACCCGGCATGATTTTGCCGAGGGCGTTCGCGCGCTCTTGGTGGACAAGGACAACAACCCGCAGTGGCAACCGGCCACGCCAGAAGAGGTGAGCGACGAAATGGTCGACAGCCTGTTTGCCCCGCTGCCCCCGGAACATGAGTGGAAACCGCTATGACCTACGAAACGATCCTTACCGAAACGCGCGGCGCGGTCACGCTGATCACGCTGAACCGGCCCAAGTCGCTGAACGCGTTGAACTCGACCGTGCTGGCCGAATTGACCGATGCTTTCGCCAAGTTTGAGGCTGATGGCTCGCAGCTTTGCGCGGTGCTGACCGGCAGCGGCGACAAGGCATTCGCTGCTGGGGCCGACATCAAGGAAATGTCCGACAAGCCCGCCGCCGATTTCTATATCGAGGATTTCTTTGCGGGTTGGACCGCAGACATCGTGAAAAAGGTCCGCAAGCCTTGGATCGCCGCGGTCAACGGCTTCGCGCTGGGCGGCGGATGCGAATTGGCCATGATGGCCGACTTCATAATCGCCGCCGACACCGCGAAATTCGGCCAGCCGGAAATCAAGCTGGGCGTCGGCCCCGGCATGGGCGGATCGCAGCGCCTGACCCGCGCGGTCGGCAAGTCCAAGGCGATGGAGATGTGCCTGACGGGCCGGATGATGGACGCCGAGGAAGCCGAACGCAGCGGCCTTGTCGCGCGCATCGTGCCGCTGGGCGAACTGGTCGACGACGCGATGAAAACCGCCGCGACGATCGCCGGAATGCCGCCGCTGGCCGCGATGATGAACAAGGAAATGGTCAACACAGCGTTCGAAACGACGCTGGATCAGGGTCTGATCGCCGAACGCCGTATGTTTCAGGTGCTGACCGCGACCGGGGACAAGGACGAGGGCATGGCCGCCTTCGTCGAGAAGCGCGCGGGGAACTGGAAGGGGCGGTGATCTTCGCTCTGGTTCTCTTGGTAGTTGGACTGCTGTTTTCTTGGCTGGCCATCCTTGGTTGGCGGCATCGCAAGGACGAGATGGTTAGTATCGCCGAAGCGGCGATACTCAAGACTACTGGCGCTGAACCTCTGCCGCTGACAAAATTCGACCGCGTCCTCCAGCGACTACAACTCGTCATGATTTCACTCTTCGGGCCTCTTCTGATTGTCATCGGAGGCTACGGGCTATTTTCTGGACTGGATTTGCTATGAAAATCGCATTCATCGGCCTTGGCAACATGGGCGGCGGGATGGCCGCGAACCTGGCCAAGGCGGGGCACGAGGTGGCTGCTTTCGACTTGTCCGAAGAGGCGCTGGCCCGCGCGGCGGAGAACGGCTGTACGATGTTTACGGCCGTGCCCGAGGCGGTGGCCGATGCCGAGGCGGTCGTCACGATGCTGCCCAATGGCGCGATCGTGAAGGCGGTGCTGACGAACGACGTGATCGGCAAGGCGCCCAAGGGCGCGCTGCTGCTAGACTGTTCCACGATCGACGTCGCCACCGCGCGCGAAATGATCGAAACCGCAACGAAGGCAGGCTATGACATGGTCGATGCCCCGGTGTCGGGCGGCATCGCGGCGGCCAATGGCGGAAACCTGACTTTCATGGTTGGCGGCACCGCTTCGGCGTTCGAGCGGGCCAAGCCGGTGCTGGAACCAATGGCCAAGGCCGTGATCCGCGCGGGCGACGCCGGGGCCGGTCAGGTCGCGAAGATGTGCAACAACATGCTGCTCGCCGCGCATATGATCGGCACGTGCGAGGCTATGAAGCTGGCCGAGCGCAACGGGCTGGACCCGCAGACGTTTTATGACATCAGCTCGAAATCGACCGGTTATTGCTGGTCGCTCAACGACTACACCCCGGTTCCGGGCGTAGGATCAGCCAGCCCGGCAGACAACGATTACGCGGGCGGCTTCGCGGTCGCGCTGATGCTGAAGGACTTGCGCCTTGCCATGGCGGCGGCGGACGACAGCGGCGCAAAGGTTGATCTGGGCCGCAAGGCGACCGAGATTTACGAAGCAGCCGACAAGGCGGGCTTGGGCGGAAAAGACTTCGGCAGCATCTTCACGACGCTTTGATTGGCGTCGGTTCGCTCCCTTTGGTCGCTGCGCCCGGGCCTCACAACTACGGACGCTCGTGTAATTTCCTTGCGTAACCCGCGCCAAATCGCCACTTGGCGCGGATGCTGCCGCAAGTCGTCATCATCGGACGCCCCAATGTGGGCAAGTCGACGCTGTTCAATCGGCTCGTCGGCAAGAAACTCGCGCTGGTCGACGATCAGCCGGGGGTGACGCGCGACCGCCGGTTCGGCGATGTCGAACTGCTGGGCCTGAAATTCCAGATCGTCGACACGGCGGGCTGGGAAGACGAGGACGCAGAGACCCTGCCGGGCCGGATGCGTCAGCAGACGGAGGCCGCGCTGGTCGGGGCCGCTGCCGCTCTGTTCGTGATCGACAGCCGCGCCGGGTTGACCCCGCTGGACGAGGAAATCGCCCGCTGGCTGCAACGCACGTCGGTGCCCGTCACCGTCGTCGCCAACAAGGCCGAGGGTAAGGCGGGCGATTCGGGTATTTTCGAATCCTATGCGCTGGGTCTTGGCGATCCTGTGGCGATGAGCGCCGAGCATGGCGAGGGCGTTGCCGACCTGTTCGAGGCGCTGTTGCCGATTCTCGACCCGCTTCAGCCTGACGAACACGCGGTCGAACTGGGCGAGGACGAGGAAAAGCCGCTCGGCCCGCTGCAACTGGCCATCGTGGGCCGCCCGAATGCGGGCAAGTCCACGCTGATCAACCAGCTTTTGCGCGAAGATCGCCTGCTGACCGGGCCGGAGGCGGGGATCACGCGCGATTCGATCGCCATCGACTGGGTCTGGCACGATCCGAAGCTGGGCGAGGATCGTCGGGTCAAGCTGATCGACACGGCGGGCATGCGCAAACGCGCAAAAGTGACCGACAAGCTGGAAAAGCTGGCCGTTGCCGACGCGCGCCACGCGGTGGACTTTGCCGAGGTGGTCGTGCTGCTGCTCGATGCCACGAAAGGTCTGGAGCATCAGGATCTCAAGATCGCGGCCCACGTCGTCGAGGAAGGCCGCGCGCTGATCGTTGCGATCAACAAGTGGGACGTGGCGGAGGACCCTTCGGGCCTGTTCAACGGCATTCGCCACGCGCTGGACGAAGGCTTGGCGCAGGTGAAAGGCGTGCCGCTGGTTGCGGTGTCGGCGCGGACGGGCAAGGGGCTGGATAATCTGCTGGGCGCCGCGTTCGAAACGCGCGACATCTGGAACCGGCGCGTGCCGACGGCGGCACTGAACCGCTGGTTCGACGATGCCATGGCCGCCAACCCGCCGCCCGCGCCGGGGGGCAAGCGGATCAAGCTGCGCTATATCACGCAGACCGGGGCAAGGCCGCCGCGTTTCGTGATTTTTGGCACGCGGCTGGATGACCTGCCCGCGTCCTACGAACGCTATCTGGTGAATTCCATGCGCCGTGATCTCGGGTTCGGCTCGGTGCCGGTTCGCATCATGCTGCGCAGTCCGAAGAACCCCTACGCGAAATCGTGAGCGGGGACGTATTCGACGTCATCGTGCTGGGCGCAGGCGCGGCCGGTTTGATGTGCGCCGCGCGTGCGGGGCAGCGGGGTTTGCGGGTGCTTTTGCTGGAGGGTGCTGACCGGCCCGGCAAGAAGATCCTGATTTCAGGCGGCGGGCGGTGCAATTTCACCAACCTGCAAGTTGCGCCGGATCGTTACCTGTCGGCCAATCCGCATTTCGCGAAATCGGCGCTGGCGCGATATACGGCGCGGGACTTCCTCGCACTGGTCGAAACCTACGGCATTGCCTGGCATGAGAAAACGTTGGGCCAGTTGTTCTGCGATGGCTCGGCCGTGCAGATCGTCGATATGCTGCTGGCCGAATGCGCCAAGGGCCAAGTCGAGCTTCGCTGCGGCGCGGCCATCGGGGGCGTGCGCCATGCCGATGGTCTGTTCACGGTTGAAACCGGGAAAGGCGCGGTCAACGCGACGAAGCTGGTCGTTGCCACCGGCGGGCCATCGATACCCAAAATGGGCGCGACCGGGTTCGCCTATGACCTTGCAAGGCAGTTCGGGCTGAAAGTCGTTCAGCCGCGTCCGGCGCTGGTACCGCTGACGCTGGGCGATGACGATGCACTGTTTCGCGACTTGTCGGGCGTGGCGAACGAGGTTGTTGCGGAGGCAGGCCAATCCGCGGCAAAAGGGCCGAAGTTCCGCGAGGCGGCGCTGTTCACCCATCGCGGGCTGTCTGGGCCGGCAATCTTGCAGGTCTCTTCATACTGGCAATCGGGGGAGGCGGTGACGGTCGATTTCCTGCCCGATGCCACGGCGGAACGCCTGATCGAGGCCAAGGCCGAGAACCCCAAGGCAACCGTGCGCTCCACGCTTTCCGCCACGATGCCGGACCGGCTGGCTGCGGCGCTCGCCGACCGTATCGGCATCGAAACCGCCTTTGCCGACACCAAGGACAAGGCCCTGCGCGCGGGCGGAGAACGGTTGAAGCGCTGGACGTTTCACCCGACCGGCACCGAAGGATTCGCCAAGGCCGAGGTCACCGTCGGCGGCGTCGCCACGGCGGGGCTGTCGTCGAAAACGATGGAGGCAAAAACCGTGCCCGGATTGTACTTCATAGGCGAGGCGGTGGATGTTACCGGCTGGCTGGGCGGCTATAACTTTCAGTGGGCATGGGCCAGCGCGGTGGCTTGCGCGCAGGCCCTATCCGAGTAGCGCGCTGACCAGCGCCCGCAGCGTCGGGGGCGAGGGCGGTTTGATCATGCGCCGCGCCCCGATGCGGTCTGCGGCGGCCTTGGTTTCCGCCGTTTCCTCCGCAGTCAGCAGGATCGCTGGCGGTCTTGCGCCCCACCGCTGGCACAGCGTTTCGTAGGCGGCATCGCCGCGCAGTCCATCGTCCAACTGGTAATCCAGCACGACCAGATCGGGCGCATCGGCAAGGTCCAGCGCCGCCGGATCGGTCGCCGAATGCACCGTATGTCCCCACCGTTCGAACAGCGCGGTAACCGCTGCCAGCCCCGCCGGATCGTTGTCGACACAGGCGATGGTATAGGCCGTAGGCATCGCGGATTGCGGACGCGCCGGTGTAGGGGTTGGGGCGACTTTGCCCGGTTCGGCCATCGGCAGGCAGAAGCTGAAACAGGTGCCGCGCCCCAGCACGGATCGTGTTGCAATCTCCGTCCCCAGCATCGCCGCAATGCGCCGCACGATGGCCAGGCCGAGGCCGAGGCTGTGCCCCGACGACGCATTGTCGCGTTGACCGACGCGGGTGAATTCCTCGAAGATGCGCGGCAGGTCTTCCTCGGAAATGCCGCGCCCTTGATCCGCGACGATCACTTCCACTTGCTGCCCCCGCTTGCGCGCGGCGACAAGGATGCGCCCCTCGTCGGTATAGCGCACGGCATTGGTGACGAGGTTCTGCAGCACCGAGACGAACAGCCCCCGGTCGGTCTTTAGCCACAGCCCCGTGCGGCGGACGGTCAGGCCCAGCCCCTTCGCCTCGGCCTGCACCGCGAACTCGTTCTCGATCTCTTCGAACACCCGGTCCAGCGCGAAGCGTTCGGGCTCCACCCGCGCCTTGCCGCCGTCGAGCCGCGATATGTCGAGCAAGGCGCGAAGCAACCGGTCGGCGGTTTCGATGGAGCGGTCGATCTGGTCCAGCAGCGCCGATTCCTGCGCGCGGTCCGGGCCGATTTCCTCTGCCAAGGCGCTGGCGAACAGGCGCGCCGCGTTCATCGGCTGGACCAGATCGTGGCTGGCTGCGGCGAGGAAGCGGGTTTTGGACCTGGTCGCTGTTTCCAGCGCGCGGTTCGCTTCGACCAGCTGTTCGGTGCGTTCGCGCACCTTCGCCTCCAGCGCGGCCTCTGCCTTACGGTCGGCGGTAATGTCGGTGTAGCTGGTGACATAACCGCCGCCGGGTGCCGCGTTGCCGAGGATGCGCAGCACGCGCCCGTCGGGCTGTTCGCGTTCGGTCAGATGCCGGCGGCCCGCGCGCAAGTGGAACAGGCGTTTCGACACTTCACGCTCGATCGCATCCTCGCCGATCCCGACGGAACGCATGTTGAAACGGATCAGCTCTGCAATCGGTCGTCCGACTTCGACCAGTTCGGGCGGCAGGTCGAACATTTCTCGATACCGGTTGTTCCACGCGACCAATCGCTGGTCCGCGTCCACCACCGAGATGCCTTGGTCGATATTCTCGATAGCGATCTGAAGGAGGTCGGACCCGAATTGCAGCCGCTGGCTGGTTTCGTCGAACATGGCGACGACGCGTTCGACGCTGACCGGCTCACCCTCCAGCGTGGATTGCACCAGCGCGCGGGCAGAGGACGATCCGATGATCGAGCTGACCAGCCGCTCGGTGGTGTCGATCAGTTCGGCATCGGGCTGGTCGGCATCCTGATAGCGCCGTGCGGTCACCAGCCGCAGCCGGTTCAGCGCGTCGCGCGCCTTTTCGGGGCCGAGAAACTGTTCGAGCAGCAGGCGGAAATCGGCGACGCGGGTGTCGGTCACGATGCGGGCGCGGCTGGCGTCGGTCTCGCTGCGGTCGACGAAGGCCACGGCCTGCACCCGGTCCAGCAGGGTCGGTTCCGCGGCAAGGCTGAACAGCACGAACAGCGCCACGTTGGCCGATAGTGAGAGCAAGACGCCCGATACGAACGGGTCGGTGCCGATAACCGGCGGCACGATGTCGCTGCCGAAGATCGGCATGGCGAGCAGCAGCAGCCACGTCGTAAACCCGGCACCCAGTCCGGCGATCATCCCGACGCGGTTGGCCTTGCGCCAGAAGAACCCGAACAACAGCCCCGGCGCGAACTGCGCGGCCCCGGCAAAGGCAATTTCGCCTAGCCCCGCCAGCGACATGCCGGTGGAGGATCGCAGGTACGCGTAAGCCAGCGCCATCAGCCCGGCGATCACCAGCCGACGGATGTTGATCAGCGTTGCGCCGAACGGTTGCGCCTCGCCCCGGCGGCGCATTTGGCCGCGGAAGAACAGCGGCACGATCAGGTCGTTGGTAATCATGCCCGACAGCGCGATGGAGGTGACGATGATCATGCCGGTCGAGGC